>JBGQHV010000339.1:0-2009 GCA_041498155.1 Gemmatimonadota bacterium | reverse complement strand
CGCCCGCTGCCGGTGATCGGCGGACGGTACGGCCTCTCCTCCAAGGAATTCACTCCGGGGATGGTCAAGGCCGTGTTCGACGAGCTGGGGGCGCAGCGGCCCCGGCGTCATTTCGTGGTGGGCATCGACGACGATGTGGGACGGACCAGCCTCACCTACGATTCGGGGTTCCGCACCGAGACGGACGACACGTTCCGCGCGGTGTTCTACGGGCTGGGTGCCGACGGCACCGTGGGAGCCAACAAGAACACCTGCAAGATCCTGGGCGAGGACGCCGGGCTCTTCGTGCAGGGCTACTTCGTGTACGACTCGAAGAAATCCGGATCGCGCACCGTGTCCCACCTGCGTTTCGGCCGCGAACCGATCCGGTCCGCCTATCTGGTCGACCACGCGCACTTCGTCGCGTGCCACCAGTTCGCCTTCGTGCGCTCGCTCGACGTGCTCGCCGTCGCCGCCCCCGGCGCGACCTTCCTGCTCAACAGCCCCTACGGGCCCGACGAGACCTGGGCCCGGCTGCCCCGCCCGGTGCAGGAGGTGATCCTCCGCAAGCGGCTGGCGTTCTGGGTGATCGACGCCACCGCCGTGGCGCGTGAGGCGGGAATCGCCGGCCGCACCAACACCGTGCTGCAAACTTGTTTTTTCGCGATCTCGGGCGTACTGCCGCGCGAGCAGGCGCTGGAGAAGATCAAGGCCGCCATCAAGAAGACGTACGGCGCCAAGGGCGAGGAGGTGGTGCGCCGCAACTTCGCCGCCGTGGATGCCACGATCGCCCGGCTGCAGCAGGTGCTGCTGCCCGAGCGCGCGACGAGCCGGATCGACTTCCTCCCGATCGTATCCGCTCAGGCACCCGCGTTCGTGCAAGCGGTGACCGCACCCATCATGGCGGGCCGGGGCGACAGCCTGCCGGTGAGCGCGATGCCGGTGGACGGGACCTACCCGAGCGCCACGTCGCGCTGGGAAAAGCGCAACATCTCGGACCTCGTGGCCGAGTGGGATCCCGACACGTGCATCCAGTGCGGCAACTGCGCGATGGTCTGTCCGCACGCCGTCATCCGCGCGGGCCTGGTGGACGACACCCAGCTCCTGGGTGCGCCGGCGGCGTTCCGCACCGCGCCGATCGACGAGCGCGGCTTCCCGTCCACCCGCTACACCCTGCAGATATACGTGGAGGACTGCACCGGGTGCGGTCTCTGCGTCGAGGTCTGCCCGGCGAAACGGCTGGAGGCGTCCGGACGGCGCGCCATCAACCTCACGGAGCGAGAGCCGATTCTCGATCGAGCCAGGGAAAGCGTCGCGTACTTCGAGTCGTTGCCGGTGACCGAGCGGGCGCAGGTGGACTTCTCGACGGTGCGCGGCACCCAGTTCCTCGAGCCGACGTTCGAGTTTTCCGGGGCCTGCGCCGGGTGCGGCGAAACGCCGTATCTGGGCCTCCTGTCCCGCCTGTTCGGCGACCGGATGCTCGTCGCCAACGCCACGGGGTGCTCGTCCATCTACGGGGGCAACCTGCCGACGACGCCGTGGGCCACGAACGCCGAGGGCCGCGGACCGGCGTGGTCGAATTCGCTGTTCGAGGACAACGCCGAGTTCGGGCTCGGGATGCGTCTCGCGGCCGACGGCCAGCTGGTCATGGCGCGTCGGCTCGTCGCCACGTTCCGCGACGCCCTGGGCGATGAGCTGGCGGAAGCCCTGATCGCGTCGTCCCCGCGCGTCGAGCGCGACATCCGGGCCCAGCGGCTGCGCGTGGCCGCGGCGCGTGCGGTGCTCGATCCCCTGGCGGATGGCGGCGACGAGCGCGCCCGGCACCTGTTGTCGGTGATCGACGGTCTGGTGCGACGCAGTGTGTGGATCGTGGGGGGTGACGGCTGGGCCTACGACATCGGCTCCGGGGGCCTCGACCACGTGCTCGCCACCGGGCGCGACGTCAACGTGCTGGTGCTCGATACCGAGGTGTACTCGAACACCGGTGGTCAGGCGTCGAAGGCGACCCCGATGGCAGCGGTCGCGAAGTT
>JBGQHV010000338.1:0-2053 GCA_041498155.1 Gemmatimonadota bacterium | reverse complement strand
GTGGGCGTGTTCGCCGTCGTTGGCGTCTGAGTCGGCGTGTTCGTCGGAGTCCGCGTGGGCGTGTTGGTTGGCGTGCTCGTCGTCGTTGGCGTCTGAGTCGGCGTGTTCGTCGGAGTCCGGGTCGGCGTATTCGTCGGAGTCCGCGTAGGGGTGTTCGTGGGCGTGTTGGTCGGCGTGTTGGTCGGAGTCCGCGTGGGCGTATTCGTCGGCGTGCTCGTCGGTGTGCTTGTCGGCGCTGAACCTTCGCAACAGACGTAGGAAGAGCTGCTGATCGAGACGTTGTCTATCCGCACACCCGTCGCGGCGACGCTGTTGTCACTCCCCATGCGCCACTTCAGCTGTATGCTCTGCCCGCTGGCCGCCGCCGGCAGGTTCGCCGTCGTAGTGATATAGCCGCCGGAGCTGCCGGTCCAAGCCGCCCGTCCGGAGAGCGGATTGCTGAAAGCGGTCGAGATGGTGCTGTTGTAGGCGCCGGCCGTGAAGCTTCCCCCCGCGGCGAGGATGTCCTGGAAGGCGCCGCCGTTGATGCTGATCTCCAGCACCATGCCGTCGAACGTGCTCTCGGTGTTGTAGCTGTTCCTGAAGGTCACCTGCATTGGGCCCGCGGGCAGCGCGATGGTCGGAGAGACAAGCTCCGTGAGGCCGACGGTGGCCGGGTCCGGCGCGAAGGCGTCGTTCGGCGCGCTGTCGGGGGTGGTCGTGGACGTCACCCACGGAGATTCGGCGCCGCTGGCCGTCGTGGTCCAGCCTGCCGGCAGCGCAGGCGCCGTGACGCCGTCGAAGTTCTGCAAGAACGAGGTCGTCGTGGTCAGAACGCCGAGCGTGAATGTGTAGGTGGCATTACCAAGATCGGTCGCGCCGTCCTGCAGGTGAATAGTCGCGGTGAGAGTGCCTCCGCAGGCAACGCCGCTTGCTGTGAAGGTGAACGTCTTGCAGACCGTAGCCCCCGGCGCCATCGCGCCGTAGGTCTGAGGCCCGCTCGCGCCCGTTACTCCGCCGGTATTCTGCAGCGTGCCGACGAGATTTGTCGTGCCAAGCGTGCCGCCGTTCTGCAGACAGAAACTGACCGTCACTGTCTCGTTGGTATCGATCACGTTGTTTGGAGGCGCGCAGCCTTCGCTGGTGATGGTCGCGCCGGCGGGTATGAGAACCGGTTGAGGAATCGACGTGCACTGTGTGAACTTGAAGTTGCCGATGCGCGTTCGCCAGTTGAAACTGCTCGTCGTGGCGTAGTACTCCTGGGTGTACCAGAACGTGCAGTCGTCCACCGGATCGACGCTCATGGCGCTGTAGTCGCCCCAACGGCTGCTGGTGCCCGTTTGACTGCCCGTGCCGTCAAACAAATGGGCTTCCCCCTGCCCCAGCGTGTTGAGGGAATCGGACGCCAACCGTCCCGCGTAGCGGATTTGCGGGCTGATGGTGGGGCTGGAGGCGCTGAAACCGAGGGCAAGATTGCCCTGCTGGTCCTGCGCCGCGCTGCCCATCCAGCGCCAGGCGGTGTCGGGCTGGTAGGTGCTCTCCTGGAAAACCGTCACCGGGCCGGCAGTCACGTTACGCAGCTCGAACCAGCGTATGCCGGCCACCCCGCCCGAGCTCACGGTGTAATTGCCGACCACGGATTCGAAGGAACCAAAATTCCGGTAAGCCAGCCGGTGCATCAACCGATCGCCGATGCCGTCCACGGCGGTTCCACCGAGCTGGGGTATGCAGGCTCGCGTCGTGGGACAGAGCTCCGTAAAGCCCGCGGCGGCCGGGCTGGCGAAGAGAGTGAAGGTCGTGTTGGCGGGGGTGGCGAAGTCCGCGTGGAAGTGGAACACCTTGTAGCTCCCGCCGCCCGGCCATTCCACGAACGTCCCCGGGGCGCCGGCGGCCGGCGGTATCGAACCGTCCAGGTCGGCGGGCAGATAGGGATTCTCGAGGGGCCCGCCGGTGATGCCGGTGCTGACGAAAGTGGCAGGCAGGCCGGCGAGCATCTTCGTCCGGTCTAAGGCGTACGGCTGCGGGCCGAGGAAGGCCGTGCCCGATGAGTTGAACACGTTCATGCTCATGTAGT
>JBGQHV010000337.1:0-2055 GCA_041498155.1 Gemmatimonadota bacterium | reverse complement strand
GGCCTAGGACCGGCCGGCCGCAGATTCCAGCGCCGAGCGGTCACGGATCACAATGTCACGCCGAGACACCTCGATGAGGCCCTTGTCCACGAGCTCACGCATCGTCCGGCTCACGGTTTCGCGCGACGAGCCGATCATCTGCGCGATGGTGTGGTGGGTCAGACGCCGCGTAATGCGCTCCCCACCCGCCTCATCGGACAGGTCCAGCAGCAGCCGTGCCACGCGACCATTGACGTCCAGCAGCACCAGACTGCCGACCTTTTCGTCCACCCGGCGCAGCCGCCGCGTCAGCTCGCGCAGCATGGCCAGCGCGATGGCGGGCGTCTGCATCAGCAGACCCTGGAAATCCTCGCGGCGCAACACGAGGAGGGTTGAGTCGCCCATCGCGATGACGTGAGCCGACCGCGGCTCGTCGTCGATCAATGCCATTTCGCCGAAGAAGTCCCCCTCGCCCAGCACCGAGAGGATCACCTCGCGGCCGTCTTCGCCGATCAACACCACCTTCACCTGGCCCTGCTTGACCACATACAGGGCGTCGCCCGGGTCGTCCTCGAACAGGATCACCGAGTTCTTGGGATAGGCGCGCTCCCGCGCCACCTCGAGCACCCGCTGCAAATCGACGGGGCCGAGCTGGCTGAACAGCGGGACCTTCTGCAGGGTCGCTTCGACCGACACGCGCGAACTGGCCTCAGGGGAACGTTTTGGGATGGGGCAAGCTTAGGGCCCGGGGCCTTCGGTGTCAATTCGCCCCGCACCCCGAGGTAGGCGTTCAACTCGCTGAGTGCCTTGCAGTTCCGGTTTGACGACCGTTCCGAGCGTTCGCGGGCTCACCCCGGTCGCCGACGAGACCAGAGCAGCGCGGCACTCAACAGGAACACCCCGAAGAACCAGCCGGACGGGACGGGGCGGGAGATGGGGGTGGGTATGCCGCTTCGTCCCAGCGCGAGTCCGTTGGCGCCGACGAGATATCGAGCCGAGGCGTCGAGCAGCTCGGCGCTCTGTCGACTGCCCCAGGCGGCACCGGTCTGTACGTAGAAGCTCGGTCCGCGCGCCGCCACAACGCGATGCCATCCGGTCTCGCGGGGCCAGAACAGCCCGCCCCAGCGCGTGGACACCAGCGGGTCGCGGGCGAGAAACACCGAGTCGCGCGCACCCGAAGGGCCGACGATGATCGCCACCGGGTGGTCGCCGACGGCATCGACCGACACGGCGACCGGCCGATTGACGAGCCACGGTCCGGGCGACGCGATTTCCCAGTCCTCGGCCGTGCCGGGACCGTCGAGCGCGGTGAGCAACCGGGACCAGAATGCCGCGAACGTTTCCTGCTCTCCCATCCGCACCCAGCGGGCAGACTCTCGCACGACGCTGATGCCGACCCGGCCGGCTCCCCGAGGGGCGACCTGCGCCACGATGCCACCCGTTGCATCCTCGATGAGGGGCTCGCTGCCGAACCGCTCGGCGAGCGTGTAGGGCGCGGCCGGGACTGCGGTCGTCGTCGACCGGTGCCCCGGCCACACGGGCCGCACGGTCCGCTCGTCGACGTCGTGGGCCGGCACGAAGTCGAAACTGAAGAAGAACGCGCGGTCGCTGAATCGGGTTGTGGAATCGTAAACCACCGCGTCCGGCTCGATCAGCACCCCGAGGCCAGCATCGGTGACCGCGCGTCGCAGCGCCTCGCGCTCGACCGTAGCCAGTCCGGCCAACGTCCGACCATCGATCATCACCACGTCGAACTCGGACAACAGGCGCGGGGTCACCGCGTCCAGGCCAATGCGAACGCGGTTGACGAATTCGGTTCGGAAGCGATCCCGGCTTATGGCGGACCGGATCGCGACGGCGCCGTGGTTACGCGACAGCCAATCGCGCAACGTGCGCGTCTCGAACCGGGGCGACGATTCGAGAATCAGGAGGCGGGGCACCTGGGGTGCCACCACCGAGACTCCGATGGTTTCCTGGACGACGACGCGATCGCGGATCGACACCCGCAAGACGCCGAGCATCGGCCCGAGCGAGCGGGGGTGCGCCGTGAGCTGGAACGTCCCGACGTCGTCCAGC
>JBGQHV010000336.1:0-2064 GCA_041498155.1 Gemmatimonadota bacterium | reverse complement strand
CGGCTGGAAGAGAAGGGGCACATCACGTCGCGGCTGGGCGACGCCACGCCGCAGCGCGGCGGACGCCGCAAGAAGTTCGTCCGCATCCTCCCAGCCGGACGGCTCGCCCTGAGTGCGTCTCTCAAGGTGCTCCGCACCATGACCCGGGGCCTCGCACCGTCGTGGGACGCACCGTGACCTCTACCGCCGCACCTCCGCCGCTCGCGACCTGGCTCCTGTCACGCCTCCTCCCCGCCGACGTGCGGGAGCCTTTCCTGGGCGATCTCGAGGAAGGATTCCGCGAAGTGCTGGAGGCGCGCGGTCCCCGTGCCGCGCAGTGGTGGTACTGGAGTGAAGCGCTGCGCGGCCCCTTCGCACACCGACATGCACCGGTTCCCAAACCCAACACCCGCCCTGGAGATGGCCCGATGACTGCCACGCTCGCGGATCTCCGCTTCGCGCTACGTCTCGTGGGACGCCGCCCCGGCTTCACCGCGCTGGTGGTGTTGATCCTCGGGCTCGGCATCGGCGCCACCACCGCCATCTTCTCCGCCGTCTATCCCATCCTCTTTGCGCCGCTCCCCTATCCGCACGCCGAGCGCCTCGTCACCGTGCAGGAGCGGGGCAAGGACGGCTCCCCCGCGGGGATCGGCTTCGCGACGGTGCAGGACATCGGCGCCATGAGCCGGTCGTTTGCCGGGCTGGCCGCGATCACCATGTGGGCACCGACGCTGACGGGACGCGACACCCCGGAGCAGCTCAACGGCGAGCACGTCTCGTTCACCTACTTCTCGACGTTGGGCGTGTTGCCCGCGCTGGGTCGGGACTTCCTGGCCGAGGAGGACCGGCAGGGGGCGCCCCGCGTCGCCATCCTCAGTAACGCGCTGTGGCGGGGCCGCTTCGGCGGAGACTCAGGACTCATCGGCAAGCCGATCACCCTCGGCGGCACGGCGTTCACCGTCGTCGGGGTCATGCCGGCGGGATTCGCGAACGTGATCATGCCCACGGTCCAGATCTGGACGCCGCTGCGCTACGACGTCTCGCTGCCCTACGCCTGCCGCACCTGCCATCACCTGCGCGTGGTGGGCCGCTTGAAGCCGGGGATCACGACGGCCGCTGCCCTCACCGAGCTGAACGCCATTTCGGCGCGCCTCGTTGCCGATCACCCGACCGAGTACGGCGCTCCGGGTATGCTCATGCCGACGCTACAGGACCAGGTGATCGGCGGCGTCCGTCCCGCCCTCCTCGCCGTGCTGGGCGCCGTGGCGCTGGTGCTGCTCATCGCCTGCGCCAACGTCGCGAACCTCCTTCTGGCGCGCGCCGCCCTGCGCGAAGGCGAGTTCTCGGTGCGCGCCGCGCTCGGCGCCAGCCGCAGCCGGGTGATCCGGCAGCTGCTCGCCGAGAGTCTCGTGCTCACGGGGACGGGCGGGGTCATGGGCGTCGCGCTCGCGGTATTCGGGGTGCAGGCGCTGATCGCCATTGCGCCGGCGGGTTTGCCCCGCGTCGAGGCGATCAGCGTGAATGGACCGGTACTGCTGTTCACCGTCGCCGTCGTCACGGTGATCGGCGTGGTGTTCGGCCTGGTGCCGGCGTGGCACGCCACGCGACAAGATTTGCACCAGGGCCTGAAGCAGAGCGGGCGGCGCTCGCTCGGGACACGTCGAGTGATGCGCTCGTCCCTCGTGGTGTCGGAGGTCGCACTGGCGCTGGTGCTGCTGGTCGGCTCCGGACTCCTGGTGCGGACGATGATCCGCCTGTTCGCGGTCTCCCCTGGGTTCGACGCCGCCCACCTGCTCACCATGCAGGTACAAACCACCGGTCCCGCCTTCAACGACGACGCCTACACGTTCGCCTATTTCGATCGGGTGTTGGCCGCCGTGCGGGCCCTGCCCGGCGTGGAGTCGGCCGCGTTGACCAGCCAGCTGCCGCTGAGCGGCGACTACGACGGCTATGGCGTACACGTCGAAACGAAGCCCCGCGCCAATCCGGAGGAGGACCCGAGCGAGTTCCGCTATGGGGTCAGTGCGGGGTACTTCGCAGCGATGCGGATTCCGTTGCGCCGCGGGCGGCTCCTGACCGCGGGCG
>JBGQHV010000335.1:0-2067 GCA_041498155.1 Gemmatimonadota bacterium | reverse complement strand
CCGCTCCTGGGCTTCGGTCCCAACTTCACGATCTACGACGAAGACGATTCCCAGGCGCTGCTCAAGCGCATGCTCGAGCAGCGCGAGCTGTCGCCCAAGGCCTACCCGCCGCGCGCCCTCCACGCGCTGATCTCCGGCGCGAAGAACCGGCTGGTGGACCCCGACGAGTTCGCCGGCGGCGCCGAATCGCCGCTCGCGCGGGTCGCCGCGGACTGCTACCGCGAGCTGGGCGGCGCCCTGCTGCGCGCCAACGCGATGGACTTCGACGATCTGCTGCTGTTTCCGCTGCGACTGTTCCGCGAGCATCCGGAGCGGCTCGCCTGGTGGCAGGGCCGCTTCGATCACGTGCTGGTGGACGAATTCCAGGACACGAACGCCGCGCAGTACCGCCTGGTGCGCGCCCTGGCGCAGCGGCACGGCAACCTCTGTGTCGTCGGCGACGACGATCAGGCGATCTACGGGTGGCGCGGCGCCGACGTCCGGCACATGCTGGCATTTCAAAACGACTTTCCGGGCACGACGCTGATCAAGCTGGAACAGAACTACCGCTCCACGCAGATCATTCTCGACGCGGCGAACGGGGTCATCGCCGAGAACCGGGACCGGCTCGGAAAGACCCTGTTCACCGCCATCCCGGGCGGGACGCCGGTCGTCGTCCTGACTGCCGCGGACGAGCGCGACGAGGCCGAGTGGATCGCGGGCGAGCTCGCCGGGCAGGCCGAGCGCTCCGACCTCGCGTACGAAGCCATGGCGGTCCTGTACCGCACGAACGCACAGTCGCGACCGCTCGAAGAAGCCTTCCGGATGCGTGGTGTGCCCTATCGCCTCGTCGGTGCCGTGAGCTTCTACGAGCGCCGCGAGGTGAAGGACCTGCTCGCCTATCTGCGTCTGATCGCCAATCCCGCCGACGATCAGGCGTTCAGCCGCATCGCCAACGTGCCGCGCCGTGGCATCGGGGATACGTCGCTCACCCTCCTGGCCGAGACCGCGCGCCACTGGGGGAAGCCGCTGCTGGAAGCGGCTCGCGCGGCGGATCGCGTGGAGGGGTTGCGACCGGGGTTGCGGGAAGTGCTGCGCAACTTCGCGTCGCTCGTCGATCGGCTGCGGGAGGCCGTGGGAACGGCCGATCCCGCGACCGCGCTCGAGACCGCGATGCTGCGGACGGGCTACGAGGCGTGGCTCGCCGAAGAGGGTGTGGAGGGGGTCGAGCGCCTGGAGAACGTGCGCGAGCTCGTGGCCGGCGCCGCGGCCTGGGCCGAAGTGGCCGAGGCGACGACGGACGGCGACGACGCCGGCGGGACCCTCATCGAACGCTACCTCACCCAGTCGGCCCTCGTGACCCCGACCGACGAGTTCGGCGGCGCCGGGGCGTCGGGCGTCACCCTGATGACCGTGCACATGGCCAAGGGACTCGAGTGGCCGATCGTGGCGTTGACGGGTCTGGAAGACGGGCTGTTCCCGCTGGCGCGCACCGCGGGCGAGCCCGGCGGCCTCGAAGAGGAGCGCCGGTTGTGCTACGTGGGCCTCACCCGCGCGCGCGAGCGGCTGTATCTCTCCTGGGCGCGGACCCGCTATCGCAACGGACGGTTGGAGCAGTCGGAGTCGTCCCGCTTTCTCGAAGCGGTGCCGCCGGCGGTCGTCGAAGAGCGCAGCACGACGCCGGCGTGGAGCCGCGGATCCTACGAGCGCCGCGGATGGACGGGCACCTATCGCACCGGCGGGCGTCGGCCGCCGCCGGAAGTGGCGGAGGCGGTGGAGTCCGCCTTCGAGGTGGAGGAATCGCAGGACGCGCCCCGATACGTGAAGGGGGAACGGGTGCGGCATCGCAAGTTCGGCGGCGGCGTGGTGCGGGCGGTGTCGGGAGTGGGCCGCAATCTCAAAGTCACGATCGAGTTCGACGACACCGAGGTCGGGAGCAAGCAATTACTCGTCGCGTATGCCGCGCTCGAGCGGGAGTGGGACGGAGAGGGGTCATGAGCGTTTCCCGGGAGGAGGTCGAGAAGATCGCGCGGCTGGCCGAGCTGCAGGTGGACGAGGCGGCGCTGCCGGCCCTCGTGGACCAGCTGT
>JBGQHV010000334.1:0-2126 GCA_041498155.1 Gemmatimonadota bacterium | reverse complement strand
GTCGGCGACGTTGCCGGTGGCCGCGGACAGCGCCGCCGCGATCAGCTGGCGCTCGTAGCGGTCCAGCGCGTCGGCCAGCGGGACATCGGGGCCCGATGTCGCCCCCGCGCCCCGGGGCACCACCGCGTCGGGGGGGAGCACGCGCATCACTTCATCGGCCGTGATGGCATCAGTGCCCGCGAGGATGGCGAGCCGCTCTACCAGATTGCCGAGCTCCCGCACGTTGCCCGGCCAGCGGTAAGCCATGAGCAGCTGCAGCGCCCCCGCGTCCACCGTGAGCGGGCGGCCCAACCGGGCCGCCTGGCGGGCGAGGAAGTGGCGCGCCAGTGGCGTGATGTCCTCGGTGCGCTCGCGCAGCGGCGAGACGTGCACCGGCAGCACGTTGAGCCGGAACAGCAGGTCGTCGCGGAAGCGCCCGTCGCGCGTCGCGCGCGCCAGGTCCTTGTTCGTCGCGGCGAGGACGCGCACGTTGACCGTGATCGGCCGCTCCCCGCCCACGCGCTCGATGACGCCGGTCTCGAGCACGCGCAGCAGCTTGGCCTGGGCCTCCGACCCGAGGTCGCCCACTTCGTCGAGGAACAGGGTGCCGCCGTCCGCCAGCTCGAACCGTCCCAGCCGCCGCTCACTCGCGCCGGTGAACGCGCCCTTCTCGTGGCCGAACAGCTCCGATTCGACGAGGTCGCGCGGGATCGCCGCGCTGTTCACCGTGACGAACGGCTTGCCGGCGCGGCCGCTCTGGCGATGAATCGCCGACGCGACGAGCTCCTTGCCCGTGCCCGACTCGCCGGTGATCAGGACGCGGGCATCGGTGGGGGCGATACGCGCGATCAGCGCACGCAGCTCGTCCATCGCCGGACTCACCCCCACCAGCGGGTCGGCGTGGCCCAGCGCCTCGTGCAGCCGGCGGTTCTCGGCGCGGGCGCGCGACAGCTCGAGCGCGCTGCGCACCGCCACCAGCAGCCCCTCGGGGGTCAGCGGCTTTTCCAGGAACTGGAAGGCGCCGGCCTTGGTCGCGCGCACCGCGTCCGCGAGCGAGGCTTTCCCGCTCATCATGACCACCGGCACGTCGGGGAGCGCGAGTTTGAGCTGCTCGAGCGTCGCGAGCCCGTCGGGGCCGCCCGGCATCATCAGGTCGAGCAGGATCGCATCGGGCGGCGTATCACGCACCGCCGCCAGCGCGGCGGCGCCGTTGGGCGCATCGGCGGTCTCGTACCCTTCTTCCTGCAGCAGGGCTCCGACCATGCGGCGGATGTTGGGCTCGTCGTCCACCAGCAACACGCGCGGGCTCACGCGGGGAACACCAGGGTGAAGGTGGCTCCGCCGCCGGGCGTCTCCCCCGCGGCGATCGTGCCGTGGTGGGCATCGACGGTCTGCCGCACCAACGCCAGGCCGAGCCCGGTGCCGTCCGGCTTCGTCGTCATGTACGGCTCGAACACCCGGCCGCCCAGCTCGGAAGGGATGCCGGGACCGTGGTCCGCGACCGTGATGACGATGCCGCGTCCCTCACCGCTCACCCGGACATCGATGGTGCCGTGCCCTCCCATCGCCTCGGCCGCATTGCGCAGCAGATTGCTGAAAGCGCGCCGCAATGGCTCGTAGTGTCCCTGAATGGCGCGACGCCCGCCGTTGGCGGCGACGTCGACGGTGACGCCTTCCGGCACGGCGGTCCGTCCCAGCTCCTGCAGCAGCTCCACCAGGTCGACTTCACTGGTGGGGCCCTCGGGGAGCCGGCCGAAATCCGCGAACTCCCGGGCCAGCCGTTCGAGACGGTCGGTCTCGGCGGCGAGAACCTCCAGCGCCATCGTCGTGCGGGCCGGGGACTGGCTGTCGGTGCGCTCCAGCTGGTCCACCGCGATGCGCATCGAGGTCAACGGGTTCTTGATCTCGTGAGCCACCCGCCGCGCCACCTCGCGGAACGCGCGCAGCCGCTCGGCTTCGAGCTCGCGGCCCCGCGCCGTGTCGATTGCGCCCGCCATGTCCCGCAAGGCGAGCCTGAGCGACGCAAACTCCGGCGCGCCCCGGGTCGGTGGTCCCGCGGGGAGTGGCTCGTGCTGCCGGATCAACCGCGTCCAGCCGACCAGCTCGTCGATCGGCCGCGACAGCTGGCGGGAGAGGTGGCCACCCAG
>JBGQHV010000333.1:0-2147 GCA_041498155.1 Gemmatimonadota bacterium | reverse complement strand
GCGCGTCGTCCACGCCGCGGTTCGAGGCGGCGTCGAGCTCCACCACGTCGAGGTTCGCCTGCCCGTTCCACACGCGGCGACAATTCTCGCACTCGCCGCACGGCTCGCCCTTCCCCGCCGTCTTGTTTTCGCAGTTCAGCGCCATCGCGAGGATGCGCGCCGCGGTGGTCTTCCCCACGCCGCGCGGGCCCGCGAACAGGTAGCCGTGCGCCACGCGCCCCTGCTCCACGGCGCCGCGCAGCGCGGCCGCGACGTGGTCCTGGACGATGAGGTCGCTGAAGAGCTTGGGGCGGTATTTGCGGGCGAGGGCGATCATTGACGCGAATGTAACCCCGACACCCGTCCTTCACCCGGCGCCTTTCCGAATCCGACCCGCTCCAACCGCCCCCAGCGCCTGAGTCCCCGCAGGTATTCCCAGAACGCCTGGATCTTGAACAGCGCGAGCAGCTGGCGGAACCCGAAGTTCTCCAGCACGCCGCAGATCAAGAGTTTCCAGAGATCTTCCCACGACGGGTAGCGCCGGTAGGAGATCTCCTCCAGCAGAATCGCGGCGACGGAGAGGAACACGCCGAACGCGACCGCCATGAGAAAGAACAGCAGCAGGAACTGCGTGTTGAGCAGGCCCAGCGCCCAGGCGATCGGCACCGAGATGTAGCCCAGCGTTTCCACGAACGGGCCCATCGTCTCGAACACCAGGAAGTACGGCAGCACCAGCATCCCGATGACGCCGTATTTCGGGTTGAACAGCATCTTGCGGTGCCGCGACAGGCTCTGCAGCATGCCGCGGTGCCAGCGGTTGCGCTGGCGGCGCAGCATGCGCCACGTGGTGGGCACCTCGGTCCAGCACACCGGGTCGGGCACGAAGACGATGCGGTAGCGCCGCCCCTCGGTGCGGTTCACCTGGTGCAGCGCCATCACCAGCTCGAGGTCCTCGGTGTCGGTGGAGCTGTCGTACCCGCCCACCTCGACCACCGCGGACTTGCGGTACACCCCGAACGCGCCCGAGATGAGCAGCAGCCCGTGCAGCGCGCTCCACCCCAGCCGCCCCGACAAAAACGCGCGCAGGTACTCGACCACCTGGAACACGGGCAGGAAGCGCCGCGGCAGCGCGATCTTCGTGACGCGCCCGTCGGTGATGGTGCAGCCGTTGGCGCAGCGCACGATGCCGCCCACGGCCACCGCCTCGTCGGGGGACTCCATGAACGGCTTCACCGCCTTGAGCAGCGCGTCGTCTTCGATGACGGAATCGGCGTCCATGGAGCAGAACAGGGGATACTTGGAGAGGTTGATGCCGCAGTTCAGCGCGTCGGCTTTTCCCCCACCCTCCTTGTCCACCACCGTGAGGTTCGGCACCAGCGGCGAGGCGTACAGGCCGCGCACGGTGCGCGTGGCGAGGCTGCGCTTGTACACGCGGTCCACACGGCGCAGCTCGTAGGCCGCCAGCACCCGCTCCAGCGTCTCGTCCTTCGAGCCGTCGTTCACGACGATGATCTCGAACTCCGGATAGTTGAGCATCTGGAGCGAGCGCACCGTATCGACGATCGTCTTCTGCTCGTTGTGGGCCGGCACGATCAGCGTGATCGGCAGCGTCATGTCGGAGCGCAGGATCTGTTGGTAATCGGAGAAGAAGGTGTGGCGCAGGAAGCGCAGCACTTCGCGCAGCGAGATGAAGAACAGCACGATGTAGGAGATGTTGAGCGCGAGGAAGTAGGCGAGCACGAAGCCGTTGAAGGCCTCGATCGCCCGCGCGGCCCACAGCGCCCAGTTCATGCCTGGGCGGCGGTCGTCGGCTGGAGCAGTCCCGCGATGGCGTCGCGCACCCTGGGGTCCGAGTGGCGCATCGCCACGTCGGTGAGCAGGTCGGTGCGCTGCAGCGTGACCAGCTTGCCGAGCAACCGGCGCGCCGCGGCGCGCTCGCGCGGCGTCCCCTCCACGAGCTGCGCGACGAAGCCGTCGAACACGCCCGCCTCCTGCAGCATCGAGGCCGCCTTCTGCGCGGCGTAGGTGTCGGGCCCGTCCAGCAGCCCGGCCAGCGCCTTGTAGCCCGGCTCGCCCTTCAGGCGCAGCGCCTCGGCGGCGTTGGAGCGCACCCAGAACTCGCGGTCGGCGAGCGCCACCTGCAGTCCGGTGATGCCCGCGCTCCCCGG
>JBGQHV010000332.1:0-2157 GCA_041498155.1 Gemmatimonadota bacterium | reverse complement strand
GTCGGCGCGGCTCGTCCGCCTGCTGCGGCTCCGGGGCGTGACGGACGGGTTCCGGGCCGAGTACCGTGCGCGCCAGGAGGGCGTACTGCCGCTGTACACCTGGCTCGGCCAGAACATCCGCTTCGTGCTGCTTGCGTGTGCCGGGGTCGCGGCGCACGTGTCCGCCTTCCTGTGGCTCGAAGCCGTGTGGATGAGCGTGCTGTTGCTCGTCCTGCTCTGGATTCACGAGTGGAACGCGACTGCCCTGAGCGAACTGGTCGATGCCGAGCGCGATGTCTACGCCCGCGTCAGTTGAGCCGAAGCGGTACCGCGGCGCCGTCATCGGGGCGGGCGGCATCGCGCGGCAGTCCCATCTGCCCGCCCTGCGCGGGGCCGCCGGCCTCCGCCACCGCGTCGACATCGTGGCACTGGTGGACAACGCGACGGGCCTTTCGCCCGTAGACGCGATCCCGCTCCTCTCCGGCAGGGAGCAGCTGCGCGAGCTCGCCCCCCTCGACTTCATCGACATCTGCACGCCGACCGCTTCCCACCTGGAGCTCACCCTGTGGGGGCTTGAGCAGGGGTATCACGTCATCTGCGAGAAGCCCGTGGCGCTGAGCCGGGCCGAGGCGGATCGCATCGCCGCGGCGGCACGCCTGAGCGGGCGTATCGTCTTGCCGTGCCATCAATACCGGTTCAACCCGGTGTGGAGACGGGTGAAGGAGTGGCTGGCCGCCGGCGCCATCGGGGACTGGCACCTGGCGGAGTTCGCCGTCTACCGGCCCGCCGCCGACCCGGGCCGCGGCGCGGCGGGCACGCCGTGGCGTGGCACCAGCGCCGCGGGCCGGGGCGGAGTCCTGCTCGACCACGGCACCCACTTCGTGTATCAGCTGCTCGACATCGCCGGCCTGCCGAGCGCCGTGAGCGCCTGGACCGGGCGGTTGCGGCACACGGCCTACGACGTGGAAGACACCGCGTCGCTGCGCCTCGAGTACCCGGGCCGTCTCGTGACGATGTTCTTCACGTGGGCCGCGCGGGGGCGCGAGAATCGCCTGCGCTTCGTCGGCGATGAGGGCTCGATCGACTGGACCGGCGCGGAACTGCGCCTCGAGCGGGCGGGCGTCGTCGAGCGACACGATGTCTCGGCCGAGCTCGAGAAGACGGCGTACCACCGCTGGTTCGCGGGTCTGTTCGAGTCCTTCGTGGCCGCGCTCGACCGCGGCGAGCCGGGAGCGGCGGCGCGGCCTTTCCTGGAGGATATCGGGCGCGTCGCGAGCGTGGTCGAGCAGGCGTACGCCGCGGCGCGGAGCGGAGCCACCGTCCCGATCCCCGGCGGCGCGTGAGCCGCAGGCTCCAGCTGCTGCTGTTCGTCGCGGGCGCGGCGGTGTTCGCTTATTTGGTGGCGCGCATCGGCGTGGACAAGCTGCTCGCCGACGCGCTGCGTACCGGCTGGCTGTTCGTGCCGATTTTCCTCCTGTACGGCGTGGTGTACCTGTGCAACGCGTGGGCGTGGTGGCTGACCATGGCCGACGAGCCGAGCCACCCGCCGTTCTGGCGGTCCTACGCGATCATCGTCGCCGGCTTCTCGCTCAACTACATGACACCGATGGTGAACGTGGGCGGGGAGCCGTTCAAGATCGCCGCCGTCGCGCCGTGGCTGGGCCTGCAGCGGGCGGCCGGCTCGGTCGTCATCTACCAGATGCTCCACACGCTGGGAATGCTGCTCAGTTTCCTGACGGCCGTCGCGCTGGGTTTCGCGTTGCTCCCGCGCAATCCGGCGATCGTCGCGAGTCTGGCGCTCGGGTTCGTGGTGCTGGCCGCGCTGGTTCTGCTCCTGTTGACGGGTCACCGGCACGGGGGACTCGAGCGACTGCTCGACCTCATGCACCGGATCCCGCTCCTGAACCGCGTGGCGCGCCGCCTCGAGCCCAGGCGGGCCACGCTGGCGCAGATGGATGAGCAGATCACCGATTTCTATCGTCGGCGGCCGCGGCGGTTCTTCCAGGCTCTCGCGTTGGAGTACCTCAGCCGGTCCATCTTCATGATCGAGTACGTGCTGATCGCGATGGGGGCGGGCCTGAATATGACGTTTGCCCAAGCGTACGTCATCGGCGGTCTTACCTCGCTCGTCCAGAACGTCATCTTCGTCGTGCCGTTCGAGGTCGGGACCAAGGAGGG
>JBGQHV010000331.1:0-2186 GCA_041498155.1 Gemmatimonadota bacterium | reverse complement strand
GGCTGAAAAATCCGGATCGAGCGCGAGAGCCTCCTGGTACTCGCCCACGGCCCGCACGAGCGCCGCCGGCGATCGCTGCGCCAAAGCGAAATTGCCGCGCAGAAAATGCTCGTAGGCGGGCGCGTTGCGCGTGGGGAGGGTAGCCAACCGGGCTTGTTCGGACGGGGCCAGCCGGCCGATGATGCCGCCGGCCAGATCGCGGGCGAGGTCGGTCTGGAGCGACAACAGATCACCTTCACTGCGATCGTAGACGTCGCCCCAGAGGCGGACGCCGGATCCCGCACGCATCAGTTCTACCGTCACGCGGACGTGATCGCCCGCGCGACGGACGCTCCCGCTCACGAGATAAGTGACGCCGAGCGCACGGCCGAGCCCCGCTGGATCACGGGCCGGCTGGCCTCGGAACCGACGCACCGCGTACCGTGACTTCACGGACAAGCGAGCGACCGCGCCAATCCGCACGATCAGCTCCTCGGTGACCCCGTCGGCGAGATAGGCGTCTGCCGTGTCCGGCGAGAGGTTGTCGAAGTAGAGGATGGCGACGGTCGTGGCGCCCCCACTCGGGGCGCGAGAGCGGCACGGCGGCGCCGTGCCGTCAGAGCATTGGGCCGCAAGGGAGCCCAGCGGCACGCCGAGGCTGAGGACCAACCAGAGCGTTGCTGCGCCGACTGACGTCCGGGTTCCGCGTGGCATGTCTCAACTTACCGCGGACGACCCGGACGACCAGACGGTCAGTGGTGACTAGCGATTCCCCGGCGTTCGCTGCTGCATCCGGGCCCGCATCTGCGCCACGTTGTCGTCGAAGACCTTCTGCTGGTCGGGCGTCAGGACCGTCCGGATCTCGACGTCCTGGTGGTCATTCAGGTCGCGCATCCTGGCCCGCGTAGCAGAGTCGGGATAGACGCCCGGGGTGAACGGCGGCATCTGCGCGGAATACCGCGTGGTGATCGAGTCGATTTTCGCCTGCTGTTCGGGGGTCAGGGTGATGCCCTGCATCAGCCGCTGCATGCGGCGGGCGGCGAACCCCCCCGGCGTGGAGGCGGCGGGCGCCCCGCCTTGGGCGGCCGCGACCGCGCCGCCGAGCAGAACGAGGGCACTGACCAGACCGGCAATGCGAGTTTTCATGGGATCCCTCCCGGGTGGGGTGTCGAATGCGTACCGTGTGGGTACGCGGCGTCGGATGGCGCCGTTGAGCGGCGTCGCGGAGGAGACCTCCGCGCGGCGTTCGGGGTAACTGGTTCTGACCGTTCTCGAGGGTTCCATGGCTCATCCCATCAGCCGTCACCGTCTGTCGTGGATCGCCCCGCTGCTCCTGCTATGCGTCGCTTGCAACAAGCGCAGCCCTCCGCCTCCCCCGCCCCCGCCCCCGCCGTCGGGGCCCGACGCGCTCGCCGGTTTCGACGACCGCAGCAACGGCCTGGTGCTCGATTCGGTGCACCAGGCGGATCAGGGCGCCTTTGACGACGTAGAAACGATCGACGACGGGCTGGGCCCGATCTACAACGCCCAGTCGTGTCGCGAATGCCACCAGAACCCGACGTCGGGCGGGGCCAGCCAGGTCACCGAGCTGCGCGTGGGACACCGCGGCCCGGACGGGCGGTTTCGCAACCCCGACATCCCGATCGGCCGTGGCACCGATAGCGTGCTGAATCGCACGCTCATCAACGACCGGGCGATCTGCCCTAGCGCGACGTTTCCCGACAGCGAGATCCAGGAGCGGGTCCCCGACTCCGAGACGATCCGCACGCTGCGCGCCTCGCTCAACGTGCTGGGCGACGGATTTGTGGAAGCGGTCGCCGACCAGACGCTGCTCGACATCGCCCATGACCAGCGCCAGTCGACCCACGGCCGGATCCACGGCCAGGCGCTCGCCGTCCCCATCGTCGAGGCCCCCGGCCACACCGCCGTGGGGCGGTTCGGGTGGAAGGACCAGCACGCCAGCCTGCTGTCGTTCTCCGGCGACGCCTACCTGAACGAGATGGGCATCACCACGCGGCTGTTTCCGGACGAAGTGGTCGCCGCCTGCAACACCGCGGCGGAGCCGAACGACGAGCCGGGTCCCGACGGGTTGGGCGATGTAGACCGGTTCGCCCGGTTCATGCGCGCCAGCAAGGCGCCCGCGCGCGACACGGTGCTGGCCCGTACCCCGGTCGCGACCACCGGGTCGCAGCTGTTCGACAGCATCG
>JBGQHV010000330.1:0-2267 GCA_041498155.1 Gemmatimonadota bacterium | reverse complement strand
CGGCCCGTAGTAGACCAGCTTACAGTTGATCTCGCGGGACGCGTAGTTGATCATCGACATGGACGCGTCTCCCGCTTACCCGAAGAGTTTGTCAATTTCGTCTTCCGCTCCGTGCAGCAGCTTGGTCTCGCCCGGTGAGGCCCCCACGCGGTCGAACATCGCCTGGAACACGTGGTTCAGCGCCTCGACCGTCGCCTTGGCCTTGAGCTTCACGAGCCCGAGGGTGGCGCGCTGGTCGAACAGCACCACCAGGATCACGCGCCGGGCCACGTCCGCCAGATACATCGATTCCTTCTCGCCCTGGTGCACCAGCGAGGCGAATTCCGCCTCGCCGATCATCTTGGCGAGCTGGTCGTTGGCGGAGAAGTCGGCGGCGGTGAGCGAGGCGAAGGCGGTGGGATCGAACGCCGGCGGCTCGCCGACGGTGGCGACGAGCTGGCCGGTGCGGTCCACCAGCAACGCGCAGCGGGCGTTCGAGTCGCGCAGGAACGCCTGGAGCTGCTGCTGGATCAGCTTGTAATCGTTTTCGTTGAACGACCAGCTCGCGGCACCCGTCATTCCCGCCCTCGCTCAGTCGGTCTCGGTCATCTCGCGCCGGGCGCTGAGCGCCTGCGCGATGGTGACCCCGTCGGCGTACTCCAGGTCGCCGCCCACCGGGAGCCCCCGCGCGATGCGCGTGACGCGGATCCCCGTCGGCTTGAGCACCTGCTGCAGGTAAGTGGCGGTGACCTCCCCCTCCATCGAGGGGTTGGTGGCGACGATCACCTCGCGCACCCCGGCGCCGTTCGACACCCGCGCCACCAGGCGGTCGATCTGCAGCGCCTCGGGGCCCACCCCCTCGAGCGGCGACAGCCGCCCGCCCAGCACGTGGTAGCGGCCGCGGAAGCGCCCGGCGCGCTCGATCGCGCTCAGGTCGCCCGCTTCCTCCACCACGCACAGCACCGTGGCGTCGCGCCGGGGGTCCCGGCAGATGGCGCACGGGCTTTCGTCCCCCAGGTTGCCGCACGTTTCGCACACCCGGACCTGGTCGCGCACGCGGCGGATCGCGTCCGCCAGCTTGAGCGCGGTCTCCTGGGGCTCTTTCAACAGATGAAACGTGAGCCGCTGGGCCGTCTTGCGACCGATGCCGGGGAGCCGGGCAAGCTCCGCGGTCAGATCCTCAATCGCGGACACTGGGCGCGGACACGGGTGTCGGCGGTTACAGCGGCAGCTGGAACGGGAGCGGCAGCCCGGCGGTCAGCTTTTTCACTTCCGCCTGGTACAGCTCCGCGGCGCGCTGCTGCGCCTGGGTCACCGCCGCCAGCACCAGGTCCTCCAGCAACTCGATATCCCCCGCCTTGACCGCTTCGGGATCGATCTTGATGGCGCGGATCTGCCCCCGCCCGTCGGCGGTGGCCTGGACCATGCCGCCGCCCGACGACACCGTCACCGTTTCCTGTGCGAGTTTGGTTTGAATCTCCGACAGCCGGCCCTGGGCCTGCTGGGCCAGCTGGAACAGACTGGATAAATCCGCCATGGAGCGAAACTTACCCGGCGCTCCGGCGGGTGGCAAGCTGACCGGGCGTGCGCGCGCCGCGACGGGTCGTTCCGCCGCGGCGCGCCACTACGTCAGGGCTGCCCGAAGCCGCTCAGCGACCGTCGCTGCCGCTCGCCAGCGAGTCGGACCGGAGGGCGACCTCCTGGGGCTCGGGGCAGAACGAATGCGTTGCCGAAACCGGGGTGACGGTCGCCACGTCCCAGGCCCACGCCTTGGGGCCGGCCCACGGCCTGAACTGCTCGCTCATCATCACGCGGCCTTCCGCGGTCCGCGCGACGAACGTGCCGCCGTTGAGATCGATGAACGGCCAGAGGAACTGCACACGACCCCGCGATCCGAGCCGCCCCTTGGAGAGCTCGTGCCCGACCGCGTCGCGCACCGATAACCAGACCGGCGCCCCGGTGCTGTTGACGACGCAGACGTAGGAGCCCGCGCCCGGCCAATGGCCGGGGCTCATTCTCGGGCCGAGACATCCCGCCAGGAGTGCACTGCTCAGGATCATCAGAGTCTTTCGCATGGTGACAGCCCTCGCTTCCGACGACGCACCCACTGGGGTGCACAACCCTCCGGCTCCCCGGCGCGGCGGAACGGCCGCGCGACGGCGGGACCACGTGGAATGGCAAGAATCGGGCCCGGGACGGCGACGGCGGACCCAGCTACACGGCGCGGAGCAGCGATGGAGTGCTCCGCGTGAGTTACATCACAGTCCAACTCACCGGTCGGCGTCGCG
>JBGQHV010000329.1:0-2276 GCA_041498155.1 Gemmatimonadota bacterium | reverse complement strand
GCGGGGACCGCGCTGTTCGACCTCGTCTTCCTGACGCTGCTGTACACCCGGCGCCACGCCCTCCGGACCGGAGCGCTGGCCACCGCCTGATTCGGCTGCGGCCATCGCGCCGCCCAGGGCCCAGAGCGCGAGCGCCGTCGTCAGCAGGCGGGCCTGCTCCTCGAACAGCGCCGGCTCAAGTCGACGCGCGCGCGCCATCAGCGCTGCGTAGCTCGAGGTCGTGAAGCATCCGCGCACCGTCAGGGTCGGGTGCGGCATCCAATCGGCGCTGTCGGTCGCCGCGACGAAGCGTGGGATATCGCCGCCCCCGAGCGCCTCATGCTCCGCCGCGGCGATCGCCTCCAGCAGCCCTGGCTCCCGCACCGGCCGGAGCAACGAGTCGGGCCCCAGGGCGTCTGGAGTATCCAGCGCCGCCCTGTAGATCTCGCTGTGTCGCAGCATCACGCGCACCTGTTGCCGGCGGAACGCCCGGAGCGGTCCGTCGGCGGCCGCGAGATCCGCTCGTCTCGAGCAGAGCAGCGTCGCGGCGTGACGGAATCCCGTCAACAGCCGCTCCGCGAACGCCGCCGGTGAGACGATCTCGCCCCCGAGCTGGCCCCCGAGCCGGACCACGTTCTCGCGCAACGGCACCGGCGCTCCCGCGAACCGTTGCGCGGCGATGGCACCGAACCCGCTCACATCGTAGCTGCCCCCGTCGGGGCCGCGGATCCAGCACGGCACGAGGCCGGTGTCGAGCAGCGAGCGCTCCTCGCCGGGCCAGCGTGGCTGGAGCAGGGTCTCGAGGTCCGCCAGCACGGGGTGCTCCCCGTGCGCGATCACGTTGCCGCAATGCAGGTCGGTGGCGTCGAGCAGGCCGGCCAGCGCGATCAGCGCCCCGGCGCGCTCGTAATGGCGGCCAGCCGCATCCCCGTCGGGACACGCTTCGTGTGCGACGAACGCCATCCAGCCATAGCGACCACGGTCCACGACGCGGGGTGCGAACAGCTCGAGTCCGCCGGCCGGCTCATTCCACCACTCCACGAGCTCCCCGAATGCGGCTTCGAGTCCCAGAGGACGCGGCTTGTAGACGACGCGCAGCCCCGACGCGAAGCGCACCCGGGCAACGGTGCGCCCGCCGTCGTGCGGGTCGGAGAGCCCGCTGTGCACCTCGAGGACGCTGCCGGCGGGGCGGCCGCCGCCCAGCGACGCCTCGATCGCGTGGCGGTCCGCCTCGAGGCGCCGCTGCAGCTCTTCCTCCAGGTGCGGCTTCACGCCAACCCCACCCGCCGCCGCAGATCCTCGAATCGGGGATAGCCACGGAGCGGAGCCCACGTCGGGCGGACGCCGAGCCAGGCCAGCTCGGAGGCGTGTCGCTCGCACGCGCGCTCCAGCTGCGTAAGCGCGAGCTCCGGCTGCCGCAGCGCCAGATGCACCTGCGCCAGCAGCACCGGAGACACGTAGCGTGTGCCCGCCATCGTCTCGAGCTCCGCCTGCAGTCGCAGGGCACCGTCGCGGCGATCGACGGTCGCATAGGCCGCGGCGAGGGCCGCGAGCGACTCGGCGCTGCGCCCGGCGGCGCAGGCCGCTTCCAGCACCGGGACGGCGTCGGCGGGCGTGTCGGTTTCCAGCAGCGCCACGCCGAGGAGATAGCGCGCCAGCGCGAACCCGGGCTCGAGCTCGAGCACGCTGTGGTAGCAGGCGATGGCAGCGGCCGTCCTCTGTTCGAGGTAGTGCAGCAGTCCGAGGCTCGTAGCCACGGTCAGCGACATGGGGTCGCCTTGCAGCGCTGCTTCCAGGCGCGCGAGCCCCTCGGCGAAGCGGCCCAGCGGCAGCAGGCAGTTCACCGCGTAGCGATGCAAGACCGTCGGGTTCGCGGGAGCGAGCGACAGGGCACGGCGGAAATCGGCATCGGCGCCGGTCCAGTCCCACTCGTACACCGCGCGCACCGACCCCAGCACCGCCAGCGCTTCGGCGCTCTCCCGGCCCGGCGTCATCGCCCGCTGCGCCGCCGCCTTGGCGTGCGGCATCGCTTCATCCGGCGCGAGGGCCCCGTAGGCCGGCAGGACGAACCAGGCGTCCGCCAGTCCGGCGGCTGCCTGGGCGAAGCCGGGCTCGCGCGCCAGCGCCGTTTCATAGGACGTGATCGCGCGTTGCAGGTCCGCCGCCGTGCGCCGGTTCGCGAAATGGCGGCCCCGCAGGTAGGCCCGATAGGCTTCGAGGTCGGTGGTGCCGGGGGCGACGACCGGTGCTCCGTTGGCACCCACCTGTGGCGCCAGCCGGTCCACCACCCGCCGGGC
>JBGQHV010000328.1:0-2333 GCA_041498155.1 Gemmatimonadota bacterium | reverse complement strand
CGCAGCTCGACTGAGTCAGACGATCGGGCCGAACTGGCCCTTGCTGGGCTCCGCTCAGCAGAACCAGGGCTCGGTGAGTCGCGCCGATCGGCGCCGCACCCGGGGTGTGACGCCCGTGCGGGGCTCGGGCCGGGGGCGCTCGGCGAGCGCCGCGGCGGCGGCGCGGATCCGCTCCAGCGTCTCAGCCGCGTCCCCCGCGCGCTCCGCGGCCTCCTCCACCAGCCGGTTCACCATTCCGTGGAGGCGATCCATGCGCGGATCGGGGTGCGTCCAGCGATACGTCAGGGCCGTCTCGTCCAGCTCACCCAGATGTTCACGCATCCACGGCCTCTCGAGCAGCGCGGAACCCGGCGGCACGAGCAACCGAATGGCGTACTGGATTGGATCGACCTGATCGATCAACGCCTCGGCGACGGTCACCTCCAGCATGTCGAGGTAGTCGTCGAACGTCGTCCATGGCGTGAACGCCACGAACGAAGGCCGCAGGGTGACGCCGGCGTCCCGCGTGATCCCGAGCGCCGTGAAGACGTCGGCCCGCGTGTGCCCCTTCTCCAGCCGCGCCAGCACGACGTCGCTGAACGACTCGACCGCCGACACGATGAACACACATCCGAGGGCGGCGAGCTCGGGCACCACGGTGCGATGCCGCACCAGGTGCTCGATCTTGGCGGTGATGTCGAAGGTGACGTCGGGGAAGTCCGCGTGCAGCGCCCGGGTCACGCGCAGCGCGTGCCCGGGGCCATTCAGGAAATCGGGATCACCGAAAGTGATATGGCGCGCGCCCGCCTCCACCTGTTGCCGGATATCCGCCAACACCACCGGCGCGGGCACTGCGAAGAAACGCCCGCCATACACCGGGGGGATGGGGCAATGGAGGCAGTGATGCAGGCACCCTCGGGTCGCCTCGACGTACCCCGCGATCACCCGCTGGCCGTCCCGCTCGAGCCTGGCATAGCCGGGTGCGCCGGGCGCCGTCGCCCGGTGCGGCAGCGGGAAGTCCAGCCGCGCGAGTAGCGGGCGGGACACATCCGCCGTCGCCCGGCGGTCGCCCCCACTCACCTGCTCGACCAACGAGACCAGCGCCTGCTCGAGCTCGCCCCCGAGCACTGCGTGCCCCCGGCCGGCCAGCAGATAGGCGGCGTTCAGTGAGGCGTAAAGTCCGTAGAAACAAATGAACGCGTCGGGATTGAGCATCCGGATGCGCTCCGCCGCTCGCACGCCGAGGCGGAGCGCCGTGTGCATGGGGACCGAGATGCCGACGAACCGAGCCCGGCGCACCGCCGCTTCATCGAGCGGCTCGACGGCGAGATCGAGCTGGGCGGGGTGGAACCCGGCTCGCTCGAGGAATGCGGCGGGCCAGGCCGTGCCGAGCGGCTGATGCCCCAGCTCGTAGCACGACACGAGGAGAACCTCGCCCTGCGCCCGCATCGCTGCCTGACGACCGAGGCCTATTGCCGGCAGGGCGCGGTCGGATCGGGCTTCGGGTGATCCACCACGACGCGATGATCGAGGTCCGCGACGTGCACCGCGATATCGGCCACGAAGCTCGCCACTCGGGCCATGTGATCGTAATCGATGTACTCCGGCTCGTCGGTCACCTGGTGGTAGTCCGAGTGCAGGCCGGTGGTGAAGAAGGTGATGGGGATGCCGTAGCGGGCGTAGGAGTAGTGGTCGCTGCGGCAGTAGATGTTGGACGGATGGCCGTCGGCGTCGATCGCGTAATCGAGCGTCAGGCCGTGGTGGCCCTGCGTGTTCACCGTCTCGACCAGGTTGCCCAGCTCGGTGGACAGCCGGCGCGACCCCACGAGCTGCAGGTACGTGGGCGTGCCGTGAATCGGCGCTCCATCCTTGGTGCGCCCCGTCTCGTCGGCCGCGTCGCCGCGTCCAATCATGTCGATGTTGAGCTGCGCCACGATCGAGTCGCGTGAGACGGTCGGATGATCGGTGAAGAAGCGGGAGCCGAGCAGCCCCTTCTCTTCGCCCGTATGCCAGACGAAGAGGAACGACCGTTTCGGCTTGTGCGCCAGCGAGGCCATGTGCTCGGCGATCTCGAGCACGGACACGGTGCCGGAGCCGTCGTCGTCGGCGCCGTTGGAGATCGAGTCGATCCGCGTGCTGCCCGGGTGCGCGGCGCGGTACGCCGCCAGCAGCGAATCCACGCTCGTCTGCTGCGCCGGCGTCGCCTGCTTGCCGCCGTCGTCCGCCCCCTCGGGACGCACGACGTGATTCCAGATGCGGATCGAGTCGTGGTCTACCGGCCGGGCCAGACCGATATGATCGTTGTGCGCCCCGATCGCCACGAATTCGCCCTTGAGCTTCGGGTCGCTCCCCGG
>JBGQHV010000327.1:0-2358 GCA_041498155.1 Gemmatimonadota bacterium | reverse complement strand
CTACGTCGGCATGACCTACGGGCCGATCGGGGCGTTCCTGGCCGAGTTCTTCCCCAGCCGCATCCGCTACACCTCGGTGTCGGTGCCCTACCACATCGGCAACGGCTGGGGCGGCGGGCTGGTCCCGATCGTCACGACCTCGATGTACCTCTCCACGGGCAGTGTGGGCTACGCGCTGATCTACCCCATCGCGGTGCCGGCCATCATGTTCCTGATCGCGATCTTCGTGATGCCGGAGACGCGCAAGCACAGCATCTGGGAAGAAGGAGCGATCGAGGCGGCGCGCGCGCGCGGATAGCCGCCGCGGTTCGCCGTTCGCCGACGGGGAGGGCCCGCGCCCTCCCCGTCGTGTGTCCGGGCCGGATCGAGCTTGCCGGAACGGCAGTGGCTTCGGTATAAGGACGCCGTGAACGCCATCGTCGGCGAGGTGCGGGGCGAGGCGGAGATGATGTCCTGAACGCGCCGCCGCTCTACAGCGTGCTGCCGTTCGTGGCGATGCTGCTGGCCATCGCCATCTGTCCGCTGTGGCTGCCGCACTGGTGGGAATCGAACCGCAACAAGCTCGTGGCCGCCGGCGTGCTGGGATTGCCCGTGCTGGCGATCTACGGGCTCCGTCATCCGGCGACACTGCTGCACACCGCCGAGGACTACGTGTCGTTCATCGTCCTGCTCGCCGGGCTCTTCGTGATCTCGGGGGGCATCCGCCTGAGCGGGGATCTCGTCGCGACCCCGGTCACCAACACCGGCTTCCTGGCCCTGGGCGGTGTGCTCGCGTCCTGCGTGGGCACGACCGGCGCCTCCATGCTGCTCGTGCGCGCCTTGCTGCAGACGAACAGCGAGCGCACCCGGGTGAAGCACACCGTCGTGTTCTTCATCTTCATCGTCGGCAACGTCGGCGGCATGCTCACCCCGCTCGGCGACCCGCCGCTCTTCCTCGGCTACCTGGCCGGCGTGCCCTTCACCTGGACGTTCCGGCTGTGGCCGCAGTGGGGGCTGATGCTGGCCGTGCTCCTGGCGGCGTTCTTCGTCTACGACTCGATCCAGTTCGCCCGGGAACCGCTGGCGGCCATCCGTCGTGACCGGGCCCAGCGCGAGCCCCTGCGCGTGCGCGGCGCCCTCAATGCGGTGTGGCTCGGCGGGGTCGTGGCGGCCGTGGCCTTCCTGCCGGCGCCCTGGCGCGAGCTGGCCATCGGGGCGCTCGCCGCCGTCTCGCTGCGGCTCACGCCGGCGCGCATCCGCCGCGACAACGGCTTTGCGTGGGGGCCGATGGTCGAGGTCGCGGTGCTCTTCGCCGGGATCTTCCTGACGATGATCCCCGCGCTGGAGCTGCTCCGCCTGCGCGGCGACGAGCTCGGCGTGCGGGCGCCCTGGCACTTCTTCTGGGCCTCGGGGGCGCTGTCGTCGTTCCTCGACAACGCGCCGACCTACCTGACCTTCCTGGCGCTGGGCCAGGGGCTGCGGCTGCCCGCCGACGTCGTGGGCGTCCCGGCGGCGATCCTGGCCGCCATCAGCGTGGGATCGGTGGCGATGGGCGCGAATACCTACATCGGCAACGCTCCGAACTTCATGGTGAAGGCCATCGCCGAGGAGGCCGGGGTGAAGATGCCGAGCTTCTTCGGCTACCTGCGCTACAGCGGCGCGATCCTGCTGCCCCTGTTCGTCGTCGTCACGCTGCTGTTCTTCCGCTGAGACGCGAGGCGAATCGGGGTCAGGCGCGACCCCGGCGCCCGAGCCGCTGGATCAGCTCGCGGTCGGCCGGCGGGAAGTCGTAGTCGACCAGGCGCGCGGGCTCGACCCATTGCATGGCCTGGCTCTCGCGCGGCGCGATGGTGCCCGACTCCAGCCGGCAATCGAAGAAGTGCAGCGTCACGGTGCGGTCGGGATACTCCCAGCTCACGGTCTCGACCAGCTCGCCCACCGTGAAGATAGCCGACAGCTCCTCGCTCAGCTCGCGTCGCAGCCCGGCCGCCGCCGTCTCGCCGGCCTCGAGCTTGCCGCCGGGAAACTCCCACAGCCCGGCCAGGTGAGAGCCGCGGCGACGCTGCGTGATGAGATAGCGGCCCGCGGCGTCGCGGATGAGCCCGGCGGCGACCTCGATCACCAGCGGCACGGGGCGTGTCCGCTGCTCAGGGCCGGTCACCGGGCGGCACGTAGGTGGCGCAGAACCCGCGCATCGGGCAGGCCGCGCAGCGCGGCCGCCGCGGCGTACACCACGTGGCCCCGAAGTCCATGAGCGCCTGGTTGAAGTCGTAGCCGTGGCCGGCGGGGACGAGGGCCTCGGCCAGATTCCACAGGGCGCGATCCCCGCGCACGCGGGCGGTGCGGCGCGGGCCGAGGAAGACACGGGCCAGCACGCGG
>JBGQHV010000326.1:0-2384 GCA_041498155.1 Gemmatimonadota bacterium | reverse complement strand
GGTTGCGCACGTGGACGCCCGGATCAGACGGATCGGACCGGTCCTCGGTCGGGTGGCGGTGCGCCGTCGCGGCGACGACGGCTCCTGCGGCGAGGAGCAGCAGCGTAAGCTTCACAGTGGAACCCCGTGAATGTGTATGGTACCAAGGTACATTGGTACCACTCGGACCGCAAGGAGGGGCGGCATGCAGCCAGGGCAACGGATTCCGGTCGAGCGCGTCCAGACCGGGGTGCGCATGGAGAAACGGCTCGTCAAGGTGCTCAAGGCGCTCGCCGAGTATCACGAGGTGACGCTGGGTGACCTGCTCGAGGGCATCGTGCTGCACGCCTTCGAGGGGAAGAGCCCCTTCGACGACGCCTCGCTGCAGCGCATCCGCGACTTGAAACGGCTGTATCACCTCGACCTCGGCGCCGCCGCGAGCCACCAGCTCGCCGAGACGACGCCGCCACGGCGGCCCGGACGCGGGCGCAGAAGGGTCACCGACACGTGATGATCGCGCCGACCAAGCTGGGCGTGCTCACCGCCCGGCTCGGCTATGTGGTCCTGCTCGCGGCCGCGACCCTCGCCCCGTTTCACTTCGCGTACCCGTCGCAAGGTCTGGGGTGGGGTCTGGCCAACGCGTTCATGTTCCGCTACTCGGCGGCGACCGCCGTGGACGCGGTTCAGAACGTGCTGCTGTTCGCCGGATGGGGCGCCCTGTGGGTCTCCACCAGCCGGCCCCTCCCGCTGGCGACGTCGATCCGCATGCCGGCGCTGACCGGCGCCGCCATGAGCGTCCTGGCGGAGGCGCTTCAGCTCTTCCTGCCCGACCGCCGCTGCAGCGTGCTGGACGTCATGACCAACACCGCCGGCGCGGCGCTGGGGGCCGCCGCGATCGCGATCGCGGTGCAGACGGCGCGCGCGATGCGGACCCAGAAGTCCTACGTGGGCCTGCCGGCGGCCGGGTTCGCCATCGCCTACCTGTGCGCCGCGGCGGCCGAAGCCGCGCTCCCGCTGCAGAGCGCCGCGGTCCTCGCGGCGCGCGGCGGCAGCCAGTTACACCGGATGCACAGCGCCGTCCCGCAGCTGGATTGGAGCTCGCTGTGGCACCTCCCGCTGGCGGACGTGGTCATCTTCTTCCCGCTGGGCGTCTTCGGGGTGATGGCGCTGGTCGAGATGGGCGAGCGGCACTGGTCCGCGGTGCGGCGGGTGTGCGCCTGGGGCACGGTCGGAGCCGTCCTGATCGAGATGACGCACGGCCCCCTCGGGCAGCCGATTCAGCTGGGGACGGCGCTGGCGCACATCCTCGGGATCGCACTCGGCGCCGCCGCCTGCGGCGCCTGGCTGCCGAGCTTCTCCCGCCTGGTGCGCGGGCGCGGCCGGCCCGCCGTGCTGCTGCTGGCCTACGCCCTGCTCATCGCGTTCTGGGCGTGGCGGCCGTTCGTGATCGAGACCGACCCGGCGACGATTCACCAGCAGTTCGCGCTGGAGCGCCTGATCCCACTCCAGGGACTCGCGAGCCGCAGCGACATCTCGAGTGTCGCCGAAATCCTGAAGCCGTTCTTTCTCTTCTTTCCCCTCGGGGCGCTGCTCGCCGTCTGGCCGCTGGCGCGGCGCGGCTTCCTGGCGTTCTGCTTCCCGGCCTTCTACCTCTCGATCGTCACCGAGGTCGCCCAGGGGTTCATCGTCGGCCGGTTCTTCGATGGGACCGATCTGGTGATTCAGTGTGCCGCGGCGGCCATCGGTTGGTCGGTCGCGCGACAAGCGGGGTATCAGCCCCACGGCGCGATTCTGGACAGGTAAGCGCCACAGCACGCGCGATGTCTCATTACGAATCTGGAGGCCATATGAACCGTTTGAGAGCAACGCTGGCGGTCGGGATCGTGGCCGGCTTCACGTTGACCGCCGGGGCGGCCGCGCAGCAGCCGGCCGCCGCACCGGCGCCCGCGCCGGATGGCGCGGCGCTCTACACCCGCCTCTGCAGCAATTGCCACGGCGAGACGGGAACGCCACCCGAGGCGATCAAGACGCTGTTCCCGGCCATCGCGGTCCTGTCGGACTCGGCGCTCCAGGCCTCGCTGAACGCCGATTCCATCGTCGTGATGCTGCAGGGCGTCGGCACCGGAAAGCACAAGAAGCCGTTCACCGACCGGATGACCCACGAGGAGATGGTCGCCGTGGCCGCCTTCGTGAAGTCGCTCGGGGCCGGGCACGGGCCCTAGCCCGACCGGCCTGCCGACGAGAACGGCCAGCGCCGTTTGGCACTGGCCGATGCCCTGGCCCGGATTCGAACCGGGACGCCTTGCGGCACTGCCCCCTCAAGACAGCGTGTCTACCAGTTTCACCACCAGGGCGGGCTGGATAAGCTAGAAACCGGTGCGCCCGGGGTCAAGCGAGGTCCGGCG
>JBGQHV010000325.1:0-2461 GCA_041498155.1 Gemmatimonadota bacterium | reverse complement strand
TCTGCTCGAAATAGACGATGCTCGGCCGGCCCGCCGAGGGCGCCGCGCCACATGTGGTCGGCTGATTGTCCGGATCGAGCGTGAACGTCGGGACGGTCGCGCCGCTGCAGAACAGGCTCAGCTGCTCCATCCCCGTATTGCCGTAGGCGTTCGCCACCCACACGTAGGGGGGCCGGCCGCTGAACACGCCCACGCCGCCGCGCAGCACGGTCTGGCGGCTCTCGCTGACGTCGTAGTTGAAGCCAAGGCGCGGCGACCAGAGGATGTTCCCGCTGGGGAACGCGCCGGTATTGACCGTGTTGCCGCCGATCCCCGGGAAATGAATCGTGTCGAGGGTCGGGTTGAACGCCGGCGCCGGCTGATTGGGAATGTCGATCCGCACCCCGGCCGTGAGGGTCAGCTTGCGAACCGGGGAAAAACGGTCCTCGGCGTAGACGCCGTACTGTTTGACGTGGAAGTCGGCGACCGGCCCATCCGGGCGCTGCGCCGTCGGCAACGCGCGGAAGAACTGGCTCGGCAGCTGCGCGGCGAGCGAATCGGGACTGTTGAAGTACCAGATGCCGATCGAGGCCGGGAAGAAGACGTTCACGAAATGGAAGAACTCGTTGTGCGTGCCCACGGTGACCAGGTGCTGGCCGGCCTGGAAGGTGACGTTGTCGGTCACCTCGACGACCTTCTGGTCCAGCGTATTCGCCTGCGAGAAGCGCTCGGCACCGGCCGAGACGTAGGACCCCGTACGATTCCCCGCCACCAGGATCAGGGGCACCCGGTTGGGGAGGGCGCGCACGTCGCTGATCGTGCTGTAGGCGAGCAGCAGCTCGTTCGAGTAGTTGCCCGCAAACCGGGCGGTCCATTTCGCCCGGCCGGTCCGGGTCTTATCCGTGAAGTTGTACCCGCTGTTGGACAGCTGGTAGCCGTCCCGCAGGTTGCCCGTGCCGCTGGGGAAGCCGCCGCGGTACGAGCGGGCCAGGGTCAGACGGTTGGCATTGACGAAGATCCCCGACACCTCGATGTGACTGTTGGTGCCCGTCTCGAAGTCCAGCTTCCCGAACAGGTTGGTCTCGGGGTTGGGAATCGTGGGAGCGCCGAAATTGCCCGGGTCGAACCCGCCGGGCAGCGACTGGAGGATGCTCCGCACCGAATCGAGCCTGGCGCCGGTGATGCCGACACCGGTCGTGTCCGTGGGGTTCGTCAGCTGAATGCTGGATGCGAACGGCCGCACGTCGTGGCGGAAGTCGCCGGAGAGGAAGAAGTGGACGCGATCCCGGATGACCGGGCCGCCCAGCGAGAAGCCGTACTGCTGCTGCTGGTAATCGGCAACCGGGATCCGGATCCCAGCGGTGTCCTTCCCCACGAAATTCTGATTCTGGAAATAGCCGAACGCCGAGCCGTGTAGCGCATTGTCGCCGGACTTGGTGACGGCGTTCACCAGCCCGCCCACGAAGCCGCCCTGGCGCACGTCAAACGGCGCGATCAGGATCTGGAATTCGCGGACCGACTCGAGCGACAGCGGCCGGGCGTTCACGCTCCCGCCCGGCAGGCCGTTGGTCGAGCCGAGGTTGAACAGGTCGTTGTTCGAGCCGCCGTCGATCTGCACGTTGTTGAAGCGGTCGTTCTGGCCGGCCACGGAGTTGCCGCCGCCACCGGTGCGCGCCACTTGCGGGGCGGTACTGACGAAATCGGTGAACGACCGGTTCAGGGTCGGGAGCCGGTGCACGGCGGAATCGGAGATAGACGTCTGGGCCCCCGTGCGGGACGTGGACCGGAGCGCATCGGACTCGCCGCTCACGTTCACCGCCGACAACTCGACCGCTGCTCGCTTCACGCTCAGGTCCACGACGAGGCGCTGACCCAGGCTCAGATAGAAGGTGTCCGAAGTCCTTGGCTCGAAGCCGATCGCCCGGACGGCGATCGTATACGGACCGCCCACGCTGACGTTTTCGAAGTTGTATACGCCGTCCTGGCGCGCACGGACCGCATGGCGCTCGCCCGTAGAGCCGCTGACCAGGGTCAGCTCGGCCAGCGCGACGCCCGCCCCGGCTTCATCGGAAATGCGACCGGTGACGGCGGCGGTGGTCACGCCCTGGCCCGAGAGCGTGGGAGCAACAACGGGGAACGCGAAAGCGACAATGGCTCCGACGGACCACAACAAGCGTTTCATGGATAGGCTCCGGAAAACGGTCGGCATGGCATGAAGACCCGCGAAGAGGTTCAACAGGGACGCGGACAAAGATGCCCGCGACCCGGGGCTTGTCAATCGGGCGACGGCGAAGGTGTCGCATGAGCGCGCCGCCACAACACGAACACCGGGATTCCGGCGAGCAGGATGCCCACGTCCACCGCCGAAGCCACCGGCTGCGACACGAAATAGTTGCCGAGCAGAAACAACGAGGCGACGAGGAACACCCCCGGCACCACCGGATAGCCCCAGGTGCGGTACGGCCGTGGGAGGTCCGGCCGC
>JBGQHV010000324.1:0-2467 GCA_041498155.1 Gemmatimonadota bacterium | reverse complement strand
TGTCACTGGTCGCCGGACGCGGGGGATTGGTCCGCGTCTTCGTCCATGCCAACCAGAACGCCGTGGATGTCCCGTCGGTGCGGGTCAGTGTGTTCAACGGCAGCACCCTGGTCGCGACCAACACGATTGCCGGGTCTCGACCCGCCCCGGTGGCGATCGACGAGAGCGACCTCTCCGCATCGTGGAATTACGGCCTGCCCGGGAGCCTGGTGCAGCCCGGTTACTCGATCGTGGCCGAGGTGGATCCCAACCACGCGATCACGGAGTCCGACGAGGGGAACAACAGCCTCACATACACGGAGACCGTTCGCTCCACCGCGCCGCAGAGCTTCCGTTTCGTTCCCGTCAAGCAGACCGGCAACGGATTGACCGGCGACGTGACCACCGCGAACGCCGCCAGCTACGTGGACCTCCCCGTGCGGATCTATCCCATCCTCGCGCCGGCGCTGGATGTGCATCAGACGTACACCACGAATACGCCGGTCGAGAACGGGAGTGATGCCGCGTGGTCGCAGATCCTCAGCGAAATCGACGCGCTGCGCGTCGCGGAGGGCACGTCGCAGAGCTACGTCGGCGTCGTCCGGGTCACGTACAATTCGGGGATCGTCGGCATCGCCTACATCGGACGGCCGACGTCGGTGGTGTGGGATGACTCGAGTACGCGTAGCCTGTTCTGGGCCCACGAGCTGGGGCATACCTATGGGCGGCAGCACGCCCCGGGCTGCAACCCCGATTTCCCCGACCCGAACTACCCCTATCCGGACGCGACGATCGGCGTGTACGGCACCGATGCGACCGTCACTCCGCCGGTGCTCTACCCGCCGTCGTTCCACGACATCATGAGCTATTGCGACGACGCGTGGATCAGCGACTACACCTATAAGGGCGTGCTCAACTTCGTGGCGACGAGTCAGGCAACGCAGGCGGCCGCGGTGCTGCCGCTGCAACGCTCGCTCCTGATCTGGGGGAGGATCCGAAACGGCGCGCCCTATCTCGAGCCGGCGTTCGTGCTCGACGCGCATCCGGTGCCACCGGGGACAGTGGGAACGTATCAGGTGCAGGGCGTGGACCAGGACGGGGTGGTCCTGTTCACGCAGGCGTTCGAGCCGACGGCGATCGCCGATCAGCGGGGCGGCAACGACAGCCACTTCGCGTTCGCGGTTCCCCTGTCCGACGTCATTCAGAGCCGGCTCGTAGCTCTGCGAGTGCTCGGCCAGGGCCGGCAGTTCGTCCGGACCACGACGGCGGGCGTGCCGCAGGGCGTCGCTCCGGCGGCGCCGCAGGGTCTGGTCCCATCCTGGCAGGGTCAGGAAGCGGCTATCACGTGGGACACGCTCGCGGTGCCGCTGGTCATGGTCCGAGACCCCGCGACCGGTCAGATCCTGTCCATCGCTCGGCGGGGCAGCCTCGTGGTCCGTTCCACAGCGGACTTCGATTTGGTCCTATCCGATGGCGTCCGCAGTACGGTGCAGCGGGTGAAAGCGCCCTAGCGCTCGGGCGCCGGGCGCCGGCCAAACTCGCGCGCCAGAATTCCGATTCCTGCCCACTGCCCCTTGCGTCTCGGCATCCCCCGCCAGATCGAGATCAACGCGATCCACGTCAGCCAGCTGACTCGCTCAGGCCACGACAACGCCCGCAGCATCAGCCACGGCTGCGTGTAGGCGGCGTTCCAGGACGGCAGGTCGCCCTGGGCGAGGGCGACCGGGCGCGCGAGGACCTGGTTGTCCTTGAACCCGTGCTCGCCTTCGCGCGCCAGATTCCACACACACGTCACCTTGCCCCACCCGTGGTTGTCGCTGGCGCCAGTGGCGAGCAGGTCGTGGTGGCTGGCGAGTGCGACCACCGCGCGACGATCCGCGGACGGGAACTCGAGCGCTTTCGGGGCGCAGTTCACGATTTCGAACCCATCCACCCCGGCGGCCACGAACTGGTCGAGCTCGTCCCAGTGGTTGCGCCAGTATTCGGGGAGCGAGGCGATGGCGATCGCTCCCTGGGTGTGCAATGCGGCGAACAGGCCCACCATCCCGGGCGTGTCGTGCGAGTAGGGGGTGAGGTCGATCAGCGGCGTGGTGCCGAGCTGCACGATGTGCTGGCGGAACACGCTCCATTCGGCGCCGGGCAGGAGCGGAATGACGGCGTCGTTCGAGCCGTCGAAGGGGATGTTGTGGTCGGTGATGTACGCCGCCTGGAATCCCTGTATCCGGTGCCATTGGGCCAGACGGTCGGGTGTCCACCCTGGCCGCCCATCGTGGGACGCGGCCGTGTGGGCATGAAAATCCAGGATCGTGACGCCGGGTTCCGCGGTCACGAGCCGCGGGACGGGGCGCGGGAGGAGCACGGCCATGGCGGCGAGCGCGACCGGGAAAAGCGCTCCGGCCAACGTCCGCCAGATCCGCCGGCCGCGTGAACCGGACCGCGCCGCCCCGATGGCGGCGAACAGCAGCACCCAGGTCCCGAGCAGGAAGTA
>JBGQHV010000323.1:0-2471 GCA_041498155.1 Gemmatimonadota bacterium | reverse complement strand
TGCGCGACCCCATCACCCGTGGCACGCTCGACGCGCCCGGGGTGAACGCGCGCAACCACTCGCGCTCGACGGACGGCGCCAAGCGGCCCAAGCAGGCCGGGAAGTGACCCGTCGGACAAAAGCCGTCAAGCGGCCGGTGCCGCCCGATCCACGTTACGACAGCCAGACCGTCTCCAAGTTCGTGAACAACCTGATGGAGCGGGGCAAGAAATCGCTGGCGGAGCGCGTGTTCTATTCGGCGATGGACATGATCGAACAGCGCACCGGGCAGCCGGGGGTGAACGTGTTCAAGCAGGCGCTGTCGAACGTGAAGCCGGCGCTCGAGGTGAAGTCGCGGCGGGTCGGCGGAGCCACCTACCAGGTGCCGGTCGAAGTCCGGCCGGAGCGACGCACGGCGCTGGGAATGCGGTGGATCATTCAGTACAGCCGCTCGCGCAAAGAGAAAGACATGTCGGAGCGGCTGGCGGCGGAGCTGATCCTTGCCTCGAAGGGCGAGGGCGAGTCGATCAAGAAGAAGGAAGACACACACCGGATGGCGGAGGCTAACAGGGCGTTCGCGCATTACCGGTGGTAGGGTAGAGGACAAGCAGGACAACGAGACCGCATCGAGGGGGCAGGGTGCCTCCCGGTGATGGCGGAGCGAGACCGGCCCAACTGATGGGCGTCACGGTCGCCCCGCGTTTTTGCTGCTAAAGGATGGCAATGGCGCGCACAACCCCGCTCGATCGCATTCGGAATATCGGCATCATGGCCCACATCGATGCCGGGAAGACGACTACGACCGAACGCATCCTCTATTACACGGGCCGCACCTACAAGCTGGGTGAGGTGCACGACGGTACGGCCACGATGGACTGGATGGAGCAGGAGCAGGAGCGGGGGATCACCATCACGTCCGCGGCCACCACGGCGTTCTGGCCGCGGCGCGGCGAGCCGTACCGCATCAACATCATCGATACGCCGGGTCACGTGGACTTCACCGTGGAAGTGGAGCGCAGCCTGCGCGTGCTGGACGGCGCGGTGACGGTGCTCGACGCGGTCGGCGGGGTGGAGCCGCAGACCGAGACGGTGTGGCGCCAGGCGGACCGCTACGGCGTGCCGCGGATCGTGTTCGTCAACAAGATGGACCGCGTGGGCTCGGACTTCGACCGCTGCCTCAAGATGGTGCGGGAGCGGCTCGGCGCGAAGGCGATTCCCATTCAGCTGCCGCTGGGCTCGGGAGAGCTGTTCACCGGCATCGTCGACCTGATCCGCGAGATCGAGATCGTGTACGACGACGAGACGCTGGGCAAGAAGTACGTCGAGGGACCGGTGCCCGCGCCGTTGAAGGAGCGGGTCGCCAAGATGCGCCACGAGATGCTCGAGGCGGTGGTGGAGACCGACGACACGATCCTCCACAAGTACCTCGAGGGCCAGCCGCTGACAGAGGAAGAGATCCGCACGGTGCTGCGCAAGGCGACGATCACCGGGCACGTCGTGCCGGTGATCTGCGGGGCGGCGTTCAAGAACAAGGGCGTGCAGCAGCTGCTCGACGCCGTGGTCGACTACCTCCCGGCGCCGGTGGACGTGCCGGCGATCCAGGGGCACATGCCGCATCACGACGCGACCCACATCGAGCGGCATGCGTCGGACGACGAGCCGTTCGCGGCCCTGGCGTTCAAGATCGCGACCGATCCCTACGTCGGGAAACTGACGTTCTTCCGGGTGTACTCGGGCGTGCTCGCCGCCGGCTCCTACGTCTATAACAGCACCAAGGACCGCAAGGAGCGGATCGGGCGGCTGCTGCAGATGCACGCCAACAAGCGCGAGGAGCTCGAAGAGGTCCGTGCCGGCGACATCGCCGCGGCGATCGGCCTCAAGGACACGAAGACCGGGGACACGCTGTGCACCGAGGACGATCCGATCATCCTCGAGGCGATGCGCTTCCCCAACCCCGTGATTTCGGTCGCCATCGAGCCCAAGACCAAGGCCGACCAGGACAAACTGGGCGTCGCGCTCCAGAAGCTGTCGGAAGAGGATCCGACGTTCCGGGTCCACACCGACACCGAAACCGGGCAGACGATCATCTCCGGGATGGGGGAGCTGCACCTCGAGATCATCGTCGACCGCATGAAGCGGGAGTTCAAGGTCGAGGCGAACGTGGGGCGTCCCCAGGTCGCCTACCGCGAAACGGTGCGCAAGCGGGTCGAGTACATCGAGGGCAAGTTCATCCGGCAGACCGGCGGCCGCGGCCAGTACGGCCACGTGGTGATCCACCTCGAGCCGGGCCAGCCGGGGACGGGGTTCGTGTTCGAGGACAAGGTCGTCGGCGGCACCGTCCCGCGGGAGTACATCGGGCCGGTGGAGCAGGGCGTGAAGGAAGCGCTCGAAAACGGCGTGCTGGCGGGCTACCCGATGGTGGATGTAAAGGTGGAGCTGGTGGACGGCTCCTCCCACGACGTGGACTCGAGCGAAATGGCGTTCAAGATCGC
>JBGQHV010000322.1:0-2488 GCA_041498155.1 Gemmatimonadota bacterium | reverse complement strand
GTCACCCCCCTCGCCGGAGCGCGTCAGCGCTCCGCCCACGACCGTCCATCCGGACGGCATCGAGGTCTTCTTGTAGCCGCGCCAGCCGTCGGTGGTCCGTCCATCGAACAGCAGCCGCCATCCGGCTGCCCGCTCGGCGGGGGTGAGGGTGTTCGGGGGTCCCGCGGCGTCGCCAGTGCGCTGCGCCGACAGCGCCGCGGCGAGGACATAGACGAGAAACGTCGGCAGCGAGGCGCTGAGCGTCATGGGACTGGTCGTCTCGTTGAGTGAAGGCCGCCAAGTTACGGTTCCGCAGGCCGCCGCGCTACGCCTCTGGCATCTGCGCCGACCGCGGCGTAGCGTTTTCACCGACGGATGCAATACCGCCTCGCCGCCGACCTCATCATGCTGCTGCACTTCGCCTACATCGTGTTCGTGATGGGCGGGGCGTTCCTCGTGCTGCATCACCGCGCCTGGATGTGGCTCCACCTGCCGGCGGTCGCCTGGGGTGTGTGGATCGAGTTCTTCGCCAAGACCTGCCCGCTCACGCCCCTCGAGAACGTGCTGCGGGCACGCGCCGGCCAGGAGGGGTACGCGGGCGGCTTCATCAATCATTACATCGGACGCGCGATCTACCCGGAGGGACTCACCCCGCGCGGGCAGATCGTCATCGGGGGATTCGTGCTGATCGCCAACGCTCTGCTCTATTGGTGGGTCTGGCGCCGCGCGCGGGCCGGAGTGTGAGCGCGATCCGGCGCCTCGCGGGTGACGCCGAGCTGGCGGAGTGCGCCCGCATGATGGCCGAGTCGGAGCCGTGGATCACGCTGGGTCGTTCCGTGGAAGCGTCGATCCGCAATCTGAGGGATCCCGGCAAGGAAGTGTATGTCTGCGATGACGCGGGCCAGATCCTCGGGTTCGTGGTGATCGACGTGCGCGGCCCGTTCCCGGGCTACATACAGACGGTGTGTGTCCGTGCCGGCGCGCGCGGCCAGGGCCACGGGGCCCAGCTCATCGCCTGGGCCGAGGACCGCATCTTCCAGGAGAGCCCGAACGTGTTCATGTGCGTTTCCAGCTTCAACCCGGACGCGCACCGCCTCTACGATCGGCTGGGGTATACGGTGGTGGGCGAGCTTCCCGATTACCTCGTGCGCGGCCACGGCGAGGTCCTGCTGCGCAAGTCTCGTGGTCCCTGGTCGGAGTTCCGCCGATGACGGCAACCCCTCGCACTCTCGCGCTGAGCGTGGTCTGGACCCTGTCGCTCGGCGCCGCTCGCGCCGCGGCGCAAGACTCGATCCCCGCTCGTGCCGACTACGCCCCCACCGCCGCCCTGCTCACGCGGCTCATCGACCACGAGATGACGGACAAGGATCTGCCGGCAGTTTCGGTCGTGCTCGTCGACGGCGGCGAGATCGTGTGGGCGCGCGGCTTCGGAACGGCGCGGCCGCGCGACAGCGTGCCGGCCACGGCCCGGACGGTCTACCGCGTGGGATCGGTGTCGAAGTTGTTCACGGATATCGCGATCATGCGACTCGCCGATCAGGGGAAGCTCGATCTCGACGCCCCTGTCGCGCGCTACCTGCCCGACTTTCATCCCGCGAATCCGTTCGGCGGGACGATCACGCTGCGCGTCATGATGACGCACCACTCGGGGCTGGTGCGCGAGCCGCCGGTGGGCAGCTTCTTCGACTCGACCGCGCCCCCGCTCTCGGGCGTAGTCGCGAGCCTCAATCGCACCACGCTCCTGTTCCGCCCGGGGACGCGATACAAGTATTCCAACGCGGCGTTGCAGGCCGCCGGCTACGCGCTCGAGCGCGTCGTGGGGGAGCCGTTCCCCCGCTACCTGCACGATTCGGTGCTCGTCCCGCTCGGCATGACCCGCAGCGCGTTCTTCGATCCGGGACCGGACCTCGTGCCCGATCTCGCCGCGGGCACGATGTGGGCGTTCGACGGCCGCCGCTTCGCCGCACCCACGTTCCGCCGCAACGCACCGGCCGGAGCCCTGTACACCACCGTCGCCGACCTCGGACGCTTTCTCGCGAGCCTGTTCGCCGACTCCAACCCCGTCGTCTCGCACGCCTCCCTGGAGCGCATGTGGGCCGACAGCGGCCTCGGCTTCTTCGTGTCCCGCCTCGACGGGCACCGCCGCGTGGGACACATCGGCGCGATCTACGGGTTCGCCACCACCCTCGCCGCGCTGCCCGAGGACAAGATCGGGGTGGTCGTGATCACCACCTTGGACGGCGCCACCCGCGTCACCGACCGGCTGGCCGACGCCGCCCTCCGCGCCATGCTGGCGCAGCGCGCCGGGACGCCACTGCCTGAGCCGCCCGTCACCAGCCCGCTGCCACCCGGCGCCGCGCGGGCGGCGGCGGGACACTATGCGCACGGGCCCCACACCGTCGACCTGCTCGAGCGATTCGGCGAGTTGTACCTCGCGCGCGACGGCAGCGCGGCGCCCGCGCGGGTGCGCGCTCTGGGGGACAGTCTGACGTTCGACGACCCGGTGTCG
>JBGQHV010000321.1:0-2521 GCA_041498155.1 Gemmatimonadota bacterium | reverse complement strand
GTTCTTCGGATTCGCGCCGACGGAGCTCGCCACCACGTAGGCCGCCGCCAGCACGAAGAACGCCGCCGTCCAGGGGTAGCCGGGTACGCGCACGCCGGCATGCCGCACACCCTGGCGCCGCTCGCGCGCGCGATAGACGAACAGCGTCGCCACCGTCGCGCCGAAGAAGATCCAGTCGCCGAACACGACGTAGTCGAGCAGCTTCCCGTACGTCCCCGTGAGCGTCAACGCCGCCGACCACACCCCCATCACCACGATCGCCGCCCCCGGCGTGCGATAGCGCGGATGCAGCCGCGCCATGGCCGGCAGAAAGACGCCGTCCGCCGCCATCGCCTGGAACACCCGCGGCGTCACGAGCACGACGAGATCCAGGAACCCGAAGCTCGACACCGCGATCCCGGCGCTGATCACCACCCGTCCCGCCGGGCCGATGACGCGCTCCATCGCATCCGCCGCCGGTGCGACGCTCCAGGCGAGCCGCTCGGGCCCCAGCACCACCAGATAGGCGACGTTGGCGAGCACGTACACGGCGATCACGCCCACCACCCCCAGTACGAGCGCCCGCGGCAACGTCCGCTCGGCGTCCACGATCTCCTCGGCCACGAAGTTGGTCTGCTGCCACCCGCCGTAGGTGAACAGCACCGGCACGAGGGCCGCGCCGATGGCGACCCCGATCGAGAGCATCCCCGTGGGGACCACGAGCGGCGGGTGGCGCAGCCCGAGGTCCGCGCCGGTGGGATGCACCGGGAGCAGCAAGCCCGCCACGATCAGCGCGGCCAGCGCACCGAGCTTCAGTACCGTGAAGACATTCTGGGTAATCGCGCCCGGCGCCACACCGACGTAGTTGATGGCGCACACCACCGCGATCGCGCCGATGGCGAGCGGCAGTTTGGCCGCCGCCGAGAGACCGAGCAAAGTGATGGTGTAGTTGGCGAACGTCACCGCCACGAACGCCGCGGCTCCTGTCGCCATCACGAGCAGCAGCGCCCAGCCGTACAGGAACGCCGGCAACGGCCCGATCGCGTCGCGCAGATAGACATATTGCCCGCCGGCTTTGGGCATCCGCTGCCCCAGCTCCGCGTAGCAGAACGCGCCCGCCAGCGCGACGAGTCCGCCCAGCACCCAGGCGCCCAGCGCCAGCCCCGCCGAGCCCACCCGCTGCGCTACCACGTTGGGGGTGGCGAAGATCCCCGACCCGATGATGCCGCCGATGACGGCCATGGTGGCGGAGAAGAGACCGAGGCGACGGGCGTAGGTCGTCATGAAAGACCGGGACGGGGGGATGAGAGAATCGGGAAAAGACGTGTAGGACAAACTGGAGTTGAGCCGCCCCGCGTCAAGTGCGTGGAACATTCGAACACCGCGCCCCCTTCGTAGTACAAGGGGAATCAACACCGCCCATGGGCGACTCACTGCGAGGTGGTACCGTGAATGCCGGTCGGATGGTCGTACTCGCCGCTGCGTTGGGGCTTTCGGTCCCGGCGCTGGCTTCGGGACAGGATTTCGGACGCAACAAGGTCCAGTACGAGACGTTTCAGTTCCAGGTGCTCCACACCAAACACTTCGCGGTCTACTTCTATCCGGAAGAGCAGGACGCGGCCCGGCAGACGGCCCGCCTGGCGGAACGGTGGTATGCACGCTACGCCGCGCTGCTCGGCCACGAGCTGCACGGCGTCCAACCGCTCCTGTTGTATGCGAGCCACCCCCACTTCGAGCAGACGAACGCGATCGCAGGGGAGCTGGACGAGGGCACGGGCGGCGTCACCGAAGCGCTGAAGCGTCGCATCGTGTTGCCGCTCGCCGGGCCCCTGGCCGAAACCGACCACGTCCTGGGTCACGAGCTGGTGCACGCTTTCCAGTACGACATCACCGGGAACGGCCGCAGCGGCGCCAATCCGGGCGCCGAGCGCCTGCCGTTGTGGTTCATCGAAGGGATGGCGGAGTACCTGTCCCTCGGCCCGGACGATCCCAATACCGCCATGTGGCTGCGCGACGCCGTGCAACACGACAAGATCCCGTCGATCCGCCAGCTGGACGATCCCCGCTATTTCCCGTATCGCTGGGGACAGGCGTTCTGGGCGTATCTCACGAGCCGTTACGGCGAAACCGTCGTGCCGCGGCTGCTGCGGAGCGCCGGCAAGAGCGGCAACGTCACGCTCGAGCTGGAGAAGCTGTCCGGGGTGAAGCTCGATTCCCTGTCGCACCTGTGGCAGGCGGCGGTGCGCGCCACCTACGCTCCGTTCCAACGGACCACGGCGGCCCCGGAAGCCTTTGGGCGCCCCGTGGCGTCGGAGCGGAGCGGCGCGCAGCTCAATGTCGCGCCGGCGCTGAGTCCCGACGGCAGCCGCATCGCGTTCTTTTCCGAGCGCGGGCTGTTCTCGATCGACCTCTACCTCGCCGACGTCGCGAGCGGCAAGGTGGAGCGCACCCTCACCAACACGTCGCTCGACCCGCACTACGAGAGCGTGGGATTCATCAGCTCGGCAGGCGCGTGGGACGCCGCAGGCCGCCGCTTCGCGTT
>JBGQHV010000320.1:0-2523 GCA_041498155.1 Gemmatimonadota bacterium | reverse complement strand
CCCGATGCCGTATTGGGCGCGTCCCTGACCGAGCGTGACCAGCGCCCGCGCGCTGGTCCCCACGTCCCACGCCGCGCCGAGATCGCGTACCCCGCGCAGCCCCAGCAGCTCGGCGTTCGTATGGGACGTCAGCCCCGCGGCCCACTGGGACGCCACTTTGCCCGCGACCTCGCCGGTGACCGTCCACACGCGGGTCGGTTGGAAGTTCAGATGGCTCGAGAAAATGTGCGCTCCATCGCGCGTGCTGCCGCTCGCCAGGTCGCTGCGATCGTAACGGTGCTCATAGCGCGCCAGGAGGCTCCACCGGTTCTCGGTGGTCTGCCGGAAAGCGAAGCCGATCGCCGAGTGCTCGTGCAGCTCGTCGTGCGCCAGCGCGCTGAGTACGCTCCGGCCGAGCAGGGTCCAGTCACGGCTGAGCTTGCGGCCGTAGCCCAGTGAGGTGAGCCAATTGTCGCCCGATGGGGCGGTGCGGTATTCGACCCGGGCCGACCCCTTCCACAGCGGATTCTCGGAGTAGTCGAGCGCGCCGGTCAGCGCGGTCGCCGCGCCAGCCCCGCTGCCGGCCAGGGGACTGACCCGCTCGAACGACGTGTTGAAGCGCAGTCCGGGGGCGAGGGTCCAGCGGTTGCGCAGCCCGATCGCGGCCTCGGCTTCGCGCCCGTTGAACGCGTCCCGCGCGCGGTATTCGGAGAACACCGAGGCGTTCTTGAGGTAGTCCGCGTCGAGCCCGATGACGGTCGTGTTCTGCTGTTGCGAGCCGTTCAGCGCATACGGTCCCGCCAGTGACGAGATGAACTCGTGGCGTCCGTAGATGCGGGCGCGACTGGCAAAGCGGTAGTCGCCGCCGACCAACGCGCGGTGCTGGTCGCCCGCGGCGAGGTCCTGCTCGAACTCTCCGAACACCGCGGCGCGCGGCGTGAGCTGGCCGGTGAGCCGCAGGCTCAGACTGTTCGTCTCATTGGGCGTCGCGCCCGCCGTCGCCCCGCTCGCCGGCGTCGCCGTCTCCTCGGCGTGCCGCGCGCCGAGCTCGAGACGCAGCCGCTCGCTCAGCTCCCGCTCGATACCGAGCTGGAATCCGATGCGGCGTCCGGTGGTGACCAGATCCTCGCTGCGCAGCGCGTCCAGCAGCACCCGGGTCCGGCGATCGAGGATCGCCGAGCCGCGCGCCCCGAGCTCGCGGCGCCCGCGTCCCAGCGCCGACGACGGATTGGCGAAGTCCGCGGCCGCGTCGAGGCCGTAGAGACGGGCCTCCCAGCGCTCCGCGAACGTGCGCAGCTCGAAGCGGTACGCGTTCCCGCTGATGGCGCCGGCGGAGTCGGCGTGGGCCACCTCGGCCACCGCGTAGGTGCGGGCGCCCAGACGGATCGTCGTATTGCCCGAGACCAGGCTCCGCGCCCCGAGCGGATTGTCGTCGCGCACCGCCGAGCCGCCCAGCTCGAGGCTGCCCCCGGCCCGCACCTGGGCATCGCCGCCGAACACCCAGAACGGCGTGCCACCCTGATCGACCTCGTAGGTGACGCGGACCGAGATCGGGTTGAAGTTCTGATCGACACTGGGCACCGGCGCCTTGAGCACCAGGCGACCGCTGAACGGCTCGATGGTGTAGTCGGTGAACCGGTTCAACACCTCCCGCTTGAGGATCACGGCCGGCTGATTGCGGTCGCGGGTGATGATCTCGACCCGTTCGCTGTTGGACAACCCGGCCTTCTGACTCAGCACGAACGGACCCGAGACGCCGCGTCCTGGGAACTCGTCGATCACCTGGGACTCGTGCCCGCGACTCGCGAACAGATTGGCCGCCGCCCAGCGGCTCTCGACGTGCTGCAGCGCGCCGTTCAGGCTGCGCGAGTACGCCCCCAGCATGCGCACCTCGTTGGCGGGCGTGGTGCCGTAGTCGCCGACGAGGAAGTAGGAGCGCGCCTGCTCGACCCGCAGATAGAGCCGTCCGGTCGACTGAGCGTCGAAGTCCTTGATCGAGGCATCGCCGTACACCGGGTAGAACTCGTCGGGCTGGATGTCGCGGAATAGCCGCGCCCGCGGGTCGCGCTCGGTGTCGAGCCGGAAATCGATCACGAACTGCGGGCCGACGGTGCCTTTCACGAACACCGCCGCGCGCGTTCCGGCCTGCAGCTTGTCCCCCGCGTTGTGGACCGACAGGTTGCGCAGCTCGTCTTCGAACCGGTCGCGAACGCGGAACGCCGGGAGCGTCCACGAGCGGAGATCGAGGCGGCCCTCGGCGACGCCGGCAGCCAGGAGCGCCCGCCGTGCCGGGACGAAGACCAGCGTCGCCGAGCCGCTCAACACGCTCGTGCTGACGCGGACCTGGGCCTGTCCCGCCTGCGACGCCGCTACGAGGTACACGATGCGCGCGCCGTCGGTCACCGTCGTCTGCACGCCCGGCGCGGTGGGGTCGTCGTCCGGCATCTGCCACCGGCCGGCGCTCGCCTCGAGCGTCACCACGGTGCGGTCGGTGAGCGGCGCGCCCTGCGCGTCGAGCAGGCGGATGGCCACCGGCACCATCGT
>JBGQHV010000319.1:0-2563 GCA_041498155.1 Gemmatimonadota bacterium | reverse complement strand
CTTACAGCTTTTCTCGTGCAAGCCGTGGCGTCGTGGACCTAGCTATACCGCCCAGCAACAGATCGGACCGGGGGAGGGTTCCATGACGATGCAGCGGGCGCTACAGGCCATTCTGACGGTTGCGGTGATCGGGCTCGTGTTTTCGGGCGTGTTGACGTATCGCGAGTTCTTCGGGAGCGGGGCGATCGCCAGCTGCCCCAGTCCCGGAGCGCCCGGGACGGTGTTCGGCTATCCGGCGTGCGTATACGGGTTCTTCATGTACGTGATCATCACCGGACTCGCGGTGCTGGGGCTGCGGGCGAAATCGTAAGCTCAGCCTTGCTCGGGCGGGGCCTTCTTCGTCTTGTGGCGCTTCTTCTTCAGCCGGGTCTTACCGTAGGTCCCCCGGTAGATCTTGCCGCGCCGCGATCGTCGGTCTCCCTTACCCATGTCGTTAGCTCCGTGTGTGAGTGGATCGCGTGGCCGCGGGTGCGCCGCGGACGAACGCGATGTAATCGGTCGGCATCGGCACGCCGCCGCCATGGCGCTGCGCCCACGCGATCTGTCCACGATGGTAGCACCCGTGCAGGCACACGTGCAACAGGATGTCCTCGACGCTGGAGGTGTACGTCTGCCCGGCGCTGTTGGTGTAGGTGACGTTGCGCGCCATATCGGCGGGCGCGAGCGCCGCTACGTACGCCGACAGCTCGCGCTGATTCGCCTGCACCAGCCCCGCGCATTGCTCCAGTGACAACGTCGGCCACACCGGATGGTGCGGCGCGGCGCCCTTGAGCCGCGCGAGCCAGACGTGCTCCGCCGCCAGCACGTGCGCGAACAGCTCGAGACAGGCCGGGTCTGGCGTCGTCGCGCTACGCAGCGCCGCCAGCACCCGGTCGTCGGCCCAGGCGAGATGCGAGATCAGTTTGGTGAGGTGCTGCATCACCACTCAGTGCGTCGCGTCGTAGGCGATCCCGTCCTGCGTTTCGGTGATGGCGCTGTTCACGAGCTCGAGCGCCTTGACCCGGTGCCCGCCCTTGTCGGGTGTGGCGAGGTCGAGGTGGCGCTTCGCCGTGCGCAGCGCCTCGAGCGCGGCCCGCATGTGCGGCTGTTGCGGGTCGGCATGCACCCCTGGGGTGGGCTGTCCGTGCAGCACCGCGGGCAACGCCAGACCGGCCAGGCCGAGCCGCGCCAGGACCGCGCGGCGGGTGAGGGAAGTGGACGACATGAGATCCTCCGGATCGAGGGGTCGAGTCACGCGGCAATCGCCTGCGGCACGCTGCCGTAGGATAGCAGGGGAACGGGAGCCGCGCCCGGGCCCGTTCCGACGACCCGGCGAGCCGGGGCTCGCGTCACGCGCCGCCCCGTGGTTATGGTTCTCCGTCGCACCCGCCACGGGCGCTCACCAGGGGGGACGCACGGCCGCCGTCACGCAAACTCCGGACTCACCGCTGCTCGTTTCCCGGCTGCCCGCGACCGCGTTCCAGGCGGACCTGCCGTCGAGCGAGTTCGGCCTCGCGATGGGGTTCCTGGTCGGTCACTACTTCCTGAACATGCAGGACCTCCACTACGGCTACTGGCCCCAGGGCCTGGCGGTGGAACCCCGCAACCTGTTTCAGGCGCAGGCGCATTACACCGAGTTCCTGATGGAGCACATCCCCGCGGGGGTGCGCACCATCCTGGACGTGGGGTGCGGCGCGGGGAACACTGCGCGCAAGCTGCTCGATCGCGGCTACCAGGTCGATTGCGTATCCCCCAACGGCGTGCTTTCGGGCGTGGCACAGGCGGTGCTGGCCGGACGCGCTACGATCTTCGAGTCGCGCTTCCAGGATGTCCAGACCGACCGGCGCTACGACTTGGTCCTGTTCAGTGAGAGCCTGCTGTTCATTCCGTTGGAAGAGGCGTTCACCAAGGCCCTCGCGCTCCTGAATCCGGGGGGGCACGTGCTGATCACGGACATCTTCCGGGTGCCCGCGGAAGGGAAGAGCCCGATCGGCGGCGGCCACGAGCTGCCGCGGTTCCGCGAGACGATCGCCCGCTTCCCGCTGCAGCCGTTGACCGATCGCGACATGACCGACGGCATCGCGCCGACCTTCGATGTGCTCGACGGCGCCTACCGCGAGGCGATCGAGCCGGCGTATCGGCTGATTCTCGCGCGGCTCTCGCTCAAGTATCCGTGGGTGATGCGGCTGGTGCGCTGGAAGTTCCGGAAGTCGATGCGCCGCTACGAGGACAAGCACTTCAGCGGCCGGCGCAACGGGGCCAACTTCAAGAAATACAAGTCCTACCGCCTGCTGCTGTACCGCAAGGCCTAGCGCAGCACGCCACCGTCGATCGGCATCGCCTGCCCGGTGACGAACGACGCTTCGTCCGACAGCAGATAGAGCACGAGCGCCGCCACCTCGACGGGCTTCCCCATCCGGCCCATCGGCTGATACGCGGAGAGTTTCGCGAACATCTCCGCCTCGCGCCCCGGGTAGTTCCGCGCCAGAAAGCCGTCCACGAACGGCGTGTGAATGCGCGACGGGCAGACGCAATTGCACCGGATACCGCGCTTCACGTAATCCACCGCCACCGACTTGGTCAT
>JBGQHV010000318.1:0-2582 GCA_041498155.1 Gemmatimonadota bacterium | reverse complement strand
CCGTAGGTGCCGGCCCAGTCGCGCAGCACTCCCACGAGGGACGGCCCGAACGCGAACGTGTACTGATTGATCGCGACCACGAGACCCACGAGGCCGCTGAAGCGCTCGCGCGGCCACTCGACGGCCAGGATGAGCCCGGGCAGCGTCGTCAGGTTGCCGACCCCCAGGCCGAAGAGCGCGCAGCCCGCATAGACGAGAGGGGCCGACGGCGCCAGCGCGAGCACGCCGAGACCGGCGATCTGCACGACGAGGGTGGCGCTCGCGGCCAGTCGTCGGTCCACGCGATCTATGACGAAGCCCGTCAGCAAGCGCCCGACCACAGCCGCCGCCGTCGTGGCGCTCACGGCCCGGGCCGCGCCGCCAGAGTCCAAGGCCGGCGTCACGAGCGAGACCAGGTGCGTGAGCACCCCGACCTGTGCCGCAAGGCCCAGCGCGAACGGCGCGGACACGCTCCAGAAGCGCCATGTCCGCAGGGCGTCGGCCCGCGAGCGGGGAGCGCCGGCCGCCGACGGGCCAGCGACTGCGGACGAAAGGGGATCGCCGTCGGGGCCGAGGCCGAGCGTCGCGGGACCTCGCCGCATGACGCCGGTGGCGAGGGGCAGCATCACGCCGAGGAGGACGACACCCGCAATAGTCAGCGCGCGCGTGAAGCCGACTCCCTCGATGGCGAAGATGAGCGCGGGCGCGATCAGCACGCCGCCCAGGGTCGCCCCGTTGAACGCCAGGCTGACGGCGAGACCCCGCTGCCGCTGGAACCAGGGCGCGAGGATGATGTTGATCGCGGCGCCGCTCATCGCCCCCCAGCCCAGCGACATGAGGAGGAAGGTCGGGTAGAGCTGCCACGGCTGGGTCACCCGGCCGAGCGCCACCAGGCCCGCGGCCATCGCGAGGCTTCCGCCGATCACGACGGCGCGCGGGCCAAAGCGCTCGTACAGGTCCCCGATCCACACCGTCAGAAGGGCGCCCGCCACGTAGTAGACGGTGACCGGCGCGGACACCGCGGCGGCGGACCATCCATGCAGCCGCTGGAGGGTCGCCACGTGCACGCTGAGCCCGTAGAAGCCGAGACCGAAGGAGAAGAGCGCCATCACGAAGGTGGCACCCAGGACGTTCCAGCCCGCGAAGTATTGGAACCGCATCGGTGGCCATGAGGCTAGCGAGCGCGCCGGCCGGCGTCTCGCCGTTTTCGGACGTCATCGTCGCGGGCCGGCCGGGCGACGGGTTGCGTGCTAGGCTGGTCCACCGTGAGCACGGGATTCCTTCTCGACCGGAGACGGTGCGATCGCGCGCGGGTCGCGCGCGATCCGCGATTCGACGGGCGGTTCTTCACGGGTGTCTTGACCACTCGTATCTACTGCCGCCCCACCTGTCCGGTGAAGCCCGCCAAGTCGCGCAACGTCGTTTTCTTTCCCACCGCGGCCGCCGCCGAGCGCGCTGGATTCCGCCCCTGCCTGCGGTGCCGTCCGGAGGCGGCGCCGGGGACGCCCGCGTGGCGGGGCGCCGGGGCGACGGTCTCCCGCGCGGTGCGGCTCCTCGAGGGTGGCTTCCTCGACGATGGCCGGACCGTTGAGGATCTCGCGGATACGCTCGGCATGACCGCCCGGCATCTGCGCCGGCTGTTCGAGCGCTACGCCGGCGCCTCGCCGACCGCCGTCTGGACGAGTCGGCGGGTGCAGCGCGCGAAGACGCTGGTCGACGGGACCGAGCTCCCGATGTCCGCGATCGCGTTCACCGCGGGGTTCGCAAGCATCCGACGGTTCAACGCCGCGTTTCGCGCGGTGTATCACAGGCCGCCGTCCGCCGTCCGCCGGGCCAGGCGCCGGCGCGGACCGCTGAGGTAGAATCGCATCCGCGATCCAGAGGGAGCCACCACGCATGCTAACGCCTGAGACGATCGACGCCACCGCGCGCGCCTACTTGGAGGTGCACCGGTCGCGCACCCGGTACCTGCCGCTCGATCCCACCACCAGGGCGGCGCCGCTCGACGACGCCTATCGCATCCAGGACGCGCTGCACCGGCTCATGGCCGATGCCGGGCGGGGCGAGATCGCCGGCTGGAAGATCGCGCTGACCTCGAAGGCGATGCAGCAGCTGACCGGGGTGGACCAGCCCGCCGCCGGCGCCATCTTCTCGAAGGTCGTGCATCCCTCGCCGGCTCGGATCGATCTCACCGCCTATCACCACCTGGGAGTCGAGTTCGAGGTGGCGGTGCGCCTCGCCGATGACCTGCCGGCGAGCAGCGCGCCCTGGACGCGCCCGTCGGTGGCCGGCCGGGTTGCCGCGTGCATGCCCGCCTTCGAGCTCGTGGAGGATGGGAATGCGGACTACAAGACGCTCGACGCCTTCACCCTCGTGGCCCAGAACGCCTGGAACGGCGGGGTCGTCCTCGGGGCGCCCGTGACGGAGTGGCGCGGCGTGGACCTCGAGAGCGCGGTGACACGCTGCTGGATCAACGATCAGCCCGGGGGCCAGGGCAAGACCGGCGATGCGATGGGCCACCCCTTCGAGGCCGTGGCGTGGCTGGCCAATCTCCTCAACCGCCGCGGCCGCATGCTCCATCGCGGGATGATCGTGATGACGGG
>JBGQHV010000317.1:0-2585 GCA_041498155.1 Gemmatimonadota bacterium | reverse complement strand
CTCTTCGGCGCCAACTACGTTCTGCCCACCGCCTCCGACTACCGCGCCGCCGGCTACCTCCACGCCGATCGCAAGCAGATGATCGACGAGGATATGGCGCAGTTCGCCCGCATGGGATGGGACGGCCTGCGGCTCACATTCTGGGGCGATTGGGAAGCGTCCGACTCGGCCGGCAACCTGATCGCCAATGACCACCTGGACCTGCAGGACTATCTGATCGCCCGCGCGCGCGAGCGCGGCATCTACATGTTGTTCAGTCCGATCCAGCTCTACGGGGCGAACTGGCCCGACGCGCTGAACGACACGACCGATCCGGGCTTCGGGCGGCACTTCGGCAAAGCCCGCATGGGTACCGATTCCGCCGCGATCGTGGCGCAGGTCAACTACCTGCGCCAGATCCTGAATCACGTGAACCCGTACACCGGCGTGGCGCTCAAGAACGAGCCGGCGATCCTCTTCGTCGAGCTGGTGAACGAGCCGTGGCACCACCCCGAGGACCTGCAGGGCTCGATCCGCTACATCAACGCCCTCACCGATGCGGTGCGCAGCACCGGGTGCACCAAGCTCGTCTTCTACAACGTGAGCCAGGACTTCCGGATCGGTGAAGCGATCCGGCGCAGCCGGGCGCAGGGCATCACCTTCGGCTGGTATCCGACGGGGCTCAACTCCGGCCACGAGCTGGCCGGTAACTACCTCCGCGGGGTCGACACTTTCCCCGACCTGCTGCGCCCGGAGCTGGCCCGCATGCCGAGGATCGTCTATGAGTTCGACAGCCCCGACCTGCGCACCGGAACCATGTATCCGGCGATGGCGCGGACGTTCCGCGCCGTGGGAACGCAGTTCGCCTCCATGTTCGCCTACGACATGCTGCAGACCGCCTCGCGCAACCTCGGCTGGCAGACCCACTACCTGAACCTGGTCTACACGCCGCGCAAGGCGATGAGCGCCATCATCGCCGCCGAGGCGATGCACCGCCTGCCGCGCATGCGCTCGTATGGCCCGTATCCGGGGAACACACGTTTCGGCGATTTCCATGTGTCCTACGACGACAATTTGGGAGAGCTGGTGGCGCGCGACGCGTTCCTGTACGCGGGCTCGACGCGATCCACGCCCCCCGACCCGGCCGCGCTGCGTCGCATCGCGGGCTACGGATCTTCACCGACGGTGACGTACGAGGGGCAGGGGATCTACTTCCTCGACAAGGTGCGGGCCGGTGTCTGGCGACTCGAGGTGTATCCCGATGCCGTGCCGGTGCGCGATCCTTTCGAGCCGCCCAATCCCGGCAAGATCGTGACGCGTGCCATCAGCCGTGCCTGGCCGATGACCATTGAGGTGCCGGATCTTGGAGCGTCGTTCACAGTGCAGCAGTTGACCGCCCGACCGGCTGACCGCCCGTCCGACGGCGGTCAGCCGGTCGGGCGGTCGGTGGGCGGCCGCTTCACGGTCACGCCGGGCGTATACGTGCTGAGCGCCACCGGGCCGCTGGACGTCGCTACGCTGCCGGCAACTCTGGGGCATCTCGGTTTTGCGGAGTACCACGCGCCACCCGCCGACTCCCTTCCCCCTTCGGTCCAGTCGCTGGCGGCGCCGGCGTACCTCGCGGGGCGTGATGCCGAGATCCGAGCGCGCGTCGTCGACCAGACGCCGCCCGATTCGGCGGTGCTCTTCATCCGGCCGACGGCCGGCGGCTTCTATCGCGGCTTCGCCATGCGGCCCGCGGGAGGGTACGAGTACGCCGCCACGGTTCCGGCCGCGTCGTTGCGCGAGGGGCCGTATGAGTTCGTCGTCACGCTGTTCCGCGGCGACTCATCCGTCACCTTCCCCGGCGGCTTGCACCTGAAGCCGTGGGACTGGGACTACTACGACCACGCGTCCTGGAAGATCGATGTGGTCGGCCCGGAAACGCCGCTCGAGCTGTTCGACCCCGGCCGGGACGCCGCCCGTCTCACCTTCACCCGCATCGGCGACGCGGGGCGCCGCGGACTGTTCCGCGTGGGGTTGTCAGCAGTGACGGGCCAGCCCGTTTTCCACTTGGAGTTGCCCGTGGACGCGAGCGGCTGGAGTCCCGCCGACTATACGGCCTCGCTCGTGGTCGCGGACCGTATCCAGGCCCGGCAGGAAACGATCGCCGCAGCCGATACCGTATGGCTCAGGCTGCGCGGTTTGGGGCCACGGCAGGTCCTGCACCTCACGCTGATGGAAGACGACGGGACGAGCTGGAGCGCGGCGGTCCCGGTGGACAGCGCCTGGCGCGAGCAGTCGCTGCCGCTCGAAGCCTTCACGCCCAGTCGAGCCGTGCTGCTCCCGCAGGGGTTTCCGGGAGAGTGGAACTACTGGGCGGGACCCGCGGGGGCCCGCGGCGGCGTCGGAGATCGCCCGCGGCTCGAGCACCTGGAGCGACTGCAGATCTCGTTGCGGCGCGAGGACGGCGTCACGGTGACGCTGGGCAGGTACGGCGTGGAGGTGGAGTGGATCGCGTTGAGCTTCCGGCGCTAGGCGCTCGCCAGCTAGGGTCGCACCCAGGCTTGGGTGCCGAATAGGTTCGTCGCGATTTCGAAGTCCACGATGTCCCCCGGCCTGATCCT
>JBGQHV010000316.1:0-2631 GCA_041498155.1 Gemmatimonadota bacterium | reverse complement strand
ACGAGGACGCCATTGGTGGAGCGATGGGCGCGATCGCCCACGTGGCGTATCACTTGGGGGCGATCCGGCAACGCCTGGCGGTTGGCGGCACGATGCCCGGGGACCAGCGCTGACGCCTTTCGGACCCCGCCTGTCGTAAAAACGCCCTCACCGCTTCATGGCCGCCGGGCCAAGTTGTCTGCTGGGAAACTCCAGGGAGACGGCCATGCGGACGATCGCGTCGTGTTGGTGGGGGGGCCTGGCGGGAGCCGGCGCCGTTCTCGCGCTCCAGACGGCGCTCGGCGCGCAGCAGCCGCCCAAACGGCCGACCATGGAAGCGGACCGCGACAGCAACAGCGGCGCCGCCTACTACTACTATGGATTGTCACAGCTGCAGTCGAACCCGAGCCGGGCGGCCGACGCGTTTTACTGGGCCACGCGTCTCGAGCCCGGAATGGCCGAGCCGTGGTACGGCCGTTGGGCGGCCCTCCTGCTGCAGCAGTCGACGCGCACGCTGGGTGACTATCTCACCGGGGAGTCGTATATCGCGAAGTCGGCGCCGATCCAGCGCATCGACTCGCTGCGCTACCAGGCGTTGATCCGGGAGCCGCTGCTCTACTGGCGGCTCGATGCGGTGCTGCTCGATCAGTGGCTCTCGAAGGTGACGCAAGGCGAAGTGACGCTCGCCGAGCTCTCCTCGGACTTCGGGCCGGAGATGGCGGCGTGGTGGGCGTACGGTCGGGGCCGGTTCGTCGAAGCCTTGAAGCAGTACGCCATCGCGGTGGCCCGACACCCCAAGTGGTACGGCCTGCGCGCCCAGCGGGCCCGTACTTTCCTGCCGATCCTCCAGTACGACAGCGCGGCGGCGGCCTACGGCGACCTGCTGGCGCTCGAGCGCAGCGCGGAGGAGGAGCGCCTCGTCCATGTGTACGAGAGCAAGGAGGTCATCCACTACACGATCGGGCGTATTCACGAGCAGCAGGGGGATCTGGCCGGCGCGCGGGATGCGTACGGCCGCGCCCTGGTCGAGAATCTCGCGTTCTATCCCGCCCACGCCGCCCTGGCACGCGTCGCCCTCCGGACGGGAGACACCACGGCCGCGGTGCACGAGTACGATCAGGCGCAGGTGGTGCACCCCGAGGATCCGGGGCTGGAATACGACTACGGCGTGCTGCTATTCGCGTTGAAACGCTACGACGAGGCCGCCCAGCAGCTGCAGCGGGCGGTGGATCACGACCCCGACTACGCGAGGCCTTATCTGCCGCTCGCGTACCTGCGCGAGAACGAAGGAAAGGACTCGGTGGCGATCGCCTACTATCGACGCTTCATCGCGATCGCGCCCGCGTCGCTGGCTCCCCAGGTGCAGCAGGCCCGGCAGCGTCTCGGAGAGCTCCCAGACCCCCCGCACTGAGCAGTAGCGCTGGTTGTCGCGGTTGTCCCGGGACCGGCTCCGCCGGTATCTTGCCCGCCTTGGGATGACCGACAGCCCGCACGATCTCGCCAAGCTGCACATCGACCGCGATGCACCCCCGGCCGTCCGCCGCGCGTTTACCCGCAACCTCGTAGTGGCGGGCGCCGCCGTAGTGTTGATCGCGGGTTTCGCGATGTTCGCGCGCAAGGGCGGCGCCGTCCCGGTGCAGGTGGTGGTCGCCACGGCGACGGCCGGCGGCGGCGCGACGGGAAGCGCCAGCGTCACCGCGAACGGCTATGTCGTCGCCCGCACGCGGGCTTCGGTGTCCTCGAAGGTCGCCGGACGCCTCGCGTTCATGAGCGTGAGCGAGGGATCGTTCGTGCGCAAAGGCGAGATCATCGCCCGGCTCGAGAGCGCCGACTATCAGGCGGCGATCGCCCAGGCGCAGGCGGCCGTCGCTTCGACCCGGGCCGATTCGATCGAGGCGGCGGCGGACCGCGACCAGCTCGAGCGCGAGGCGCAACGGCTCCGGACGATCCACACGCAGAACGCGCAGCTCGTGGCCCAGCAGGACGTCGATCAGGCCGAGAGCCGCGCCGCGCAGGCCGCGGCCCGGGCGCAGGCGACGTCGGCCCGCGTCGGGGGCGCCGCGGCGGGCCTCCGGTTCGCCGAGGCGAATTTCGACAACACGGTGATCCGGGCGCCGTTCACCGGCACGGTGTTGCGCAAGGAGGCGGAGGTCGGTGAGGTCGTGGCGCCCTCCGTTGGCGGTGGGCTGACGCGCGGCGCCGTCGTGACCATGGCGGACCTGGGCACGCTCGAAGTCGAAGTCGACGTGAACGAGGCCTACATCGCGCGGATCCGGCACGAGCAGCCGGCGCGCATCACGCTCGACGCCTACCCGGACACCGGCTTCCGCGGGATGGTGCGCCAGGTCGTGCCGACCGCGGATCGCCAGCGGGCGACGGTGCAGGTCAAGGTGAGCATTACCGACCACGATCCCCGGATCCTGCCCGAGATGGGAGCGCGGGTGGATTTTCTCGAGCCAGATACGATCCCCCGTGCGGCGGCCAGCGCACCGCCGCGCATCCGGGTGCCGGCGGCGGCGGTGCGGGACGACAACGGCGAGAGCGTGGTCTGGCTGGTGCGGCAGGGCCGGCTCGAGCGCCGGGCGGTGCAGGCGGGACCGGTGAGCGGTGGGTTCCGCGAGATCCGCAGCGGCCTGGCCGGTGGGGAGCTGT
>JBGQHV010000315.1:0-2644 GCA_041498155.1 Gemmatimonadota bacterium | reverse complement strand
GCGCACGATCAGCCAGTAGAAATACAGCAGCCCGACGCAGAACCCGATGAGGTACTTCGGCTGGCGCAGCCGCTGGAGCCGGCGCCGCAGCGCGTTGGCGAAGCTGCGCCGCGAGAGGTAGAGCGCCGCATCGATCATGCGGCCGTTCCTCCACCATCTCCCGTCAGGGCCAGGAAAACATCCTCCAGACTCTTGCCCGCCAGATCGGGGCGGCGCGCCAGGATCTCGGCCAGCGTCCCGATCGTCACCATGCGGCCGCGCTGCAGGATCAGCACCCGGGTGCAAATCTCTTCCACGAGGTGCAGCAGGTGCGAGGACAACAGCACCGCCGCTCCCGCGCGGGCCCGCTCCACGATCGTCTGCTTCATGCGGCGGATGCCCGCGGGGTCGAGTCCCGTGAGCGGCTCGTCGAACAGCAGCACCTGGGGATCGTGCAGCAGGCCGCAGGCGATGACGAGCTTCTGGCGCATACCGCGCGACAGCTCGGGCGGCAGCACGCGGGCCTTGTCGGATAGCTCGAGCTCGGCCAGCAGGGCAGGGACGCGGCGCTCCACGTCGGGCACGCGGTAGAGCCGGGCGGTGAAGCGCAGGTGCTCTTCGACGGTGAGGTAGTCGAACAGGTGGGGCTCGTCGGGCATGAAGGCGAGCAGCCCCTTGGCGGCGACCGGGTCGCGCTCGAGGTCGTGGCCGCCGATTTTCACCGTGCCCCGGGTGGGCCGGACGATGCCCACGAGACTGCGCAGCGTGGTGGTCTTGCCCGCGCCGTTGGGGCCGACCAGCCCCAGCACCTCCCCCGGGGCGACGGCGAATGACAGGTCGTCGACGGCCACGAGCTCGCCGTAGAGCTTGGTGAGGTTCTCGACCTGGATCATGGGCCCGAATCTAGGGCTCTTGCGGCGGACTGGATTGAGATTAGTATGTTAACTGTGAACATATTAAGCATGTCCGCGGTACGCGGTGCGCGGTATTCTCCGGCCCAAGCCGGAGCGTCGGTTACGCAGCGAGACAACCGCGCACCGGGCACCGCGCACCGACTGCCGTGAGCGACCGCTCCGAGCTGGCCCTGCAGCTGGCCGATACGCTGGCCGCGGCTTACGCCGAGCTGCAGCGCGCCGGCGATCGGGCGTTCCGGAGCTACGGGCTGGGGCACCGGGCGCACGTGGCGCTCGCGGCGGTGGACCAGGCGGGCCCTGATGGGGCACGGCCGCGCGACGTCGCCCAGCAGCTCGGCGTGAGCCGCCCCGCCGCCACGACGTTCATCCAGCGACTGGAGACCAAAGGGTTGGTCGAGACCACCCCCGATCCCGAGGATGACCGCGGCGTACGGGTGACGCTCACGCGGCGCGGCCTGGAGGTGCTGCTGCGCGTGGGGCAGCTCGAGCGCCGCCTCGCCGCCCGCACGATCGAGGGGATTCCCGCCACCACGATCCAGCGGGCCGTGCATCTGCTGGAGGACTACCGGCGCCGGCTGCAGGGAAGGCACCTGGAGGTGCTACGCTAGAGACCGGGAAGGCGCGGTGTGCGTATCTTTATTCAGTCCGGCGCAGGGCAGCCGCATCCTTAGAGTAGCGCGAGAATCGGCTTGAACCCGGACTTGTACCCAGGCTTTCCACACGCAGTTAGAGCAGCGCCGTGGCTGCCGAGGCTCCCCTCCGATCAGGGAGTATGGGGAGTCCGCGAGTGCGCGAGTTATCCACACTGCGCCCTCCTTGATATCCTGTGGATAACTCCGATGTCGTGCCGGGGAGGTCAGGCTTGATCCGCCGTACCAAGATCGTCGCCACGCTGGGTCCAGCGACGGCCCTCGCGTCACGCGCCACGGCGCTGCTGGACGCCGGCGCCAATGTCATCCGCATCAACTCCTCCCACGGCACGCCCGAGCTGCGCGCCCGCTGGCTCACGATGGTGCGGGAGCTGGCCGCCGAGCGCGAGCAGCCGGTGGCGATCCTGGTGGACCTGCAGGGGCCGCGGATTCGGGTGGGAGAGCTGCCGGCCCCGCGTCAGCTCGAGCCCGGGTCGGAGGTGGTGTTGGCGCCCGAGGACGTGGCCCGTGGGGACGACCTGCCCACGACCTACGACGACCTGGCGCGCGACGCGCGGGTGGGGGCGAAGATCCTGCTGAACGACGGGCTGCTGTCGCTCGAGGTGACGAAGATCGCCCCGCCGCGCATCGTGGCCCGGGTGATCGACGGGGGCGAGCTGACCTCGCACAAGGGGATGAACCTCCCGGGCCTGACGGTGAGCGCCCCGCCGCTCACCGACAAGGATAAGGAAGACGTGGCGGCGGCGGTGGCCGGCGGAGCGGACTATTTGGGGTTGTCGTTCGTGCGCCGCGCCGAGGACCTGCACGCGCTGCGCGCGTTGGTGCCGCCACGGGTGAAGCTGGTGGCCAAGATCGAGAAGGCCGCGGCGCTGGACGACCTGGAGCGCATCCTCGGCGCCACGGACGCCGTGATGGTCGCCCGCGGCGACCTGGGCGTGGAGCTGCCGTTCGAGACGGTGCCGCTGGTGCAGAAGCGGCTGATCCGCGAATCGAACCGGCACGGCAAGCCGGTGATCACGGCGACGCAGATGCTCGAGTCGATGATCCACGCACCACGGCCGACCCGCGCCGAGGCCTCCGACGTGGCGAACGCGATCCTCG
>JBGQHV010000314.1:0-2649 GCA_041498155.1 Gemmatimonadota bacterium | reverse complement strand
GGATGGCGAAGATCGCCACGATGATCGCCCCGCCCATGTCGCCGAAGCTGTCCTGACGGCTCTCGATCTCGCCCGCCGGGACGATGCGATAGCCGGATGGCAACGCCAGCGACGCCAGGCGGCCGAGCACCCCCCGCGTGACTCGATCGGTGTTGAATCCGGTCTGGACGTTGGCCGTCACCGTGATGCTCCGGGAGCGGTCGTACCGCTGAATCTCGGGCACGGCGCGCTCGAACCCGACGTCGGCCACGACCGACAGCGGCGTGAGCGCCCCGCTCGCGGCGCTCACATACAGGTGCGCCAGATCGGCCGGGGCCGCACGCCCCCCCTCGGCCCGCGCCAGCCGCACCACGATGGGCCGGGCGTCACCCGCGCCCTCCCGGAGCGTGCCCGCCTCCAGCCCCGCGAGCCCCAGGCGGACCGTGCGGTCGACTTCCACGGTCGGAATGCCGAGCAGGCCCGTTTCGGCCCGGTCGATCGCCACCCGCAGGTCGGTCCGCGCCAGGCGCACCGGGTTCGTGACGTACTCGGTGCCCGGCGTCTCTCGCAGCACCGCTTCCACCCGGGCCGCGAGGACGCGCAGCGAGTCGAGCGACGGGCCCTCGATCCGCATGGCGACCGGCGCGTCGATCGGTGGGCCGTTCTCGAATTCGCGCACCGCGATCTCCGCCCCCGGAAACCTCGCCAGCCGCGCCCGCAGCGAGTCAAGCTGCCGCGGCGTGCGGCCCGGCTCGTAGCGGTCGAGCAACACGAACAGCTGCCCGATGCGAGGATCGTCGGTACGCGAGGTCACGTTGTAGTAGACCCGCGGGTTGTCGTGCCCCACCGATGTGTAGACGGCGCGCACGCCTGGCATCCGGCCGAGCTCCCGCTCGGTGAACCGCGCAGCCGAATCCGTGGCGGCGATGCTCGCTCCCTCGGGCGTGGTGATGTCCACGTGGAACTGGGGCGTCTCCGCCTTGGGGAAGAGCGAAAAGCCCACCACCGGGACGAGCGCGAGGCACAGTCCTACGAATGACGCGCTCAGGGCGAGCGTCCGTCCCGGGCGCCGCAGCGCCCGGTCGAGGAGCGGGGCGTAGCTCGCATGGATCGCGCGCTCGAACGCGCGCAGGAACCGGTTCCCGCCGGCGGCTTCCCCCGGCCCGAGCAGGCGACTCGCCAACCACGGGATGATCGTGAGCGACACGACCAGCGAGGCGAGCACCGCGTATACCACCGCGACCGGGAGCGAGCGGATGAAGCGGCCCGGCCCGCCGGGCAGGAGCAGCAGCGGCACGAAGGCGAAGACCAGCGTGGCGGTGGCGCCCAGCACCGCGACCCAGATCTGGCGCGTCGCGAGAATCGCCGCCTCGATCGCGGAATGCCCCGCCCGCCGGAAGCGCGTGATGTTCTCGACCACGACGATCGAGTCGTCCACCAGCAAGCCGAGGGCGATCACCATTCCCACGATGCTCAGCTGATTCAGCGTGAACCCGGTCCAGGCCAGAGCGGTCACGCCGATCGCCAGCGACAACGGAATCGAGATCATGACCACAGCCGCAGCCCGCGGCCCGAGCGGCAGCAGCGTCAGGAGGACGAGGGCGAGGGCGATGAGGAAGTCCTCCCCCAGCCGTCCCAGCCGGTGCGACACGTTGGCCGCCTGATCGAAGCCCCGCGCGAGCGACACGCCACGCGGCAGATCCCGCTCGAACCCGTCGAGCGCCGTGTACACGCGATCGCGCACCGCCTGAATCGTCGTGCCGGCCCGCTGGTTCGCCGTGACGAACACCGCCCGGTGCCCGTTGAAGCGAGCGCGGTAAGTCGAATCGCCGTATCCCCACTCGACCCGCGCCACGTCGCCCAGGCGCACCAGGCGGCCGGCTCCGCCGCGCACCACCGTCTGGCGCACCTGATCGAGGGTCTCGTAGCTGCCCGACGAGCGCACACTGAAGCTGCGGCGTCCCGCGTCGGCGTTGCCGCCCGGGATGTCGGCGCTCTCCGCACCGATCGCTCCCAGCACTTGCCCTACGGGGAGCCGCCAGGCGGCCAGACGGCCCAGGTCCAGCGCCACTTCCACCTGCCGGGGCGGCGCGCCCCACCGCTCCGCCGACCGCACGCCGCGGACAGCCGTCAGCCTGTCGGTGAGCGCCTCGGCCAGCGAGTCGAGCGTGTGATAGGACGCGAGCTCGGAGACGAGGGCTACTTCCACGATGTTCACGTCCAGGGTCGTGCCCTTGAAGATCTGCAGCGAGGCCAGCTCGGTCGGCAGCCCCGGCCGCAACGCGTTCACCTCCCGCACCACGTCGTCGTACCGCTTGGACGGGTCCTGATCGTCCTCGAAGCGGACCCGCAGGCGGGCGACGCCCGGCCGTATGGTGCTGCTCAGGCTGCGCAGGTCGTCCAGGCGGTGCAGCGTATCCTCGATCGGCTTGACCACCAGCCGTTCCAGGTCCACGGCGCTCGCGCCCGGATACACGGCGACGATCGTGAACTCCGGAAAATCGAGTGTCGGGTCTTCGCTCTTGGGGATAGTGATCAGCGATGTCGCGCCGAGCGCCGCCAGCATCACGAACAGGACGATCGTGAACTGCCAGTTCTTGACGGAGAAGTCGGTCAGTTTCATGGCTGGACCCTCACGGCCGCGCCGTCGTCGAGGTAGCCGGCGCCGTC
>JBGQHV010000313.1:0-2653 GCA_041498155.1 Gemmatimonadota bacterium | reverse complement strand
GGCCTCGCGAAACGTCGCCTGCTCCCGCCGCGCGACGGTGCGGCGCAGCCAGGAAGGAGAATCGATCCAATGCCCGTATCGCGGGCCGTCGTTGAGTCCGGCAAACTGTGTTTGCGGCACGCGATCCGACAGGACGACCATGCCCAGGCTGCGGGCGCGACGGACCTGGGTCGCCCACCGCTGGCGCTCCCGAGCCAGGGTGAGGACCCAGAGCAGTTTCCCGAACAACCGCAGCCCGGAGGGCGCGTCGGCGGCGGCGGGTGCGCCCGACGCGCCTTCGTGGGGTGTCGGTTTGCGTCGGGTCAGCGTCCCGATCCGCTGGAGCCAGCGGCGCGAGGGAGAAGCGGAGCCCTTGCCGCTCCCGCCATAGGTCGACGTGACCGCGATCTCACGCGACAGCCATTCGGCGATCTCGTGCGTGAGGGTGGACTTGCCCGCGCCGTCCGGGCCGACGAACGCGATCGCCAGACCGCCCTGCGGCGGCGTGCGGGTGGACTTGGTCGGCGCGCGAATCACCCAGTTCTTGAGTCGCCACCAGATCCAGGTCCATTCCCGCAGCCACATGCGCCGGGTCGCGCCGGTGGCCGAGTACATGCGGTAGCTCGAGAGGCGCGGCGTGGCGCGCCGGCGAAACGCCCGCAGCTGGGGAATCGAGGGTCCGCGACCCGCGATCATCCCCGGCAGCAGTCGAGCGGCGACCGGCCCCACGAGGGGCTCCGCGCGGGCGACGAGCTGGTCGGAACGCACCCGCGCCGCCAGCCAGCGTAGCTCGCGCAACATGCCGCCGCGGAAGTAATCGTGGCCCACGGCTGCCAACACCCCGTCGCGCAGCCGCAGTTTCATGACGTGGCGCACGATGAGAATCAGCAGCTCGAGGTGCGGGTCGGTAATCCAGAGGCCGGAGCTCTCGTCGCGCACGCGCGATTCGAGGACCGCCTCCTCCCAGGGAAGACGGTGGCCCTTCAGGAACTTCTCGCCCAGCGTCAGCTGGTAGTGGACGTGCAGGTGACTCAGTCTCCCGGTGGCCGGGTCGAACCCCACGTAGTCTTCGATGCCGGGGTACCCGCGACCGGCCTTCACGACGAATCGCTTGAAGCTCGTCCCACCAGTGAGGATGTGCGTGAGGCGCTGCACGCCGCGACGCTCCACCAGCACGTCGACGTCGGTCGCCCCGGTCATCGTCGCGCCCAGATGCTCGTTGCTCTTCCAGTGGCAATAGCGGATCCCCTCGCCGTCGAGCTGCTGGAACAGCTCGTCCAGCACCACGAGCCGCGCCGGCGCGGTCGGCGTGGACACCGCCTCCACAGCCGGTGCCGTCGCCGGTGCCCCCGCTGTCCGGGGATTCATGCCGGCACCGGTTGCGCCGCTTGGGACGTGGTCTCGGCCCACGCCTCGAACATCAGGACGGTCCACAAGTGATAGTCCCAGCGCGTCGTGCCGGCCAGGTGCTCCGCCCACTTCTTGCGGATCGGGCGAGGATCGAGCATTCCGCCTTCGCGCAGCCGCCGCTCGTCGAGGAGCGATTCGGCCCACTCGCGCAACGGCCCACGCAGCCATTCCGCCACCGGCATGTGGAATCCCTGCTTGGGACGGTCCACGAGCGCCCGCGGGACGTAGCGATACAGCACTTCGCGGAGCGGCCACTTCGTTCCCTTGCCGCCGTGCAGCTTGACCGACAACGGCATGCGCCACGCGAGCTCGATCACGCGATGGTCGAGCAGCGGGATGCGCGCTTCGAGACTGGTGCCCATACTCGCGCGGTCCAGCTTCACCAGGATGTCGTCCGCGAGGTACGCGACGGTATCCAGAAACATCATCACGTGCTCGGGATTCCCACCGAAGTCGGGCCAGCGCGCCGCGTCGGTCGCCGGGACGGGCATTTCGCGAGCGTCCGGCACGAGGACGGTGGGGTCTTTCCAAAATGACATCATGTAATGATAGAGGGCGACTGGCGACTCCATCGGCAGGATCTCCGCCACCTGGCGCAGACGCTCGACGAGGTTCCGTTTGCCGGTCAGCCTTCGCGTCAGGCGGCTCAGCAGGGAACTCCGCCGGCCGTTGCCGAACGTCGCCGGTGGGGTCAGCAGGGACGCCAGGCTGCGCCGAACCGGCAGCGGGATCCATCCGATGCCGCGCCAGATCGCCGGCCCGAGCCGAAGCCGCCGATACCCACCGAACAGCTCGTCACCGGCGTCACCGGAGAGGCTCACGGTCACGTGTCGTCGCGTCAGCTCCGAGACGAGGAAGGTGGGAATCTGGGATGTGTCGGCGAACGGCTCGTCGTACAACACCGGCAGGCGTGGGATGACCGCGAGCGCGTCGGCTGGTGAGAGATACAGCTCGGTGTGTTCGGTCCCGAGGTGCCGGGCGACCGCCGCGGCGTGACGAGCCTCGTCGTGCTGCGTGTCCTGGAAGCCGATCGTGAACGTTCGCACCGGCCGGACACTGTGCGTCTGCATTAGCGCGACGATGGTGGACGAATCGATGCCCCCCGACAGAAAGGCGCCGAGCGGCACGTCGGCTTCCATGCGCAGCTTGACGGCGTCGCTCAACAGATCGTGCAGCGTCTCCACCACTTCGGCGGGGTTGTCCAGCGACGGTTTGGCCACGCCCTGCTCAGCGACGGTCTGTAACGACCAGTAGGTCGTTGGCG
>JBGQHV010000312.1:0-2668 GCA_041498155.1 Gemmatimonadota bacterium | reverse complement strand
GCCGGCCACACAAGCTCAGCGCCGGCGATGGCGACACCCAACAGGTATGCGGCGCCACCGACGAGCGTCCACACGAAGAAGTAGCCGGCGCCCACGAGCGCCGTCAGCCCGCCCCTACCGGCCACCCCTCGGGCGGGGACGCATCGGCGGTAGCGGACCAACCCCGGCACTAGCGCCGGCGTCATCATGGCGACCATCATCACGATCCATGCGCCCATCCAGGCTGCGCCGGTTTGGCCGCCGGACATCTGCATCAGTTGGTATAACTGTCGTGGTGGCGCACCCAGCTTTGCGGGGCGTCGCCTTCGTCCCGTCCTTTGGGGGTGAGGTCGAGGAAGTGGTACGTCCCATTCAGCATGTCGATGCCGCGCGCGTAGGTGGAGTAGGTGTGGAACACGGTCCCCTGGGGATCCTTGTAGAACACGCTCGCTCCCTCGCGCTCCGGCATGCCGTGACTGTCGTCCGAGTAGTTGTAAAACACCGTCTCGCGCTCCAGCGCCTCCGGGCTGAACGACACGTGATAGTCGTAGTTGAAATCGCTCGGCGCCGACGAGACCCACTTGAACCGCCACCCCATGCGCCGCTGGAACGCCTGCAGCTTGGCCAGCGGGGCCCGGGACACGACGACGAAGGTCACGTCGCGGTGGTTGAGGTGCACGCCCATGCCGTCGTAGTGGTCCGCCCAGAACGAGCAGTGCTTGCATCCTTCGTCGTCCGCCGGATTGAACATGAAATGATAGACGACGAGCTGACTCCGGCTCCCGAAGAGCTGGGCCAGCGACTCCCGGCCGTTCGGTCCGTCGAACGCATACGGCGTCTCGACTTTGATCCAGGGCAGGTCGCGCCGCTGCCGGCTGAGGGCGTCCCGCAGGCCCGTGAACTCCTTCTCCTTCGCCAACAGTGCGCGACGCGCGGTGAGCCACTGCGCGCGGGTCACGACCTGATGCTGTTCGGCCATACGCTCCTCCTCGTGCTGCACGTGGACGCCTTGACAATATTCTACCAAGTGGTTGAATATATGTCATGCCGAGAAGTCAGCAAGCGGGGCTGGACGGCGTCTACGCGGCGATCGCCGACCCCACGCGGCGCGCGATGCTCACGGTGCTCGCGGGCGGCGAGGTCAAGGTCGGCACGCTGGCGGATCGGTTCCCGATGTCGTTCAACGGGGTCTCCAAGCACGTGAAAGTGCTCGAGCGGGCGGGGCTCGTCACGCGGCGGGTCCATGGGCGCGAGCACTGGCTGCGCCTGAAGCCCGCGCCGCTGCGCGAGGCGGCGCGGTGGCTGGAGTACTACCGGGCGTTCTGGGAGACGCGGCTCGACGCGCTGGAGCGGCTTCTCGTGCCGCGGGCGCGGCACGACCGGCGCGTGCGCCCGTGACCGAGATGGACAGTGCAGCCGATCCGCTGGTGGTGCGGCGCCTCATCCCGGTGCCCCGGGATCAAGTGTTCGCCGCCTGGCTCGATCCCGTCAGCTTGGCGCAGTGGATGGCCCCGGGATCCGTCTCGGGCGCCACGGTCGAGCTCGACCCGCGCGTCGGCGGCGCATTCCGCATCGTGATGCATCACGGGCAGGGGCACGAGGAGCACCGCGGTGCCTATCTCGCCATCGAGCCGCCGTCGCTCCTGTCGTTCACCTGGATCTCGGCCCACACCAACTATCAGTCCACGGTCGTCACCGTCGAGCTGAAAGCGCAGGGAAATGGCACCGAGCTCACGTTGACGCACCGCCGCCTGCCGCCCGCGGAAGTGGATGCGCACCGGCGGGGCTGGACGGATATCGTGGACAAACTCGCGGCGTTGCTGTCCTAGCGCGGGGGATAGAGACCCGCGGCCCTGGCCGCCGCGAAACTCAGCGGGTATGCGAGCACGTCGGCCGACCAGACCTCGAGATACTCACCCCGGTTCTGCGATCCGTTCTGCAGCAGCTGGAAATAGGGGCTCGCGGGGCCATCGGGGGCGCACGAACCCGCACCGCCCCCGTTGCAGCCCGCCCCGGGCCCACCGTGCCGGTTGCTCTGCCATCCCACGGAATCGCCATCCTGCGAGGCGAGCGTGATCACTTCGGACAAGACGGGATCGGTGTCCAGGTTGTCCGCCTGCACCTGCACTCGGCCCGGTGCCAGGTCCGAAACCGCCTGGACGATTTGCGCGGCGACCGAGCCGGTGGCGTGACCGTTGAGGTTCGGAAAATCGATGCCGATGGCGCCCGGATTGAGCAAGCTCAGCCCCAGGAATCGGTCGGGGAACGCCTGCTCGAAGCCTTGGGCGACGCCTGAGAACCCGCTGACGACGGCCGAATCGGAGTAGCCGAGACCGCGCCAGCGGCTCGTGTCAGCATCGGCGGCCACCGCCGAATCCGCCAGCCGTCCATCGGGGCAGTGCAGCGTGTCGCCCGGCGTTGGTCGCGGGAAACCGGTAGGCAGGCGGATCTCTTCGTCGTAGATGCTCAGTCCTGGCACGTGCACCAACGTAAGGGAGCCGTACGCGCCAGTTTGCTTCAGGTGCGCGGCCAGCGCGGCGGCGGCGGCGGCCCAGAACTGCCGCACCGGCGCCACCCAGGGCAGGGGCACGTAGGCGCTGATACAGCGGCCGGCGCCGCCCCCCGTGGTCCAGACATCGAACAGCGGAGCGCACCCGGCGCCGCAGGCGGCGGCGAATCCGGCGGGGAG
>JBGQHV010000311.1:0-2669 GCA_041498155.1 Gemmatimonadota bacterium | reverse complement strand
CTGGATCTTCGGCAGCGCCGAGACGCCGTTCACCTTCCAGCTGGCCGAGACCGATTTTCTCTTCCCGGCGCCCCTCACGCGGCGCCAGGTGATCCAGTTCCGGCTGCTGCGCACCCAGATGCCGCTGCTCATCTCGGCGGCTTTCTCCGTGCTGATCTTCTCGCGCGGCCATTTCGACGCGCGCCTGCCGCTCCGCATCGTGGGGCTGTGGGTCATGTACCTCACCCTGCAGCTGCACACCGCCGGGGCCGCGATGGTGCGCGGCAGCCTGACGCAGCAGGGGATGACCGGGGTACGGCGCCGCCTGATCACGCTCGGGGTCATCGCCGCGCTGCTCGTGGGGCTGTGGGTCGGGCTGCGGGGATCGCTCCCGGGGATCGTCGCGGCGTGGCGGGAGGATGCCGACGCCGGGGCCGCCGAGCTGGCGCGGGCGCTGCACCACGGCGTGCTGGGCGTGGTGCTGTGGCCCCTGTTCGCCCTCAAGGGCCCGTTGCTGGCGCGGAGCGTCTCCCAGTTCCTGGTGCGCCTCCCCGCGGCGCTGCTCGTCGCCGGGGCGCATTACGTGTGGGTGGTGCGCTCCACCCTCGCCTTCGAGGAGGCGGCGGTGGAGCACGCCGGCAAAGTGGCGCGCCGCATCGAGGCGCGGCGGCGCGGCCGCACCGACGTCGCCACGCCCAAGAGCGGCGACGCGCCCCGCACCTTCGTGCCCCTGGCCGCCACCGGCCGCCCCGCGGCGGCGATCGTGTGGAAGAACGTCACCGGGGCGCTGCGGGAGTTCCGGCTGCGCACCCTGCTGCTGCTCGTCGTCATGATCGTGGCGATGGGGTCCGTGGTGGGAGGGCACGGCGGCGCGGCCGATCTCGTCGCCCTGCTCGCCCTCGCCCTCTCCGGCGTGGTGCTCGTGTTCGGGCCGCTGACGCTGCGCTACGACCTGCGCCGCGATCTCGAGCTGCTGGACATGCTGAAGACCTATCCGCTGCGGGGACGCGATCTGGTGGCCGCGGAGGTCCTGGCCCCGGCGTTGCTGCTGTCCGCCGTGGTGGGCCTCGGCGTGTGCCTGGCGTTCGTCGCCTCGTTCGCGAGCACGACCCCGCTCCCCGCGGCGGGCGATCGGCTCGCCCTGCTGGTGGCGGCGCTGGCGGTCGCGCCCCCGGTGCTCACCGTGCTGCTCCTGGTGCAGAACGCGGCCGCGGTGCTGTTCCCCGCCTGGAGCGCCATCGGCCCCGACCGCGCCACCGGCTTCGAGGCCACCGGACAGCGCATCCTCAACATGGTGGGGGCGGCGTTCGCCCTGGTCGTCGCGGTGCTCCCGGCGGCCCTGCTGGGCGCCGTGGCGGCGATCGTGGCGCGCGCTGCGGGCGCCGACCCGATGTGGACGGGCGCGGTGTGGGCGGTCGTGGCCGCGCTCGTGTTGGGGGCCGAGTGCTACCTCGGCGTGCGCTTGTTGGGACCGGTGCTGGAGCGGATGGAGCCGGCGGGGCTGCGGTAGAGCTGTCAGCCGTCAGCCGTCAGCGATCAGCCGCCTTCGCCGTTAGCTGATGGCTGATGGCTGACGGCTGACAGCTAACAAGTCACCGACCAGTCCACCGACGCCTCGCCGCGGCACTTGGTGCAGCGCAGCAGGGTGGGCTTGCCGGAGAATTCCTGGCGCTCGTTGCAGGTGGGGCACACCGCGTAGGTCTGGGTGACCGCCTCCCGGTTGCCGCCCAAGGTGGGGCGCATCACGCCGGTGCGCACCACGATGCTCCAGTTGTCGGGCGCCGTGAGCCGCACCTGCAGGTCGGCGCGGGACAGGCGGATCCGTTTCTCGTGCACGTCGAGCACGACGTGCTCCGAGGTCTCCTCGACGATCGGATACCACGCGCCGCGGCGCAGGATGTCCGCCACCGAGTCGAGACACCGGGCCCAGCCCTTGGATGCCATGGTCCCCGAAAATACCCCGTTGGGCTATTTTCCGATATGCGCCCACTCGGCCCCCTCATTCGCCTCCAGATCCAGCGTAGCTCGCTCAAGACCGGCGAGAAGCCCATGCGGACCTACGACCCCGCTCCGCTGCTCCCGGTGCGCCGCCTCGCCGTGTCGGCCGACGGCGTGCTCGGCGCGGGCGAGGAGGGAGGCTGGATCGTGGACGTGCATCACCGCGGCCACCCCGCCACCAAGAACGAGGATGGCCTGCACGGCGTCTCGGTGGGCTTCACCGCCCACTACGGCGAGATGCGCCGCCGCTTCGGCGAGCGGCTCACGGTGGGCTGCGCCGGCGAGAACCTCATCGCCGAGACCGCCGGGCGGCTCAGCTTCGACGACGTGTGCAACGGCCTCGCCGTGATGGCGCCGGACGGATCGGAGCGCGTGCGGCTGCGCGTGCTCGAGGTGGCGCACCCCTGCCGTCCCTTCACCGGCTGGGCGCTGGGCGCCACGGTGGAGAGCAGCGTGCTGAAAGAACACCTGCAGTTTCTCGAGGGGGGGATGCGGGGGTTTTACTGCACCGCGGAAGGATCGGGCACTGTCGAACTAGGGGACCTTCTCGTAGCGCTCTAGACGTCTTTCTTTCAGCTCAGCTCATCCCACGCCAAGGTCGCGATGTTGTGGCAGCGGTCGCACGTCAGCTTCTTGGCGTCCGCGCCGAACGCCTGGCGGTGCCGGCAGGCGGGACACACGGCGTAGGTGAG
>JBGQHV010000310.1:0-2679 GCA_041498155.1 Gemmatimonadota bacterium | reverse complement strand
CCCGCGTACTCGACGCCGATGTTGTCGGGCGTGAGGCCGCCCGACGGCCGCTGGCGCGTCGTGTCGTTGCGCGTGAGGTCGGGACTGATCTCCTTCCAGGTGACGCCGCCGTCCGACGTGGCGTGCACGTGCTGGCTGCCGACGTACACGGTGTGGTGATCGAACGGCGAGATGGTGAGCGGGAACGTCCACACGAAACGGTACTTCACGCCGGCGGCGGGCCAGCCGATCGTCGCCTGCGGCCAGATTTCGGTGTAGCGCGCGATCCCGGTGCGGACATCATAGCGCGACACGATCCCGCCCACGCTGCCGAACCCCGACGCGCTGGACCACACGATGTCGGGATCCTCGGGATCCGGGGTCGCCCAGCCGCTCTCGCCGCCGCCCACCGTGCCCCACATGCCGCGCGCGATGTCGCCGGTGCGGCTGTTGCTCGGCCCGCGCGCCGAGGGGCCGTCCTGCCGGTTGCCGTAGACGTAGTAGGGCACCCGGGTGTCCACCGTCACGTGGTACATCTGGGCGATCGCCAGCTGCACGCGCAGCCAGGTCTTGCCGCGGTTCATGGTGATCGAGATCCCGCCGTCGTGGCTCACGATCATACGGTTGCCGTTGGTGGGATCGATCCAGATGTCGTGATGATCGCCGCCCGGCACCTCGGCGTTGGGGGGGTCGATGATCGACTGTCCCCCATCCAACGTCTTGGCCCACGACGCCGTCAGGAAGTACGCCTCGTTCTCGTTGTCGGGCGCCGCCGCCATGCGATTGTAGTAGTGGGTACGCCCGGCGACCTGCCGGTCCTGGTTGACGAGCTGCCACGAGCCGCCGCCGTCGTCGGAGCGGAACAGGCGCCCGGTGTCGGGCCGAGCGATGTTGACCGCGGGGACGCCGTCGCCCGTCTCGATCAGCGCGTAGATCCGGCTCGAGTTGGCGCGCGTCATGGCGAGCCCGACCTTCCCCACCGGCCGCGACGGGAGCCCGTGCCCCGTGACGCGCGTCCAGGTAGTGCCGCCGTCCTTGCTCGACCAGATGCCGCTGCCCGCCCCGCCGCTCGAGCGGCCCCAGGTGTGCACCTCGACCTGCCAGAACCCGGCGAAGAGTATCCTGGGATTGTTGGGGTCCATCACGAGGTCCGAGGCGCCGGTGCTGTCGTTCACGAACAGCACGCGCTCCCACGTCTTGCCGCCATCGGTGGTGCGGTAGATGCCGCGCTGCGGCTGCGGACCGTACAGATGCCCCAGCGCCGCGACGTACACGATGTCCGGGTTGGTGGGATGCACCACGATGCGGGAGATCCGGCCCGTGCTGTCGAGCCCCATCTTGGTCCAGCTCTTCCCCGCGTCGGTGGACTTGTAGACCCCCCAGCCGATCGAGATGTTGGAGCGGATGAACGGCTCGCCCGTGCCCGCCCACACCACGTTGGGATCGGACGGCGCCACCGCCAGTGCGCCGATCGAGCTGACCGGCTGGTCGTCGAACACCGGTGCCCAGTGGATGCCCCCGTCCACCGTCTTCCACAGTCCGCCCGACGCCGCACCCGCATAGTAGGTGGCGGGATCGCCGGCGACCCCCGCGACCGAGCTGACCCGGTTGCCTTCCGGACCGATGTGCCGGAAGTGCAGCTGGGAGTAGCTCGAGGAATCGATCGCGGACGCGGCGGCGATCGGCGGGCTGCGACGCTGGGCCTGCCCCGGCAGCGCCGCCGGGACGGCGAGCAGGAGGGCTGGAAGGACGGTCAGACGCACGACGGCTCCTTGTGGGGTCTCGGGGAAGCAAGATGCACCCCGGGCGGCAAGCGCGGGAGGCGTCGCCGCTCTACCTTTGCGCCATGGCGTTTCTCGACACGAGCCACCAGCGCGCCGCCTTCATCATTCTCGTCCTGGGCCTGGCGCTGCTCGTCGCGCTCACCCCGTTCGCCACCGGGATCATCGGCATCCCGGTCCTCTATGTCGTCTTCCAGCCGGTGCAGGCCTGGCTGATGCGGCACACGGGCGCGAAAACCGCGGCCGCGCTGGTCGTGATTCTCGCTCTCTTCCTTATTGTGGTCCCGGGAGTCTCCTTCGCCGGCCTCATCGTGGCCCAGGCCCAGGAGATCGCCTCCGGCGTGGTGCAGAGCCCGTTGCTCGATCGCCTCGCCCAGATGCACATCGGCGGTTCGACGATCGGCCCGCAGCTCGCCGATCTCGGCGGCAAGCTGGTGAGCTTCATCGGCAGCTCGGCGTTCGGGTTGATCGGCACCGCGACGCGGCTCGCCCTGAACCTCACGATCGCGCTGTTCGGCCTCTACTATCTGCTGCTGCGCCCGTCCGAGACCTGGACCGCGGTGAGTCCCTACATCCCCTTCTCGCCCGACAACACCGAGATCCTGCGGCAGCGATTCCGCAACGTGACGGTCGCCACGGTGATCGGCACGGGCCTCGTCGCCGCCATTCAGGGCGCGCTCGTGGGCGTGGGATTCTGGGCCGCGGGACTTTCGAACGCGCTCTTCTGGGGCGTCGTCACGATGGTGTTCTCGATCCTGCCGGTGGTGGGCAGCGGCATGGTGTGGGGACCGGGGGCGATCGCGCTCGCGCTGGGCGGCCGCTGGGGCTGGGCCATCGGCCTCGCAATCTGGGGCGTCCTCGTCGTGGGCAACGTGGATTATGTCGTCCGCCCCAAGATCTTCCACCGCTGGGCCAATAT
>JBGQHV010000309.1:0-2699 GCA_041498155.1 Gemmatimonadota bacterium | reverse complement strand
TTCGCGCTCCGGCGTCCAGGCGCCGACGAGAAAGGTCTCGTTCTCGTAGGGCGTCAGGGTGGCGCCGAAGATCTTGATGCCACGCGTCCCGGCCCGCACCGCGAGCTGCTGCAGGCCGGCGATCATCTGCTCGGCGGTCACCTCTTCCTCGGGCTTGGCCCAGCGGTTGCGGAGGTCGTTGGTGCCGAGCATCACGATCGCGTGGGTGACGCCGGGCTGGGCCAGCACGTCGCGGTCGAAGCGGCGCAGCCCGCTGTCGCCCCGGATGTCGTGCAGGATGCGGTTGCCGCCGAGCCCCTGGTTCATGACCCCCATCGGGCGGCCACCGGCCCGGGCCTGCAGGCGGCGCGAGAGCTGGTCGGGCCACCGGCAGAACGCGTCGATCGTCGAGATGTTGGCGTCGGTCAGCGAGTCGCCGAGGGCGACGATGCCGCCGGTGTCCGGCGTGGCCAGCACGTCGACCCCGCAGACGAAGTACCAGTCGTCGGTGAGCTTGCCGACCGGCATCGCGACCGCGGCGGTGAAGTCGCCCGGCGGGGAGATGTAGTTCGTCTGGCGTGAGTAGCGGCCGGTGATCCCGAAGCTCGCCGGCAGGTCGCCCGGCAGATGCACGCTGATCGCGAGGTCGCCGAGCGGCGGCAGGGGCAGCGAGACCGGGTCGCTGACCAGGAGGGCGCCCGCGGCGATCGTCGCGGTGTCGGCGCCGCCGAAGGTCAGCCGGCGGTCGGAGCCCGGGACGATGTTGGGGCCGGTGTCGCGCCGCCCGATCCGCGCTGCCCCGACGGCGAGCGGGCGGCTGCCGTGGGCGTTGGACAGGCGCACCCGCAGGGTGTCGCCGCCGATGCTGGCGCGGACGTTCATGCGCAGCGTGTGGTTGCTGAACACCACGCCCTCGGCGGGCGCGGGCGCGGTGGTCCAGGTGCCGACCCAGTGTCGATGGTCCATGCGGACAATGTAGAGCTTTGCCGCCGTCCCCACAATGGAGGTATAGTGGCCCGCGGTCTCGGGCGGGGGAGTCGACGGGCGTTTTGCAGACCTCATAGAAGAGAAGAGAACGGAGGCCACAATGCGGATCACGGGGCGAATCACGGGACGCTGGCGTGTCACGGCCAAACTCGTCGTCTTGATCGGTGGGATCGTCATCGCGTCGTCACAGTTCATCGGCGCGCCCGCCAGGGCGGCGGATCCGATCAAGGTGGGCTGGGTCGGCCCGCTGTCGCCTCCCGGCGGCTACGCCGAGGGCGCGCTCATGAAGCAGGCCGCCCAGCTCGCGGCCGACGAGATCAACGCCAAGGGCGGCGTGCTCGGCCGGCAGATCCAGGTGGTCTTCGCCGACACGCGCGGCAAGCCCGAGGAAGGCACCGCGGCGGCGGAGCGGCTGATCTCCCAGGAGAAGGTGGTGGCCATCACCGGGGAGTTCCACAGCTCGGTGTTCCTCGCGGAGATGGAGGTGGCCCACAAAGCGGGCATCCCGATCATCGCGGTGGACGTGTGGGCGCTCAGCATCACCGCCAAGGGGTATCCGGAGGTGTTCCGGGTCGCGCCCAACCAGGCGCTGATCGCCACCAAGTACGGCGACTGGATCGCGGCGGCCGGGTTCAAGAACGTGGCCGTGCTCTTCGAGAAGACCGACGGCGGGCAGAGCGCGCGCGACGTCCTGCTGCCGGTGCTGGACAAGCACGGCGTCAAGTACGAGGTCGTCGGGGCCGATCCGAACTCGACGGAGTTCACCGCGCAGATCGAGCGGTTCAAGACCCACCAGCCGCCCTTCGACTTCTTCATGACCGCGTACAGCGAGGCCGGCGCCTATCCCATGATCAGCCAGTCGCACACCCTCGGCTTCGCGCCGAGCGCCCGCACCGGCATCGCCAATTCCGGCGGCCCGGCCGTCGACCCGACGTTCTGGAAGAACGTGGGCGAGGCCGGCAAGTACCTGGTCACCGAGATCGTCGGCCTGCCCAAGGCGGCGTGGAACGACAAGACCAAGACCTTCGTCGCGGCCTACAAGAAGAAGTACAACCAGACGCCGTCGCCGCAGGCGATCGAGAACTACGACGCCATGCTGGTGCTGATCGACGCGATCGCCCGGGCGAAGTCGACGGACGGCAAGGCGCTCGTCGCCGCGCTCGAGAAGACCGACATCGTGCTCGGACGCGGGCGGTATACCTTCTCGACCAGCCACCAGCCGGACTGGGCCTATCACCAGTTCATGGGCGCGCCGGTCGCGCTGGTGCAGTACAGCAAGGTGGGCCAGGAGGCCGAGGACGCCCCCATCGTCTGGCCGCGGGACATCGCGGACGTCAAGTACACGTACCTGAAGCCGGGCCAGTGAGTCGCCGCTCGGACCCATAGGGCTCGTTCCCGGGAGAGACACGCGGGGGAGGTCGCGCAGGCGCCGAGCGCGCCGGCGCGATCTCCCCCGTCGCTTCCTCGGGAGAGCGCTGATGACACGATGAGCTGGGATTACCTCTTCGTCCAGGCCGCGAACGGGGCCGTCATCGGCGTGATCTACGCCCTGATCGCGGTCGGCGTGACGCTCATCTTCTCCATCCTCAAGATCGTCAACTTCGCCCACGGCGACCTCTACATGCTCGGGGGCTACTGCGCGTACTACGTCATCGAGTACCTGGGCTTTCCGCCCCTGGCCGCGATGGTCGTGGCGATGGGGGCGCTCTTCCTGGGGGCGATCGCCCTCGAGC
>JBGQHV010000308.1:0-2711 GCA_041498155.1 Gemmatimonadota bacterium | reverse complement strand
CCGGCGCGCGTGGCGGCGTTGCGGCGCAACTCCCGCGAGATCGTCGACGGCGCCCGGGTCAGCCGGCGGGCGATCTCGCGCACGCCATGCCCCTGGACGCGCCAAAGCGCGATCTGCTCCCGATCGGTCAACGCCAGATACCGCCCCGAGGGCGGCGGCGCCCCCCGCACGGGTTGCTCCATCACTCGGATCGGGGCAGCCAGGGTGAATTCAAGCGGTCGTCGCAACACCTCACCAGAGGGGGTTGCGATGACGACACGGAGGCGGTGTTCGGAGCGGGCAGGACGAGCCAAACTACACTCGCCAGGCCGCCCCTCGGTGCGGCGGCATGAGGAGCAGCGCCGGTTCTGGGTGGCGATTGCGGCCGGACGCCCGAGCGAGGACGCGGCGGTCGACGCCAGGGTGTCGCCGGCGGTTGGGACACGGTGGTTTCGGGAGGCAGGCGGCATGGCAGCGTCGCACCTCAGGCCTTCGGCACCGCCGCCGTCGGGGCGGTTTCTGGCATTCACCGACCGGGAGCAGATCGCGCTCTGGCGCGCCCAGGGGCATGGAGTGCGCGCGATCGGCCGCCAGCTGGCCCGGCCGCCGTCAACGATCTCGCGGGAGTTGCGCCGCAACGCCGCCACGCGCTCCGGCGGCCTCGAGTACCGCGCGACGACGGCGCAGTGGCATGCGGATCGCGCCGCGCGCCGGCCGAAGCCGGCGAAGCTGGCGGTGAACGCCAAGCTGCAGCAATACGTACAGGAGCGGTTGGAGGGCGTGGTCATCGCGCCAAGCGGCACAATGGTTCCCAGGCCTGTCGTGCCGTGGACGGGGCGTCGGCACGGGCGGCGACAGCATCGGCGGTGGGCCCGGGCGTGGAGCCCCGAGCAGATTGCCCGGCGCCTCCTGCGCGACTTCCCCGACGATGCATCAATGCGCATCAGCCACGAGGCCATCTACCAGGCGCTGTATGTGCAGGGGCGCGGCGCGCTGCGCCGTGAGCTGACGGCGTGTCTGCGCACCGGCCGGGCGCTGCGCGTGCCGCGGGCGCGCACCCGCGGGCGGGGTAAGCCCTTCGTCACGCCCGAACTCCTGATCAGCCAGCGGCCGGCGGAGGCGACCGACCGAGCGGTGCCGGGGCATTGGGAGGGAGATCTCATCGTGGGGCTGGGCAGTTCCGCGATCGGCACGCTGGTGGAGCGCACCACGCGATTCACGCTCCTGCTCCACCTGCCGCGCATGGCGGGCCATGGCTCCGGTGTTCGCGTGAAGAATGGACCGGCGCTCGCCGGGCATGGTGCCGAGGCGGTCCGCGACGCCATTGCGAGCACGATCATCACGCTGCCTGCGCAGCTGCGCCGGTCGCTGACCTGGGATCAGGGAGTCGAGATGACCCAGCACGCGCGCCTGCGCATCGACACCGGGGTCGCGGTCTATTTCTGCGATCCGCACAGTCCGTGGCAGCGCGGCACGAACGAGAACACCAACGGGCTGCTCCGCCAGTACTTTCCGAAGGGCACGGACCTGAATGTGCACAGCGCCGACGCCCTCGCCGCCGTCGCCCTCGCGCTCAACACCCGGCCACGAAAGACTCTTGGCTGGCGAACACCGGCCGAGGCGCTCGACGAGGTTCTACAATCGGCTCACACCGGTAGTGTTGCGACGACCACTTGAACTCGGGCTGACAGCCCTGGTCCGAGTGATGGATGACATCGGTCGGCCGACGTTGCGCGATGGCCATGTCCAGCGCGGCCAGGACGAGCTCCGTCCGAAGATGCGTTTCCATCGCCCAGCCGATCACGCGGCGGCTCCACGCATCGAGGACGACGGCGAGGTACAGAAAGCCGGCCCAGGTGGGCACGTACGTGATGTCGGCCACCCACAACCGGTCCGGACCTTCCACCGCGAACTGACGATCGACGAGATCCGGCGCCGGCCGCGCCGTGGCATCCCGCACCGTCGTGCGGAACGGTTGGCGGCGGCTCACGCCCTGCAGATCGGCACCCCGCATCAGACGAGCGACGCGCTTGCGGCCGACCCGGATGCCCTGCGCCGCCAGGTCCGCGTGGATCCGGGGCGCGCCGTAGGTGCCGCGCGACTCGCGGTGGACGACCTGGATCTGCGCCGTGAGTTCCACATCGGCCCGCGCCCGCGGCGCCAGCGGCCGCGTCCGCCACGCGTAGTACCCGCTGGGGGAGACGCCCAGCACGCGGCACATGGTGGCGATGCGATGGACGGCCTGGTGTGCCCTCACGAACTCGAATCCTTGGACGGGATCGCGTGGGTCTCCCGTGCAAACCAGGCCGCGGCTTTTGAGAGGATCGCCCGTTCCTCACGGAGCTGCCGGTTCTCGCGGCGCAGCCGCCGTAGTTCCTCCCGCTCCTCCGTCGTCAGGCCGTCCATGCGCTGGCCGGCATCGAGCGCCCCCTGCTTCACCCAGTTCCGAATCGCCTGGGCCGAGGGTTCGAACCCCTGCGCCAGTTCTTCGGGGCTCCGCCCTTTACGAACCAGCTCAACGATCCGCTGCCGGAACTCCGGCGGATACGGCCGATGACTCTTCGGCATCGTGGATGCTCCTTTCCGCCCCAACCATGGGGTATCCACGAAACCGGGTCAACTCCACCTGAAGCCCCCGCCCCAGGATATGGGCTGCCGCAGCGGCCTGCCGCGAACGGGGGTTGCCGTTCCGCCAGTTGAGTCAAGATCGGCGTGATTGCGCTGCCCGGATG
>JBGQHV010000307.1:0-2713 GCA_041498155.1 Gemmatimonadota bacterium | reverse complement strand
TGATCGCTGGAAGAGCCGATGGTGACCAGATGGCCGCTGCCGCGGCGCACCATCGCGGGCACCACGGCGCGCGCGACGAGAAACGGCGCGGTCAGATTGGTGGCAAGCGACTGCGTGAACTCCGCCGGGGTGGTCTCGGCCAGCGGCTTCACGAAGAACACGCCCGCGTTGTTCACGACGATGTCGGGGACGCCCAGCGTTCCGACCACCGTCGCGACGGCCCGCTCGACGTCCTCGGCGCGGGTCACGTCGGCGTGCAGCGTAGTCTCGCGCTCGGCGGCGCCGTCGACCAGGGACCGCGCGAGGCGCACGACGTGCGCCCCGGCGGCCCGCAGCTCGTCCGCTACGGCGAGGCCGATTCCGCGCGAGGCCCCGGTCACGAGGGCGACGCGGCCGGCGAGCGGGCCCGCCCCGGCGGTCACTTGAGCCAGTTGCCCCCGCCGTGCACCAGGCGCAGGAACTCGTCGCGCGTCATCCCGTCGTTGCGGAAGCTGCCGCGCAGCGCGGAGGTGACCGTCTTCGAGTTCTGCTTCTCGACGCCGCGCATCATCATGCAGAGGTGATAGGCCTCGATCACGACGCCCACGCCCAGCGGCTTCAACACCTGGCACAGGGCATCGGCGATCTGATCGGTCAACCGCTCCTGCACCTGCAGGCGCCGGGCGAATACCTCCACCACGCGCGGGATCTTGGAGAGACCCACGATCCGTCCGTCGGGCAGGTAGGCCACGTGCGCCCGGCCGAAGAACGGCAGCATGTGGTGCTCGCACAAGGAATAGATCTCGATGTCGCGCACCAGGATCATGTTCTCGTGCTTTTCCTCGAACACGGCGTCGCCGATCACGTCCTCGACCGCCATTTGATAGCCGCGGGTGAGCCACCGTAGCGATGCCGCGACGCGGGCGGGCGTGTTACGCAGCCCCTCGCGGGCAGGATCCTCGCCCAGCTGGACCAAAATCGACCGCACCTGACTCTCGAACTCGCCGTCCGCCGTGGCCGGCGCCGTATGCTCGTCGTGAAAGCTGTGCCGGCTCGCGGATTTCATCTGATCACGCCCCATCGTCAGCTCCCCTCGTAGTCGACGTAGTTACGCTCCGTCTCCCACAACCGGATGCGCGCCAGCCGGGCCGGCGCCACCGCCGGCGCAAGCAGGCGCCAGCACACGACCGCGATGTTCTCGGCCGTGGGGTTGAGGTCGCGGAACCAGGGGACGTCGAGGTTCAGGTTCTTATGATCGAGGTGCCGCACGACACACTCCTCGGCGACCGTCTTCAGCCGGTGGATGTCGAGCACATAGCCCGTCACGGGGTCGATCTCGCCCTCGACCGAGACGTCGAGATTGTAATTGTGCCCGTGGAAATTCGGATTGTTGCAGACCCCGAACACGCGCTCGTTCTCCGCTTCCGAGTATTTCGGATTCCACAGCCGGTGGGCGGCGTTGAAGTGCACGCGGCGGGTCACGGTGCAGCGCGGCATGGCTTGTAGCGGCTCCGGCTCGGGGTATCTTCGTCGCACGTGCGATTCCTAAAGCTACTCGCTGCGCTCGGCCAGGCGGGAGGCTCCGCGCTCTCCGCGCTGTGGACCTTCCCCTCCATCCTGGTTTCGGCGTTCCTGGTCGCCTGGGGCGCGGAAGCGGCGCAATTCCTGATGTCCCAGGGCCTCGCGCTGGCGATCCTCGCCTGGCTGCAGACGCTGCCCGAATTCGCCGTCGAGGCGGTGATCGCGTGGGACGCGGGCCGCGACCCCGAGCGCGCGCACCTGGCGATCGCCAACCTCACCGGCGCCATCCGGCTGCTGTTGGGGCTCGGGTGGCCCATGATCTACTTCGTCTTCGTGCTGTCAGGACGGCGCAGCGCCACGCGGCGGCTCCCGACGATCCGGCTCGAGCCGGAGCACGCGGTGGAGGTCATCGGGCTGATTCCGCCGCTGCTCTATTTCCTCGTGATCCTGGTGAAGCGGAGCATCGGGTGGATCGATGCGCTGGTGCTGCTCGCCCTGTACGGTGTGTACCTCTGGGTGCTGATGCGAAACCCGCCGAAACAGGAGGAGACCCTCGCCGACGCACCGCGCGTGTCGCAGTGGGCGTACCGGCAACCCGGCTGGCGCCGGCCGGCGGCGATCACCGGGCTGTTCGTCTTCGGCGGGGTGTTGCTGTACGTCACGGCGCATCCGTTCCTGGAATCGATGCTCGCGGTCGCCGGAATTGTCGGCATCAGCCAGTTCTTCCTGGTGCAGTGGGTCGCCCCGTTCTTGTCGGAGTTCCCCGAGTTCGTGTCGACCTTCAACTGGGCCCGGCGCGTGCGCCAGGCGCCGATGGCCCTGATGAACATCGTATCGAGCAACATCAATCAGTGGACGGTGCTCGCCGCGATGATTCCGCTCGTCTACGGCTACTCCCATCTCCAGCACCACGGCAGCTGGTCCGCGTTTCCCTTCGATCCGGCGCAGCGGATCGAGATCGTGTTGACCCTGCTGCAGACGGCCCTGGGCATCCTGCTGCTGGCGAACATGGAGTTCGACTGGCTCGACGCCAGCACGCTCCTGGTGCTGTGGCTGGCGCAGTTCGTCGTCCCGCACTGGCGGGAGGAGGTGGCGGTCGCCTACGGCGCGTGGATGGTGATCCTGGTGGGACAGTATGCGTTCGGGGACCGGAAATTCCTGGCGTGGCGCTATTTTCTGGAGACGGTGAAGAACGGGGGACGGAGCAAGTAGG
>JBGQHV010000306.1:0-2714 GCA_041498155.1 Gemmatimonadota bacterium | reverse complement strand
CTGGAGCTGGCCGCCGGCGCCACGGGCGGCCCGGCGCCGGCGCAGAGCCGCTGGTTCCTCGGCGGGCCGGCGACGCTGCGCGGCTATCCCGGCGGCGTGATCGCCGGTCCCGATTTCTGGCGGGCGCGGGTGGAAGTGGCGAATGCCGCACCCGCTGTGCGGTTGGCGGCGTTCGCCGACGCGGGGTGGGCGGGCACCGGGACCTCGATCGCCACCGGGCGGCCGCTGTGCGGGGTCGGGGTGGGCGCCTCGTTCCTCGACGGCATCATCCGCGTGGATCTCGCCCGGGGCCTGGTCAACCCGAAAGGGTGGCGGATGGACTTCTATGTAGATGGGATTCTCTGAACCTGCTGGCCGTCAGCCATCAGCCATCAGCAGACCGGTAGGTGGCCGCTGACGGCTGATGGCTGATGGCTGATGGCGCATTGCCGCAGTAGCTTCGGGCCCGTGCCGGACTCCCTTCCCGACATCGATCCCGCCGATCTCACCTCCGTCCCCGTCGAGCGGGCGGAGACGATTCCCTCGGCGTGGTACACGGATCCCCGCTATCACGAGCTGGAGCGGCAGGCGGTCTTCGGCCGCACGTGGCAGTACGTCGCGGACCTGAGCGGGCTCGCGACCCCGGGCGACGTGGTGGTCACCGACGTCGCGGGTGAGCCGATCATCGTCGTGCGGGACCGCGCGGATGCGCTCCACGCGTTCTTCAACGTGTGCCGCCACCGCGGCGGGCCGTTGGCGATGAAGGACGAGCACTGCGACATGCTGATTTGCAAGTACCACGGGTGGACCTACCGGCTGGACGGGATGCTGCGCGGCGTGCCGCATTTCAACTCCGTCGAGCTGTTCGACAAAGCGGACTACGGGCTCACGCCCGTGCAACTCGCCCAGTGGGAGGGACGCGTCTTCGTGCACCTGGGGCCGGCGCCGGAGCCGATCGACGCCACGTTCGCCGGGATCCCGGCGCGGGTGGCCCCCACCCGGCTCGGCGCGTTGCGCTTCGTGCGCGAAGTGATGTACGACGTTCACTGCAACTGGAAGGTGTACGTCGACAACTTCCTCGAGGGCTATCACGTCCCGTTCGTGCACCCCGAGCTGTATGCGCTATACGACTACCAGAACTACGTGACGGAAGTTCACGACCGCTACAGCGTGCAGGTCGGCCCGCTCACCGGCGAGCGCAACGTCTATACGGCGGGCGGCGGTGAGGGACTGTACTACTGCGTGTTTCCGAACCTGATGCTGAACGTGGTCCCGGGCCGGCTGCAGCTGAACCTCGTGATACCCACCGCGGCCGACCAGTGCCGGGTGCTGTTCCGCTACTACTACGACGATCCCGATGCCCCGGGCGCGCGGGAGCGGATCGAGTCCGACGTCACGTTTTCCGACCGCGTGCAGCAGGAAGACGCCGAGATCTGCGAGCGCGTGCAGCGGGGCCTCGGCAGCCGGGCCTACGATCGCGGGCGGTTCTCGGTGCGATTCGAGGAGGGCGTGCATCACTTTCAGCGGCTCCTGAAAGGGGCCTACCGCGACTACCTGGCGGCGACATGACGGAGCTCAAGCGGCAGCTCGGACTGCTCGACACGACGATGATCAACGTGGGGACGATCATCGCGTCGGCGATCTTCATCGTGCCGGCCGAGATCGCCCTGCGACTGCACGCCACCTCGCTCACGGTGGCCGTGTGGGTGGTGGGCGGCATCGTATCGCTGCTGGGCGCGTTGTCGGTCGCCGAGCTCGCCGCGGCGATGCCCGAGGCGGGCGGCGGCTTCGTGTACCTGCGGGAAGCGTACAGTCCCGTGTGGGGTTGGCTCTACGGTTGGGCCAACGGGGTCGTCATCAACCCGGCGTCGATCGCCGCCATCGCCGTCGGGTTCGCCGGCTATCTCGGTCACTTCGTCCCGCTCTCGGGGCAGGGGATCAAGGTCGTGGCGATCGTCTCGATCGTCCTCCTGACCGGGTTGAACATTCTGGGAGTGAAGGCCGGCGCGATCACGCAGAACGTGCTGACGTTCATGAAGATCGGGGTCGTCGGCGTCCTGATCGTGGCGGGGTTCGTGCTGGTGGGCGGCCATGCCGCCAACCTCCAGCCAATCTGGCCGACGGGGCAGGGACATCTCCTCGGAGCGTTCGGGGTGGCGATGGTGGCGGTGTTGTGGGCGTACGACGGCTGGATCGAGACGACTTATGTCGGCAGCGAGGTCAAGGATCCCCAGCGCAATCTGCCCCGGGCGATCATCTACTCCGCGCTCATCTGCATGGCGCTGTACGTTCTCGTCACGCTGTCGTTCACGTACGTTCTGGGACCCGATCGTGTGGCCGGGTCGCATCTGGTGGCGAGCGACGCCGCGCTGGTGACCATGGGGGCGCTGGGCGCGGGGCTCGTCGCCGCGGGGATCCTGGTGTCGACCCTGGGCGCCAACAACGGCATCGTTCTGACGGCGGCGCGCGTGCCCTACGCCATGGCGCGCGACGGGCTGTTGTTCCGGTTCATCGGCGACGTCCACCCGCGCTGGCTCACCCCCGCGAACTCGCTGCTGGTGCAGGCCGGGATCTCGATTGCGCTGACCCTCACGGGGAAGTACGACTGGCTCTACACCTATGTGGTGTTCGCCGAGTTCGTCTTCTACGCGCTGATGTGCGGGGCGGTGCTGCGGCTACGGAGCCGTCGGCCTGACATGCCGAGGCCGTACCGGGCGTGGGGCTACCCGGTGACG
>JBGQHV010000305.1:0-2740 GCA_041498155.1 Gemmatimonadota bacterium | reverse complement strand
GGGACCCGACGGCAGCCGGGTGCTGCACTGGCGGAGCTACCACTACGGCGATGCGCTGCGGTTCGGCTTCGACCGCGGCGCGGACGAGATGGGCCGCCGGCTCTCGGATTGGCTGCTCGGCAACGCGGCGTTTCAATCCCCTGCCTGGCCCTACGACCTCGCCCTGTTGTACGGCGCGCAATGGGACAACGCCCCGATGGACGAGACGCTGATCGCCAACATGGAGGAATTCAACCGCCGCTACGCGTTCCCGCGCCTCGTGCCGGGCCGGGCGGAGGACTTCTTCCGTGAGATCGAGCGGCGCTACCCGGTGCAGATCCCGGTGCGGCGGGGCGACACCGGGTTGTATTGGGAGGACGGGGCGGCCTCCACCGCGGCCGAGCTGGCGCGGTTTCGCGCGGCACAACTCGCGGCGCGGGCGGCGGAGCTCGCCGCCCTGTGGGACACGCGGGTGGAGCCGCCCGACGGACCGCGGGCCGACCGGATTCGCGCGCGCGCCGAGGAGCGCCGCCAGATGTGGCGCGACCTGCTGCTGTTCGGGGAGCACACCTGGGGCGCGGCCGGGAGCGTGAGCGAACCCGAGGCGCGCCAGACGGTCGAACAGTGGGCGTACAAGCGACGCTTCATCGAGGGAGCGGAAGCCGCGGCGGCGAGCCAGCTCGGGGATGCGCTCGTGCGGATCGGCCGCGCCACGAATGCCGGTCCCGGCCGGATCGCGTTCAATGCCGCCAACTGGGCGCGCACCGACGTGGTGCGGGTGGCGGGAGCGGCGGGAACGACGCTGGCCTACGGCGGACAGGCGTTCCCGGCGGTCGATCTCGAGGACGGCGGCGCCCTCGTGCTGCTGCGCGACATCCCGCCGCTGGGCTATCTCGCCTTGACGACCGCTCCCCGCGCCCCTGCCCTGCCGGTGGATGAGGGCGACGCACTGGACGCTTCGGCCGGCGGGTTCCGGGTGCGGCTCGATGCGCAGACCGGCGCCATCGTCTCGCTGGCCGGCCCGGACGGGACCGAGCGGGTGAAGACTTCGCCCTGGTCGGGACTGAACCAGCTGTTGCACGTGAGTGGAGGGGATCGGAGCGCGCTGTGGACGGCGGGAGACCGGGACACGCTACGAGCGGTCCCGACGCTCGACGTGGCCGGAGCCGCCCGGGTGTCGTCCCGGCGGCTGCGGCTGCCGGGCATCGGCGTGCAGCTCGCCTGCACGCGCACGCTGCGCGGCTGCTCCAGCGTCACCTCGCGCGTCACGCTCTACGATGATCTCCCCTGGGTGGACATCGAGAACCGGATCGAAAAAAACGCGACGCTCGACAAGGAGGCGGTCTACGTCGCCTTCCCCTTCGCGTTCTCGCAGCCCACCGTCGAGATGGAGGTGCCGCTGGGCCGCATGACGGTGGAGCGCGATCAACAGCCCGGCAGCGGCCGCGACTGGTACTGCCACACCCACTGGGTATGGCTGCACGAAGGAACCGACGGTGTGCTGTGGAGCGCGCCCGACGCTCCACTCGTGACGCTGAACGATCTGTTCCGCGGCGCCTGGCGCCGCACCATCGCGCCGGACGGGACGTTGTTTTCCTACGCGCTGAACAACTACTGGCACACCAATTACGCGGCGCGGCAGGGCGGCGCCATCGTGCTGCGCTACCGGCTGTCGCTGCTCGCCCCGGGGGACGCGGCCGAGCCGGTGCGCCGCGGGTGGGCGGCGTGCGACCCGCTGTACGTCAGCCCGCCGTACACCAATCCCGCGCCGGGCCAGCTCATCGCCCGCGATTCGGCGTTCTCCATTCCCGACCGCGGCGTCCTCGTCATCGGCGCGAAACCGGCGGACGACGAGGACGGCGCGATCCTCAAGCTCCTGGATGTGGGCGGCACGGCGCGCACCATCGGGGTATGGCCCGCCGCGTTCGCGTTCCAGCAGGCGCGCCGCGCGAATCTGGTGGAGATGAACGGCACGGCGCTCACCATGCGCGCGGACCGCAGCGCGAGCGTGGAGATGAAGGCGTGGGGCGTGGCGGCCGCACGGCTCTTTACACCGCGAGAGACGGCGGGTTAACGTCCGGCCATGAGCATCGCCAAACCTGCCACGCTGGGCGAGCTGAAACAGACCGAATGGGCCGCGCCCGCCCGCCTCCGCCGCACCGTCAAAGACGAGCTGCGCGAGAATCTGATCTGCCTGCTCGAGAACGGCGCTCCGCTGTTCCCGGGCATCGTGGGCTACGAAGAGACCGTCGTGCCCCAGCTGGTGAACGCGATCCTGTCGCGTCACAATTTCATCCTGCTGGGACTCCGCGGTCAGGCGAAGAGCCGCATCGTGCGGCAGCTGGTTTCGCTGCTGGACGAGGAGATCCCGTTCCTCGCCGGCAGCGAAGTGAACGACCACCCGTTCGCGCCGATCTCGAAGTACGGCCGGGAGCTGGTGGCCGAGCACGGGGATCGCACCCCGATCGCCTGGCTGCCGCGCGACGCCCGGTTCGTCGAGAAGCTGGCGACGCCCGACGTCACGATCGCCGACATCATCGGCGACGTGGACCCGATCAAGGCGGCGCGCGGCGGGCACCTGCTCTCCGACGAGCTGACGATGCACTTCGGCCTCCTGCCGCGGGCCAACCGGGCCATCTTCGCGATCAACGAGCTGCCCGACCTCGCCGGGAAGATCCAGGTGGGCCTGTTCAACATCATGCAGGAAGGCGACGTCCAACTCAAAGGCTATCCGGTGCGGCTGAACCTGGACGTGGCGCTG
>JBGQHV010000304.1:0-2746 GCA_041498155.1 Gemmatimonadota bacterium | reverse complement strand
GGCATCATGAGCGGTGCGCCGAGCGCCAGGTTCTTCGACCACCCCTCGATGATTTCCCCGAGCGACCGATACATCCGGGTGCGCATGAATTCTTCGGCGTGCAGCAGGAAGATGTGGCGACCGCGGGAGACGTACGCTTGCGCCAGCGCCACGTCTTCGGCGACGGTGTCCTTGACGGCGGCGTGGGTCCCGATTGCGTCGTATGCCACCCGGTTGGTGAGAATGAACTGGCCGTTGGCGATCGCGTTCCAGACGACGCGCGTCCGGTTGACGCGTCGCAGGTCGCCCACTCGCGCCTGCAGCGCGAAGAACACGTGCGGCTGGACGAGCCGCTCCCAGAACGTCAGCATCTCCTGACGCGGCAGCACCGACACGAGATCGACGTGCTCGTTGCGCAGCGCCGTCACCGCCCGGGGGATCAGGTCGGGGTCCTGCCACGTGTCCGCGTCGGCGAAGATTAACAGGTCGCCGCTCGCCGCGCGGAATCCCTGGACCAGTGCCCAGGGCTTCCCGAACCACCCCTCGGGCAACTCGGCTCCGCGGAGCACCCGCAACCGGCCGCGGGCCTCGGGCGATGCCGCGATCCACTCCGCGATCCCGGCCGTGCCATCGCTCGAGCGGTCGTCCACCACGATCACTTCCAGCGGCTGGTACGCCGACTGGAGCACGGAGCGCACGCAGCGCTCGATATTGGCCGCCTCGTTGCGGGCCGGGATGATGACGGAGAGGGAAAGACTGCGCGGCAGCGGCGCGTAGTTCCACAGCCGCGGGCTGCGCACTGCATATCGTCGCACGACGATCAGCAGAACGGCGATCCACGGTGCGGCGAGCAGCAGCGCCACCGGCAAGGGAGTGTGCACGCTAGATTCTCTGACTCGCGAATGTAGGGGCGGGCGAAGACGGGGGAAGGCCGGTGGCAACACCCACGACAACGAGCTTCCACCTCACGGGCGCGGACGGCGGTCCCCTGCGCGGGGACGTGCGGCGCTCCCGCGACGCCCGGGCCGCCGTCGTGATCTGCCACGGCTTCAAGGGGTTCAAGGACTGGGGATGGTTCCCCGTGGTGACTGATCGCCTGGCCCGTGCCGGCTTCGCGGCCGTGTCGTTCAATTTTTCGGGTTCCGGAGTCGGCGAAGACGGGCTGACGTTCAGCGAGCCAGAGCGGTTCGGTCACGGCACCTATACGAATCACTTGCGGGACCTCGACATCGTGCTCCACGCGCTGCGAGACGGCCACATCGGACTCAGACCCTCGAGTGTGGGCCTGGTCGGGCACAGCATGGGAGGCGGGATCGCGGTGTTGCGGGCGGCCGAGGATGCGGCCGTGGATGCGTTGGTCACGTGGGCGGCGACGGCGCGGTTCGGACGGCTGTGGGGGCCCGAACAGGTGCCCGAGTGGCGCCGCACGGGGAAGATCGATGTCACCAACCAGCGGACCGGTCAGACCTTGCCGCTCTATACGGATATGCTCGATGACTGGGAGAATCACCGCGCGGCGCTGGACGTCACCGCCGCCGCCGCCCGCGTGCGCGCCCCCTGGTTGATCGTCCACGGGACGGCGGACGAATCCGTGCCGGAGAGCGATGCGCAGGATCTCCTGGCCCGAGCCCCGCACGCCCAGATGCTGCTGGCCGAGGGTGCCGGACACACGTTCGGCATCGCCCATCCCTGGGCCGGCTCGACGGCCGCGTTCGATCGGGTCCTCAACGCGACGGTGGAGTGGCTCACCCGCCACCTGCGCGCCTGATCCCATGACGCTGGAACGGGTGCGCCGGGCGTTGGCCGGATACGCGCCGCGGGAGATCGTGGCGCCCGAGGCTCGACCGGCGGCAGTGGCGCTCATCCTCATCGAGCGCGTGGGGCTCGAGGCCCTCTTCATCAAACGGGCGGCGCGGACCGGCGACCCCTGGTCGGGGCAGGTGGCGTTTCCCGGCGGACGCCACGAACCGGCCGACACCGATTTGCGAGTGACGGCGATTCGCGAGACGCGCGAGGAAACGGGCGTCGAGCTCGCCGGTGCCGAGCCGCTGGGTGTGCTGGACGATCTCTACCCCCGCACGCCGACCCTCCCGCCGGTGCGCGTGCGGCCCTACGTCTTCGCGTTGACCAGCGCTCCCTCACTCACGCCCAGCGACGAGGTGGATCGCGCGTTTTGGGTCCCGCTCAACCGCTTGAGCGAACCGGCGGTGCGGCGCGAGGTGAAGCTGCTGCTGCGCGGCGAGGAACGGGTGTTTCCCGCCTATGACCTGGGTGAGGACGTGATCTGGGGGATGACCGAACGCATCCTCACTCCCTTTCTCGAGCTGATCGGGTACACGTCGTAGTCGGGCGGGTTTGTCTCTCCACACTGTCCGGCCCTGGTGGGCGCGACGTTCGCTGACGTCCGAACTCCGTCAACATGAATAGGTTATAGCAATACCCATATTAGCTTGCGTACATGATCATATTAGTCTAGACTAATGTCGATTGTGCGCAGTGAGTTAAGCCAACAAACGCAGGGTGGCATGAACACCGACATGGGCTTAGGACCGCTCCAGTGGCTGAAGCCGCGCTCACACGATCTGTCGAAGACTACCTGAAGGCGATTTTCCGGCTCTCCCACCAAGGGGGCTTCGCGACCACGCGCGATATCGCGGGGCTGCTCGCGCTCGCCGCTCCCTCGGTGAGTGGAATGGTCAAGCGGTTGTCCGAAATGGGCCTCATCGAGCACGTGCCGTATCGCGGCGTGCAGCTCACGAGCCAGGGC
>JBGQHV010000303.1:0-2746 GCA_041498155.1 Gemmatimonadota bacterium | reverse complement strand
GGGCGGCGTCAAGTTCCGCTCGCTCGCCGCCGGATCCGATCACACCTGTGGCCTCGCCACCGATGGACGCGTATTCTGTTGGGGCGACGGCTTCTCCGGACAGCTCGGGCGCGGCGCCCGCGAGAGTCAGACCGAGCCGGTGGCCGTCGACGCCAGTGTGAAGTTCACCGCGCTCGCCGCTGGTGGAAATCACTCCTGTGCCCTCGCCCAGGGCGGCCGGGCCTTTTGCTGGGGCGCCAACGTCGCAGGAGAGATCGGGGACGGCAGCAAGGCCGAGCGCGATCGTCCGGTGGCCGTCTCAGGCACCCGCACGTACAGCGCGCTCACGGCCGGGCCCGAGCATAGCTGCGCGCTGACCGATGCCGGCGATGCGTTCTGCTGGGGTCGGAACCGGGACGGGCAGCTGGGCGACGGCTCACAGGTTGACCGGGCGGCCCCCGTCCAAGTCGCGTCGGATCAGCCGCTCGCGTCACTGAGCGCGGGCAGCACGCACACCTGCGGCGCGACGCGCTCCCAGACGGTGGTGTGCTGGGGCGGCAACGCGCGCGGTCAACTCGGGGATGGTACCGTCACCGGCAGACCGAGCCCGGCGCCGGTCGAAGCGCACTAGGTTAGGTCACCGTTCATTCCACACAGGGGAGATACCGTGTCCAAGATCAACCGGATCCGTCAGGCGCTAGCGATCAGCGGTGGCCTGTTTGCCGTCGTGCTAGCATTCCCGCGCGACGGTCAGGCACAAGGGAAGCTCGAGCTCACGCCGTTTTTCGCGAGCTACTACGCCCTCACCACCATGAGCAACGATGCGAACGGCGATGGGTCGAACGTGAGGATTCAGCAGCTGAGTGCGCCGACCTATGGCGGCCGGATCAGCTACTGGGTGTCGCGCACGATCGGCATCGAGGCGGCCGCGGGATACACGACGAGCGGACTCCGCGCCTTCAGCAACGACACGAGCTCCGGCGGGCTCTCCTTCGCCGTGACGGGGAACGTGCTCCTGGCGAGCGCTCGCATGCTGTATCGGCCTGCCCGCACGAACCTGCATCTCATCGTCGGGGGCGGCATCGTGCATCGTGGCGGCACGTTCTGGAAAGACAGTCATACGAACTCCGGCACGAAGGTGAGCTCCCCGGCCGTGATCCTGGGCGCCGGCGTGCGGGCGTCCGTGACTCCCAAGTTCGCCTTGAACGTCTCACTCGAGGGGAGTTTCTATTCGTTCGATCCGGACGGCACGGACACCTTCAACAAGTCGAAGCTCCAAGCGGACGTGCTGCTGGCGATCGGCGTACCGCTCACGCTCAGCCACTGACCACACCGTAGGGCGGCACTACCACGCGGGCCCCGGCCATCCGCCGGGGTCCGCGTTTTCACAGGCCGTTGGCCTCGGCCTCACCTACGAGGGGACCGACGACGTCCCGCTGCTGTTCGTGCCGGCGGGAGGTGAAGCGGCGTCGCAACTCTGGCGCGGCGGCAGCGGCGCAGCTAAATCGCTTGCCGTGACCGCACCGATTCCCGTCGAGATCTGGACCCTGCGCGTCGTCGACGCGGAGACGCGTGCCCCGGTTCCCGGAGTCCCGATCAGCCTGGTGGACGCCGCCGGCACACCCGCCGGCTACTGGGTGAGCGACGCCACGGGAACGGTCGCCATGCCGCGCGTCGACGCCGCCCGCATCCAGCTGCGCGTCGGGTTGCGGAGCGAGCCGCCGATCGAGATCGACGTCGCGCTGCTGGACGCGGGCACGGCCGAGGTCACGGCGCCGCGGTCATTGCTCCCCGCCACGACGGCCGAGCGACTCCCCGCCGCAACCGGTCGCACGCCGGCGCCGGTGGAGCTCGATACCGGAGCGCTGACGCTGCGCTTCTCGCGGATCGTGATGCTGCCGCTCGATCCGGACCGCTCCGCGGGGTCTCTGACAGTCGGGCCGGTCGATTTCTTCGAGCCGACCGTGCCGGACGCCGCCGGGCTGCGCTACGGGGCCTTGCTGGAGATGGATCTCTACTGGCAGTCGCAGGGCTATCTGGCGGGCGATCTGTTGTACACCGGGACGCTCGCGCCGGGAGAAGAGCTGGCGTTCGAAGTGTTCGATGCCCGGTGGCGCTGGAGCTGGGGTCCCACACGGGCGGCTTCGCGACCGGCGCGACCGATCGAGCTGATGGCGCGGTTGATCGCCGGCTCGGCGCTGGCGAACGCGCTGGCGAGCGAGGACGGCGCGCTGCCGCTCGAGCCGCTCACTGTGCCGCAAACGGCGACCGCGTTGCAGGCGGCAGCCGCCGAGTCGGTCCGCGAGCTGCTGGAGCGCACGGTCCAGGCGTCGTCGACGTTGCGCCGCCGCGCCTTGCGGGTGATGGAAGCGCCTTCCGGAACGCCCGCTCCCGGTACGGTGCGCCGCATCGTCAAGAATCCCGACGCCACCCAGCCACTCGGTGTGCATTTCTTCGAGCCGATCGAGCGCTACCGCGTGGGCGCGCGCGCCACCCGGATCCGTCCGGCGGTCCTCATCCCCTTTCAGCTCCCCAATGTCGCGACCCGCAGCCAGGTGCAGCGCTTCGCCACCCCGTTGCGGCGCGTGCTGCTCGATCGGACGCTGCTCCCCGATCTCGACTGGGTTATCGGTATCGGGCACCGTCCGCCCGATCCCGACGTGGCGCCCCCGATCTCGGAGCTGCGCATCGTCGTGCAGACCGATCCACACGCGGCACCGGTGGACCTGCGCCAGGTGTGGTGTTTTCTCCACGCCGACCAGGTGCG
>JBGQHV010000302.1:0-2806 GCA_041498155.1 Gemmatimonadota bacterium | reverse complement strand
GACGAGCCCCGATTCGGAGCCCAAGGTGGCCGCCTGGTATAGCCGCACCCTGGCGACCAACGGCTGGAAGCTCACCAGCGACGTGACCAGTGCGGACGGATCGACCACCATCAGCGCGACTCAGGGGACGCGCCCGCTGTGGATCACCTTCCGGCGCAACGAGGGCGCGCCGGGCACGACTTACACCGTGATTGGAGCGGTGGTGGCGGGAGATTCGGTGACGGCGAAGCCCTAGTCGAGCATGTCCTCGAACCGCATCCAGCGCCGGTAGAAGTACAGGTCTATGAACCCGGTCGGCCCGTTGCGGTTCTTCGCGACCAGCAGCTCGGTCGCGCCATCCACGCCGTACCCCGGGTTGTACATCTCTTCGCGATAGAGGCCGAGCACCACGTCCGCGTGCTGTTTCACGGCGCCCAGGTGCCCGTAGTCATCCAGCGTGGGGCGGTGATTGGCGCGGCCGGGGCCGAAGCGCGGCAGCTGGGAAACGACCAGCAGCGCCGCCTGCCGCTCGAGCGCCGCGGCCTTGAGGTGGCGCAGGATGGCGGCCATCTCCTCGTCCTGGGCGCCGGGGTTCGTTCCCGCGGGGGGCGGCACGAGCTGGAGATAGTCGAGCACGATCAGGGCGAGACGCTTGAGGCCGTCGAGGCGGGCGAGCGTCGTCTCCAGATCCTGCGCTGCGAGCGGCAGCAGGTAAAGGGGAAGGCCGCGCAGCCGGACGGCGGCCGCGCCGATGCCGGCCCGCATCTGGTCGCTCAGCTCCGCCGCGCGCAGCTCGTCCACCGAGACGCGACCCTCCAGGGCCAGGGCGCGCTCCATCAGCCGCTCCTCGTCCATCTCTCCCGACAGAAACGCCACGCCCAGGTTCTGCCGGGCGACGCGCAGCGCGAGTCCCAGGGCGAGGGACGACTTCCCCACACCCACGTCGCCGCCCAGGACGATCAGGTCGCGACGCCGCAGGCCCCCGCCCAGCAACCGGTCGATCGAGGGGAACCCGGTCGGCACTGTGTCGTTCGGGATTTCTCCCGGACGGTGCGCGTCCACCCGCTGCACCAGGGATTCGAGCGATGGACGTCGCGGTACGCGATGCGTCGCCATGACGCCGTCTAATGTAAGCGCGCGTCGCGCGCCGCCGCCGACACGGCCTCGGCCGCTTCGGGTCCCAGCACGTCGCGGGTCGGGGCCACGAGCTGGGCCAGCACCATCGCGGCGGCCGCGACCGTGCCCGGCTCGAGCTGCGTCCGGGCGGCGCCGAGCGCCCGCTTGAGCGGCGCGGGGAGGGCGAGGCCTCCCAGCCGGCTCTGGAGCGCGGCGAGGCGGCGGCGATGGTTCTTCAAGCTGACGGGGTCGGGGGGGAGCAACGCTTCCGCCGCGCGCAGCATCAGCCAGAGCGCATACAGCCCATCGCGCCGCGGACCCCGCTCCGCTTCCGCTACGAGCGCCACGATGCGCGCTTCGCTCGCGGTCACGGTGCTCACGCCGCTCACGCGACCAGCCGCTCCACCGCGGCCGCGACCTCGGCGGGATCGATGTCAGCCAGGCAACGGTGGTGCCCCATGGGACACCTGGCCCCCCCCATGGGCGAGCAGGGGCGGCAGTCGAGGTCGCGCTGCAGCACCGTGGCCTTTGATCTATAAGGAAAGAACCCGAACTGCTCCACGGTGGGACCGAACAATGCCACGACGGGCGTGCCGACGCCCGTGGCCATGTGCATCACGCCGGTGTCGCCGGTGATCGCCACGCGGGCGCGCGCCAGCAGGGCCCCCGTCTGTTGCAGCGTACAGGCCCCCGCCGCGTTCACGGCGAGCGGCGCCAGCGCCTCGGCGGCGGCGCGGTCCTCCGCTCCTCCGACCGCCACCATGCCGTAGCCCCGCTCGCGTAGCCGGTAGGCGAGTCCGGTCCACCGTTCTCCGGGCCAGCGCTTGGTGAAATGCGCCGCTCCCGGCGCGAGCACGGCGAGCGGCCGTGCATCGAGTTTGCGCTCGCGCAGCCAGTGCCCCGCCCACTCCCGCGCGCCGGCGGCGAGGAAGAACTCGGGAGGGCCGTTGTCGGGCCGCACGTCCAGGCCTCGCGCCGCTGCGAAGTAGCGCTCGGCCACGGGGACACGCGGCCCGTAGAGATCGAGCTTCGTCGACACGAGGACGCTGCGGGCGAGCTTGCGCTTGGAGTACCCGCGCCACGGGCAGCGCACCAGGGCGCGCAGCGCCGCGCTGCGCAGGCTGCCGTGCAGGTCAAGCCCGCGGGTGGGGCCGAGCGCCGTGAGCCTCCCGGCCAGCGCGCGGATCGACTCGCCGGGCGCCAGGGTCACGACCTGCGAGAGATGCGGGTTGTCGGCCACGAGCGGGGCCATGGCCTCTTTGGTGACGAACACCAGTCGCGCGTCGGGGTGGCGGGCGCGGAGCGCACGGATCAGCGGAGTGGTGAGGAGCACGTCGCCGATGGAGCTGAAGCGGACGAGGAGAAGGCACGCCACGCGGCAAAGGTACGGAGATTCCGTTGCCGGGCGAGCCCCCGCCGGGCTAGCTTACGCCTCGATGCCCCGTCCCAAGACCATCCTCTGGGTCGATGACGAGGTGGACGGCCTCGCCGCCCACCGCCGCTTCCTCGAAGAGCAGGGATTCGTCGTCGAGCAGGCTGCCCACGGCGACGACGCCCTCGCGCTGCTGCGCCGCCAGCCGTATTCGGTGGTACTGCTCGACGAGCAGATGCCCGGCCGCCGCGGCCTGGAGCTGCTGGGCGAAATCCGCGCCATCGACCCCGCGATGCCGGTCGTGATGGTGACGCAGAGCGAGGACCAGGCGACGCTGCG
>JBGQHV010000301.1:0-2824 GCA_041498155.1 Gemmatimonadota bacterium | reverse complement strand
GTCCGCCGCGTCGGCCCACTGCGCGCACCAGCCTGGGATCGACACCCGGCAGCGTTTCCCGCCGCTCCAGCTGGTCGTCCGGGACCGCCAGCAAGTCCAACACTTCGTCCACGGTGAACCCGAGCGGACGCCGTTCCGGTCCGATCTCGAGCAACACGGTCGTGCCGCCGTCGGTCGCCGTGGCCGCCGTGGCCGCCGGCTGACCGAGCGCCCGCCACCCCTCCACCACGGTGACCAGGCTGCCCCGCACATTGACCAGGCCGGCCACAGTGGAAGGCGCCCCCGGGATGCGGATGGTGGGAAGCCGGGGGAGGATTTCCCGCACCACGTCCGCTTCGGCCGCGCAGGCAAGTGGGCCCACCCGGAACACCAACAAGCGGACAACGGTCGCGTCAGCCATCCGAGAGAGCGAAGCCAAGATACTGCAAGGGGTTGCGTTCAGCAAGCAAGCTCGGGTCCCCGGCGGCTTCCGCCAGGGCCGGAATGAGCTCGGCAGGCCATTCGGAGCGCACCGTGACCGGCTCTCCGGTGACCGGGTGGCGGAACGACAGCAACGCCGCGTGCAGCAGCTGGCGCGGCGCCAGCTCCTCCAGGCGCTCGGCCGACCGGCGCTCCGAGGGCGTCACCCGCCGGCTCCCGCCGAAGGCGTATTCCCGGTCTCCCACCACCGGGTGCCCGACGTGCGCCAGGTGAACCCGGATCTGGTGGGTGCGCCCCGTGCCGAGTCGCACGCGCAACAGGTCGACGAGCCCGAAACGCGCCACGACCTCCACGTGGGTGACGGCGTGCCGTCCGCCCGCCCGCACCGTCATCTTCTTGCGGTCTTCGGTATGACGGGCGATGGGCGCTTCGATGTCGACCGGGCTCTTGGCGAAGTGCCCCCACGCGAGACAGGCGTACACGCGCTGCACCTCGCGGCGCTCGATCGCCCGCGCGAGGCGGCGGTGCGCCAGATCGGTCTTGGCGACGAGCAACAGACCGGACGTGTCACGATCCAGCCGGTGGACGATGCCGGGGCGCCCTTCGGGGGCCGACCCTTCCGACAGCGCCGTCCCGCGCTCCACCAGCGCGTTGACCAGCGTGTCGTCCCAGTGCCCAGGACCGGGATGCACGACGAGTCCGGCCGGCTTGTCGAGCACGGCGAGGTGCTCATCCTCGAACACGAAGTGCAGATCGGTGTGGGCGGGGGCATACGTGCGGGGCGGCGCGGCGGGCGGAAAATCCACCGTCACCGTGGCGCCGCGCTCGAGCAGCGCCGACGCGCGCAGCGGCTTACCACCGGTGGTGACGCGGCGGTCGGCGATCAATCGGGCGGCTTGGGTGCGGGACAGGGCGAGCTGATCGGCGAGGAAGCGATCGAGGCGCTCGGTGATGGGCACCACGACGCAGAAGGTGGTGCCGTCGGGGGTCACGGCGTGGCCGTCCCTGCCTCCTTCGCCGCGCCACCGCCGTGGGCGCGTCCCTCGAGCCAGAGCGAGATCGCCAGCGCGACCGCGCCCACGGTGATGGCCGAGTCGGCGACGTTGAAGGTCGGCCAGCGGTAGCTCCCCACGCCCACTTCGATGAAGTCGACCACGCCTTGCGCGCTGCGCAGCCGGTCGAGGACGTTGCCGATCGCGCCGGCGACGAGCAGGGCCAGCACGAAGATCCGCATCTTGTCGCTCTCGGGGGTGTGGCGCACCATGGAGCCGAGCACGACGAGCGCCAGCAGAGCCAGCGCGAGGAAGATCCAGCGCGACGCCTCGGGGGGGCCGAGGCAGAGTCCGAACGCCGCGCACTGGTTGTAGACCAGGCGCAGCACGACGTAGTCGCCGATCACGGGGATCGGGCGGCGCGACAGCACGCCCTCGGCCAGGAACTTGGTCCCGAGATCGAGAGCGACGATGCCCAGGATCGTGCCCCAGAACAGCCGGCGGCTAGCGGCGCTTGCCATCCTCTTCCTTCGCCTTGCAGTTGATGCACAGGCGGGCGTGCGGCAGGGCGTCGAGGCGGTCGAAGCCGATCTCTTCGCCGCATTGCTCGCACTTGCCGAATTTCTCGGGCGCCTGGTACAGCCGGCGCAGCGCCTGGTTGACGTGCCAGAGGTAGCGGCCTTCCTGCGAAGCGAAGAGGAACGCCTTCTCGCGCTCCATCGCGTCGGTGCCCTGGTCGGCCATGTGGAACGAGTAGCTCGACAGGTCGCCGTCGGACGCCTGCAGGCTCGAGTTGAAGGACTCGCCGTAGTGCCCCAGCTCCTTCATCACGCGCGCGCGCTCCTCCTGCAATCGCTTTTCCAGGTGCGCCAGCTGCTTCTTGTTCAAACCCTTGGTCTTCGTCGGCATGCTCAGCTTCCGCCCTTTCGTCCGTCGTGCCGTCGCATGGCGAGCGTCACCGCCCGGCCCTCAATGTCGACATCACGGGTGATATCCGCGTCGTCGAGGGCTGTGCCCAGCACGATGCGCCGTGCCAGTGTCTCCCCCGTGACGAATCCCTGAAACGCCTCCACCGCCCCGATCACCTCGGGTGCCCCCGAGACGCTCAGCTCGATGCGCGTGGTGTACTCGTAATCGGCTTCCTTACGGAGCCGCTGGATGCGGTTCACCACTTCCCGCGCCAGCCCTTCCTGCTCGAGGTCCGGCGTCAGCACCGGATCGAGGGCCACGACGTAGGGGCCGTCGGCCTGCACGACCCACTCGCTCGCCACCTCGCGCGTGACGGTCACGTCGTCGGGGAGGAACTCCCACTCCCCGCTCCGCACCGACTCGCCGCGCTCCAGCGCGTGCAGCTCGCGCGGCGCGAGGGCGCCGACCGCCGCCGCCGCCTGCGGCGTCGCCTTGCCGTAGCG
>JBGQHV010000300.1:0-2871 GCA_041498155.1 Gemmatimonadota bacterium | reverse complement strand
TTTCTGGTGAACGTCACCAACGACGCCTGGTACGGCCGCACGTCGGCGCCGTATCAGCACGCGTCTCACCTGGTGTTGCGGGCCATCGAAACACGGATGGGCATCGCCCGGGGCGCCAATGACGGCATCTCCGAATTCGTGGATCCGTTGGGGCGCACGTCGCACGAGAGCGAGCTCGAAACCCGCACGACGGTCACCGGAACGCTGCTCACGAGCGATCTCCGACCGCTCTATGTGCGGCTCGGCGACTGGGTGGGGACGCTGTCGGTGTTGGCGACCATCGTCTTCGCCGGGGCGGTCACGCTGCACGCGCGGAGACGACGCGCCTGAACCAGCCGGCGGGGCTCCGGGTCGGGGTGGATATCGGGGGCACGTTTACCGATCTCGTCGCCGTCGCTCCCGATGGAAGCCTCGACATTCGCAAAGTCCTGAGCACTCCCGACGATCCCTCCGCAGGGCTGTTCCGCGCGCTCGACGTCATCGCCTCCGACAGCCCCTCCATCGACCTGCTGGTACACGGGACGACGATCGCGACCAACGCCCTGCTCGAGCGCCGCGGCGCGCGCACCGTGCTCGTCACGACGGCAGGGTTCGAAGACCTCCTGTGGCTGCGGCGACAGGACCGGGCCTCCCTGTACGACCTGAGCCGGCAGCATCCGCCGCCGCTCGTCGGTCGAGACGACGTGATCGGGACAGCGGAGCGGATGGGACCGGACGGTCCGGTGACCGAGCTTTCGGAGTCCGAAGTATCTCGCGTGACGGCCGCCGTCGGGGAACGCCGCCCCGAAGCCGTCGCCGTCACCCTCCTCTTCGCCTTCCGCCATCCCGACCACGAGCGCCGCCTCGCCGCGGCCCTGCGGAGAGCGTTGCCGGGGGTTCCCGTGGTCGCGAGCCACGAGGTGCTGCCGTTGTTCCGAGAATACGAGCGGAGCGCCACGACGGTGGCGGAGGCGTATCTGCGGCCGCTGGTGGGGACATCGGTGACCCGCACGGCAGCCGGTGCCGCCCGGCGCGGGGTCGGCACGTTCCGGCTGATGGCGTCCGGAGGCGGCACCATCTCTGCCGACGCGGCAGCGGAGGCCGCCGCCTCGCTTGCGCTCTCCGGTCCTGTCGGAGGCGTGATCGGGGCACAGCTGCTCGGTGAGGTCCTCGGTCGCGGCGACCTCCTGACCCTCGATATGGGCGGCACGAGCGCCGATGCGAGTCTGATTCAGGGGGGCGCGGCGAGCCGGGAAGGGACGACTATGGTGGGCGGCGTGCCGTTGGCGTTGCCCTCGGTCCTGATCGACACCGTGAGTGCCGGCGGCGGCAGTATCGCCTGGGTGGACGATGCGGGGACGCTCAAGGTGGGTCCCCGGAGCGCCGGAGCCGCGCCAGGCCCGGCCTGCTTCGGCCGTGGCGGCACCGAACCCACCGTCACCGATGCGTGTCTGGCGCTCGGTTGGCTGGCTCCCGACTGGGCGCTGGCGGATGCCGTGCGGCTGGACCGAGCGGCGGCCGAGCGGGCGTTGGTCCGGCTGTCGGTGCCGTTGAGCCGGGATGCGGTCGGCGTGGCGGCGGGTGTGGTTGCCGTGGCGACCGCCGTCATGGCCCGCGCGCTGAAACGGGTGAGTGTGGCCCGAGGTGTGGATCCGCGGCGGCTCGCGCTCGTCCCCTTCGGCGGAGCGGGCCCGCTGTTCGGGTGCGCCCTGGCCGACGTGCTCGGGATGCGCACGGTGATCGTGCCGGCGCACCCGGGTGTGCTGTCGGCAATTGGCTTGTCGGCTGCGGCGGAGCGGGTCGAGCTGGCTGCCTCGCTGCACCAGGGCGCTGGTGCGCTGCAGCGTGCCGGTGTGCTCGCCGCCTACGCGGGCCTCGAGGAACGAGCCCGCCTGGCGCTACCTGGCGCCCGGACGCGGCGGTTGGCGGACTGTCGCTTCGCGGGACAGGGCTACGAGATCACCGTGCCCCTCACCAACGACGACCCCGACAGCATCGAAGCGGCGTTTCACGCCGCGCACCGCGCGCGCTACGGACATGTCGGGACCGGCGGTGCAGTGGAGATCGTCAACGTGCGTGTCGTGGCGGAGCGGGCCGGTGGTCGGCCGTCCTGGGGACGGCGACTCGGTATCGGTCGGCCGACCCCGGGATGGCGGCGCGTGGTGATGCGGGGCGAAGAGGTCCGCGCCCAGATCTGGCCGTTGGGCGAGCTGCCGCCTCGGTTGCGCATCCCCGGACCTGCCGTGCTCGCGGGGCCGGACGCCACGGCGCTCGTCGAGCCCGGCTGGCGGGGAACGGTGCACGCCTCGGGAGCCGTCGTGCTGGAGCGCGCGTGACCCTCGATCCGATCACCCGCGAGGTGATGGCCCACGCGTTCGCCGGCGTCGCCGAGGAAATGGGGCTGGTCCTGATCCACTCAGCCGTATCTCCCAACATCCGGGAGCGACGTGACGCGTCAGCGGCGCTGTTCGATGCGGGTGGAGAGATGATCGCGCAGGCGGCGCACATTCCCGTGCATCTCGGCGCCTTGGCGGACGCTGTGGCAGCCGTACGCGCCGAGCGCCCCCAGCCGGGGGAGCTGTACATCCTCAATGACCCCTACGCGGGTGGCTCACATCTGCCCGACCTCACGCTCGTCGGGGTGATCCGCACGGCGGACGGCATCGGCGGCTACAGCGTGGTGCGGGCCCATCATTCGGACGTGGGGGGGGCGACGCCGGGGAGCATGCCGGCCGGCGCGCGCGAGCTGCTGGCCGAAGGCCTCGTCCTCCCCCCGGTCCCGTACACCCCGGAGATCGAGCGGCTGCTGCTGGCGAACGTGCGTACGCCGGAGGTACGTCGCGCCGATCTGGCGGCGCAGCGCGCCGCCGTGGAGCGGGGGGCGGAAGGTCT
>JBGQHV010000299.1:0-2881 GCA_041498155.1 Gemmatimonadota bacterium | reverse complement strand
GCGGTCAAAGTGGCCGGGTTCGGCAAGGGCGTGAACGTCACGCTAGGGCTACCGTTCCCGCGCACCTCACCCGATCACGGCACGGCGTTCGACATCGCGGGCCGGGGTGTGGCGGACCCGAGCAGCATGCGGACGGCGCTGGAGCTGGCCGTGCAGCTGGCGCAGCGGAACCGGCCGGCGGGTTGAAGGCGACGGGCCAGTCAGGGCCCGGCGCGCGGTGGCGTCACCCGCACCTTCCCGACGCGCCGTCCATCCATGTCCACCACTTCCAGCGTCGCACCGGCCACCTCGACCCGATCTCCCACTTTGGGCAGTCGCCCGAGCGCGCCGAAGACGACCCCGCCGATCGTCGTGTAGTCGGTGTCGGCGATCTGTAGCCCGAAGGCGCGATTGACGTCGGCGACCTCGGTGCCGCCGGTGACGACGGAGACGCGCGCCGGGGTTGCCCCAGGCGAAGTCCCGGGCTCCGGTCGATCATACTCGTCGTAGATCTGCCCCACGATCTCTTCCAACAAGTCTTCCATAGTGACGAGCCCGGCGGTGCCGCCATACTCATCCAGCACGATCGCCAGGTGCACCTTCTGGCGCTTCATGTCGGCCAGCACGTCTTCGACCTCGCGCGTGCCCGGGACGAGGAGCGGGGGTCGCAGGATCGATTCGAGCGTGCCGCCGGCCGCTCCCCGCAGGGCGCGGAGAATGTCCTTGGCGTGCACGGTGCCGACGATGTCATCGAGCGAATCGCGGTACACCGGATAGCGGGAGCGCCCCGCGGCGGCGACCCGATCGGCCGCGTCCGGGAGCGGGAGCGTGAGCGGGAGCGCCACCATCTGGGTCCGGGGTGTCATGACCTCGCGGGCGTTCTTCTCGCTGAACTCGAATACGCCGGCGATCATCCGCGCGTCCTGCGTCCCCAGGCCGCCCGTCTGGCGGGTCTGTTCGACCAGCATCATGATCTCTTCGGGTGAGTGCACGCGCTCGCGCTCGCTCATCGGGCGCGCGCCGAACAGGCGCGTCAATCCGGTCGCCGAGTTGTTGAGGAGCCAGATGAAGGGATTCGTGACCGTGGTGAAGAGCGTCAGCGGGCGGGCGAGCCAGCGACCGAGGGCCTCGGGGTAGAGCAGGGCCAGGGATTTCGGGACCAGCTCCCCCAGCACGACGTGGAGATAGGTGATCAGGATGAACGCGAGCGAAACGGCGACGCCGTGCGTGGCGATGGCCGCGAGCGGGGCGGGCAACGCCGCGAACCAGTGGCCAATCGGCTCCGCCAGCGCGGGCTCCCCGATCCAGCCCAGCCCCAGGCTGGTGAGCGTGATGCCGAGCTGCGTACCCGAGATGAAGCGGGTGATGTTCTGCATCACCGCGCGCGCCGCCATCGCGCGACGGTCGCCGCGCCGAATCATCGCCTCGATGCGGGTGCGGCGCGCCGCCACCAGCGAGAACTCCGCGGCCACGAAGAACGCGTTCGCCGCGACCAGGACGGCCACCGCGGCGAGGCGGAGCCCCAGAGAGTCGACCGCGGGGGGAGGCATAGGGAGGGGGGGAAGGTAGCGGGGTGGAAGGTGACTTCAAGCAGGCGCTCGCATATGCTTGGAGCGGAGCAACGCGACCATGACTCAGACGCTGCCGCTCGACGTCCAATGCGCGCACCGGGTGCCGGAGCGGAATGAGAGCGCCCGGCGCTTGGGGTGGGTGCTCGCCCTCACCGCCGTCGTGACCGTCACGGAGGCGGTGGGCGGGTGGCTGGCGCACTCCCTCGCGCTGCTCGCGGACGCGGGCCACATGCTCGCCGACGTGGCGGCGCTGGGACTCGCGCTGTTCGTGCTGCGCATGGCACAGCGCCCGGCGACGCCGGAGCGCAGCTACGGCCTGGTGCGGCTCGAGATCCTGGCGGCCCTGATCAACGGTGCCGCGCTCATCGTCATCGCTCTGGGGATCGGCATCGAGGCCGTGCGTCGTCTCCAGGCTCCTCCGGCGGTCCACGGCGGATTGCTGCTCGGCGTGGCGAGCGTCGGGCTCCTCGCCAACCTGGCCGGCGTGAGCGTACTGCATCGCGGTCACGATCATTCGCTGAACCAGCGCGGGGCGTATCTGCACGTCGTCAGCGATCTGCTGGGTTCGGTGGGCGCGGTGCTCGCCGGCGTCCTCGTGGTCGCCACTGGTTGGCGGCTCGCCGATCCCATCATCTCGCTGGGCATCGGCCTGCTGGTGCTGAGCGGCGCTTGGCGGCTGGTCCGGGAGAGCGCCGACGTGCTGCTCGAGGCGACGCCCGGTCATATTGCCCTCAGCGCCGTGCACGAATGCCTCGCGAGCCTGCCGGGGGTCAGCTCGGTCCACGATCTCCACGTCTGGACCCTCACCAGCGGGGTCATCGCGATGAGCGGGCACCTGGTGGTCCGGAACCCCGCGCAGAACCAGCAGATCCTCGAGGCGGCCCAGTCCCGGATGGGGGAGCTGGGGATCCACCACGTCACCGTACAAATGGAACGGGACGAAACGTGCGATTGACCTTGTATTTCAGGACCCGGCCTGGGGACCCGTCCCCGGTGGCCCGGCCGGGCCCTGCACCAGCAAGCCGAGGGGTGCCCACCTGGGCAGGGTGATCTGTCTGTTTTCGTAGGCGGGCTTTGCCCGCTCTAGTGAGGGTGTTACCTATCGGGCCCTATGGCCGACCCACAGCACATCCGCAACGTCGCGATCATCGCGCACGTCGATCACGGCAAGACGACGCTCGTCGTGCAGATGCTCCGGCAGGCAGGCGTGCGGGTGAAGGCCGAAGGGATCGGCTCGATGGACTCGAACCCGTTGGAGCGGGAGCGAGGCATCACGATCCTCTCGAAGAACACTTCGGTGCGGTGGAAGGGAGGCCGGGGTGATACCGACT
>JBGQHV010000298.1:0-2939 GCA_041498155.1 Gemmatimonadota bacterium | reverse complement strand
GCGCGGGAGCGGCACGGCGGCGCCGAGCCATCAGGGCATTGGGCCGCGAGGGAGCCCAGCGGCACGCCGAGGCCGAGCGCGACACAGAGCGCTCCCACGCCGACTGCTGTCCGGGTTCCGCACGGCATGTCTCAACTTACTGCGGACGACCCGGACGAGCAGCCGGAATCTGCGGGCTAGCGATTCCCCGGCGCCCGCTGCTGCATCCGGGCGCGCAGCTGCGCCACGTTGTCGTCCCAGACCTTCCGCTGGTCCGGCGTCAGCACCGTCCGTATTTCGACATCCTGGTTGCCATTCAGATCCCGTATCCTGGCCCGCGTGGCGGAGTCGGGAAAGACGCCCGGGGTGAACGGGGGCATCTGCGCGCCGTAGCGGGCCGTGATCGAGTCGACTTTCGCCTGCTGTTCGGGGGTCAGCGTGATGCCCTGCAGCAGCCGCTGCATGCGGCGGGCGGCGAATCCGCCCGGGCCGGGACCTCCACCGGGGTTCTGGGCAAGTGCAGCCGAGCTGGTGAGCAAGACGAGCGCGCTCGCGAGCAAGGCAAGACGTGTTCGCATGGGCTTCCTCCGAGTCGAGTATCGATTGCGTACCCGTGAGGAGACCCCCGCGCGGGGTATGGGGTAACTGGTTTGACCGTGTCGTCCGCCGCCACCACTATGTGAGTGACAGCGCTCACCTCTCACATCGTTTCCTCGAGGACCTTATGGCCCATACGCACCGCCTGTCGTGGCTGGCCCCGCTGGTCCTGCTGTGCTTCGCCTGCAACAAGCGCAACCCGCCGCCTCCTCCTCCGCCCCCGCCGCCATCGGGGCCGGACGCGCTCGCCGGATTCGACGGCCGCAGCAACGGCCTGGTACACGATTCGGTGCACCAGGCGGATCAGGTCGCCTTCGACGACGTGGAAGAAATCGACGACGGGCTGGGTCCGATCTACAACGCCCAGTCGTGCCGCGAATGTCACCAGAACCCGACATCGGGCGGGGCGAGCCAGGTCACCGAGCTGCGTGTGGGACACCTCGGCCCGGATGGGCGGTTTCGCAACCCCGACATCCCGATCGGCCGCGGCACCGATAGCGTGCTGAACCGCACGCTCATCAACGACCGGGCGATCTGTCCCAACGCGGCGTTTCCCGACAGCGAGATCCAGGAGCGCGTCCCCGACTCCGAGACGATCCGCACGTTGCGCGCCTCGCTCAACGTCCTGGGCGACGGATTCGTGGAGGCGGTCGCCGACCAGACGCTGCTCGACATCGCCCATGACCAGCGCCAGTCGACCCACGGCCGGATCCACGGCCAGGCGCTCGCCGTCCCCATCGTCGAGGCCCCCGGCCACACCGCCGTGGGGCGGTTCGGCTGGAAGGACCAGCACGCCAGCCTGCTGTCGTTCTCCGGCGACGCCTACCTGAACGAGATGGGCATCACCACGCGGCTGTTTCCGGACGAGGTAATCGCCGCCTGTAACACCGCGGCGGAGCCGAACGATCAGCCGGGCCCCGACGGGCTGGGCGACGTGGACCGGTTCGCCCGGTTCATGCGCGCGTCCAAGGCCCCAGCGCGCGACACGGTGCTGGCCCGCACACCGGCCGCCACGAGCGGGGCGCAGCTGTTCGACAGCATCGGGTGCGCGACCTGCCACGTTCGCACCCTCGTCACCGCGCCGGTGGGCACCGTCATCCACGGCGGCCTGGACACCATCGCCGCCGCCCTCGGCGCGAAGACGTTCCACCCGTTCGGCGACTTCCTGCTGCACGACGTGGGCACGGGAGACGGTATCGCGATCGCCGTGGCCGAGCACTATGGCCGAACGTTCGCGCGATTCAGCTGGCAGGGGTTTTCCCACGACAGTCTGGAAGCCACGCGTAACAAAGTGCGTACCGCGCCACTGTGGGGCGTGCGGCTGCGCCCGCGCCTGATGCACGACGCCACGTCGTTGACGTTCCGCGATGCCATCGTGCGTCACCGCGGTGAGGCAAGCGAGGTGACCGACCACTTTTTGCGGTTGAGCAAGAGCCAGCAGGCGGCGATCATCGAGTTCCTGAAGTCGTTGTAATTGCGCGGAGGGTTGACTTCGGTATATCTTCGGGTGAGGGATCGCGAGTGTCTCCCCTCACCCGAGGAGCTCCATGGGACGCGAAATGAGCGAGCAGACCGCCGCGCGGGACTGGAAAGCACTGGCGGCGGCCCTCGTCTCGGTGTGCCTGTGGTCATCGGCCTTCGTCGGCATCCGCGCCACGACCAATAGCCTCGCCCCCGGAGCTCTGGCACTGGGGCGATTGCTCATCGGCAGCGTGCTGCTCGGCGCTCTCCTCATGTCCCGTGGGCCCCTCCGTCCGACGCGACGGGAGCTCGGGCTCCTCGCTCTTGCGGGTCTGCTGTGGTTCGGTTTGTACAACGTCGCACTCAACACCGCGGAGCACGTCGTCGATGCGGGGACGGCCGCCATGGTCGTCAACATCGCGCCGCTGATGATCATGGCGCTGGCGGCCGTGTTTCTGCGGGAGCGACTGACGCCCAACCTGCTGGTCGGCGGCGCCGTGGCGTTCGTGGGAGTGATCCTCATCGGCCTGGCCACGACGTCGGGGAAGGCGCCGGTATGGGGCATCCTACTCTGCGTGATCGCCACCACGTCCTCGGCGGCGGGCGTCGTCGCGCAGAAACCCGTGCTCGCCCGGCTCTCCCCGTTGCAGGTGACGTGGATCTGTTGCACGATCGGCGCGCTCTGCTGCCTGCCCTATGCCCCGGCGCTCGTGCGGGACGTCCGCACGGCGCCGGCGACCGCCCTGGCGTGGATGGCGTATCTGGGGGTGTTTCCGACGTCGGTGGCGTTCACGACCTGGGCGTTCGCGCTGTCCCGGGGGGCGGCCAGTCGCCTCGCCACCGTCGCCTACCTCGTGCCGCCGGTCACGATCGTGATGAGCTGGCTGATCCTGGGCGAGATC
>JBGQHV010000297.1:0-2958 GCA_041498155.1 Gemmatimonadota bacterium | reverse complement strand
GGCGAGCCTGAGCGACGCAAACTCCGGCGCGCCCCGGGTCGGTGGTCCCGCGGGGAGTGGCTCGTGCTGCCGGATCAACCGCGTCCAGCCGACCAGCTCGTCGATCGGCCGCGACAGCTGGCGGGAGAGGTGGCCACCCAGGTACACCGCCGCCACCAGCACCAGGCCGCCCAGCGCGATCACCACGGTGGCCAAGCCGGCCGTGTAATAGCGGAGATAGCTGTCGGCGCGCCGCGCGAAGCTCACGCCACGTGACACGGCGTCCAGATGGGCCCGCATCGCGGCCCGTCCGGCCGGACTCAACCCCACCGTATCGACCTCTTCGAGCATCCGGCGGGCCGAGGCGGCGACCTCCTCGAGCGAGGCCCGCGCGCCCGCCGTCGGCCCGAACGTGCGCACCGTCAGCACCCAGGAAACGACCGCCAAGCCCGTGGGCACCGCGGCCATGAGCACCAGGACGAAAAAAATCCGCCGACGGAAGGGAAGGGCCATATCTTGCAGCAATCTAGGAGGTTGAGGCGGGTGCGACAAACTGACACGTGGCGGGAGCGAACTCATGAAGAGCCACACCCACTATCTCTGGTTCAACACGAAGCAGCGGCAGGAGATCATCGACATCACCGACACCGTGGCCGAGCAGGTCCGGGTCAGCGGCGTCCAGGAGGGGATGGCGCTGGTGTCGGCGATGCATATCTCCGCCTCGGTATTCGTCAACGACCATGAATCGGGCTTGTGGCACGACATCCTGCAGTGGCTGGATCAGACCATCGCCCCGTGGGACCCCGGGCGGTACCGCCACAACGAGACCGGCGAGGACAATGCGGCGGCCCACTTGCGCAGTCTCACCGTGGGGCACGAAGTGATCGTGCCGATCACCCAGGGGAAGCTCGATTTTGGCCCGTGGCAGCGGGTGTTCTACGGGGAATGGGACGGTCAGCGGAAGAAGCGGGTGATCATCAAGGTCCTGGGGGAGTAAAGCAGCGGCTTCCCCTTTCGCTGCAAGTTGTTTAATATCAATGGTTCCCGATGGAGTCCGGGATCGGGTGGAGTACGGGGAAGGGAGCACCCAGAGGGTCCTCCCGGATTCCCGCTCCCTGCCCTTTTCGGACTCACCCCGCCGTCGCTCACGACGCGCCAGGATCGCCGTACCGGGCCGCAGGCTCTATGGCGGTTCACGCGGCTTGAGCAGTCAAGGCGGGGCACGACCCACGGACGACCGCAGACGCGCATAGCGCGATGGGTCGCCGATCACATCTCGAGGCTCCGCCGGATGCGCGAGGCGCCTGTCCGCTGATCGGGAACGGACAGAGCGGCCCAGGAAACGCGCACGGGGCGGGCATCAGGAGTCAAAGCACACACACATGACCACACAGCCGCCGGCGCATCTCGCCCGGCCACCCTACAAAGAACCTCCCACCCACGCTCCCAACGCGGCGCTCCTGATCGATTTCGACAACGTGACGATGGGCATTCGCTCGGATTTACAGACCGAGCTGAAGCGCCTGTTGTCGTCGGATCTGATCAAGGGCAAAGTCGCGGTCCAGCGCGCATACGCCGACTGGCGGCGCTATCCACAGTACGTCGCGCCGCTGACCGCCTCGTCGATCGACATGATCTGGGCGCCGGCATACGGAGCCACCAAAAAGAACGCCACGGACATCCGCCTCGCGGTCGATGCCCTCGAGCTGGTCTTCACCCGGCCGGAGATCGGGACCTTCATCCTGCTGTCGGGGGATTCCGACTTTTCCTCCCTCGTCATCAAGCTCAAGGAATACGGCAAGTACGTGATCGGGGTCGGGATCCGCGAGTCGTCCTCCGACCTCTTGATCCAGAACTGCGACGAGTACTTCTCCTACAACGAGCTGGCCGGACTCACCAAGGAGTCCGACATCAACTACGTGCGGCACGATCCGTGGGAGCTCGTGGTCGAAGCGACCAAGCAGATGACCGCCCACAACGACGTGATGCGCTCCGACCGCCTGAAGCAGGTGATGCAGGAGATCGACCCGGCGTTCGACGAAAAGGACGTCGGCTTCTCGCGCTTCAGCAAGTTCGTCCAGGAGGCGGCGCACCGCGGCCTGATCGCCACGGCCCGTCTCGACAACGGACAGTACGAGATCTCCCTGGGCCAGCGGACCGGCGACGCCGCCGCGACCCCTGGGGTACGGGCCGCGGAAGCGGCACCGGCACCGGCACCCGCGCCCGAAGCGGCTCGCGCGCCGCGCCGCGGGTCCCTGGTGGGCGACGCGTTCGGGTTGCTCAAGCAGGCGCTGGGCCGGCTGGGCGGAGAGCAGGAGGTCACCGTCGAGACCGTCCGGGAGACGATGAACGAGCTCGCCCCCGAGGGAACGCGGCGCGTCGATTCACGCAGCATGCCGAAGCTGCTGCGTCAGGCGCACGATGCCGAGCTCATCGATCTATCGCGCGACGAGGGCGGTTCCTACTCGGTCCGGGTGCGACCAGAGGATGAGGTGCGGCCGGCCGTGGCCGCCACGCCGCCGCGCGAGGAGGATGCCGAGGAGAACGAGCCGCCGATGCCGACCTCCTCTGCGCCACCACCGCCGTACTCCCAGCCGGGCACACCGTTGGGTGGTGCGCCGGCGCGCGGCGGGCGGTTCCGTCGCGGCTCGCGCGGTCCCCGGCCGGCCAGCCCGGTCGCGCCGCGCGTCGGCGTCGTCGAGGTGGACCCAAACTTCCGGCCCCGTACGGAACCCGTGTCCTCACGTCCGGCTCCCCAGAGCGGCAACGAGGCTCCCGGCAGCGGACGGGGGCATGATGACGAAGAGCGACCGCGGCGCGAGCGCGGTGGCCGGGGCCGGGGCGGTCGCGGTGGTCGTGGACGCGAGGGTGGCGAGGGCGGTGAGGGTGGGGTTGGGGGTGGGGGTGGGATTGGGGGCGGCGGCGGTGGTGGTGGTGAACGCTCGCCGCGCGGCCGCCGGGGGGGTCGAGGCCGTGGTG
>JBGQHV010000296.1:0-2961 GCA_041498155.1 Gemmatimonadota bacterium | reverse complement strand
TTCATAGGGTGCGTAGGATACTACATCGTACTCCCAAGTGCCACATAAAGTTGCACCCCTGACCGTTTGCTTGCGAAAAAGTTCACAAGCGCGTAGCTTTCGCGCGTCGCAATGGCACACGACGATCCAGGCAACGATTCGCGCAGTTACGGTCAGGGCTACGAGTACTTCGCGATGGGCTTCGGATTCGCCTTCGCGATTCTGGGGTTCGGCGCCCTGGGGTGGCTGGTGGACGGCTGGCTGCACACGCGGCCGCTGTTCGCGATCGCGGGCGGGTTCCTGGGGGGCTTCGCCGGGTTCATGAGCATCTACTACCGGGTCACCGCCGAGTCCGCCGCGGAGAAGAAACGACGGGGACGGGGGACGGGGGACGGGTGAGGGGCTACGGCGCGCTGCTCGGGGTCGGGCTGGCGTTGATCGCCGTGATGGGATGGGCGGGGGGGATGGGAGCCGTGATCGGTGGTAGCGTGGCGCTCGCGGCGCAGCTCGCGGCGGTGGCGCTGCTCAAGCCGGCGATGGACGCGCCGCAGCCGATCTTTCTGGCGCGGTGGTTCGGCGGGATGGGGATCCGTGCCCTGTCGCTCGGCGGGTTGCTGGCGGTGGCGGCGACGCATCGGGCCGCGCTGCCGTTGTTGGCGACGACACTCGGGTTTCTGGGCGTGCTCTTGCCGCTCCTGTTCCTGGAGATCAGGTTCCTGAAATGATGCAAGAACCCGACATCGGCGCCATGATCTTCCGCCACACGGCGGACAGCCGTGTGCTGGAGGTGCCGTTCGTGGGCGAGGTGCACCTGCCCACCGGCTGGATCCTGTTCGGGGTGGACGTCTCGCCGACCCGCCACGTGGTGTTCATGGCGTTCGCGGCGCTCCTCATCCTGGCCACGGTGTGGTACGCCGGGCGGCAGGTACAGCGGCGCCACCGGGAGGGGAAGGCGCCATCGGGGTTCGGCGCCGCGATCGAGGGGCTCGTGTTGTTCGTGCGGAACGACATCGCCATCGCCAACATCGGGCACAACGGGGCGAAGTTCGCCCCCTACATCCTCACGCTCTTCTTCTTCGTCCTCTACTGCAACCTGCTGGGCCTCCTTCCGTGGGGGGCTACGCCGACCGGCAACATCGTCGTGACGGGAACGCTGGCGCTGCTGACGTTCTTCATCACCGAGATCTCGGGGTTCTTCGCCCTCGGGCCGAAGGGCTACCTCAAGACGATCGTCTTCGTCCCGCCGGGAATGCGGGGGGGCGGCGCCGTGGCGATGGCGATGCTCATGACGCCGATCGAGCTCATCTCCAAGCTCGTGAAGCCGTTCGCGCTCTGCCTGCGGTTGTTCGCCAACATGACGGCGGGGCACTTCGTGATCCTGGCGTTGCTCGGCCTGATCTTCATCTTCAGCAGCTGGGCGGTGGCTGCCGGCTCGGTCCTGTTCGTATTGGGCATGATGGCGCTCGAGCTGCTGGTGGCCTTCCTGCAGGCGTATATCTTCGCGCTCCTGACGTCCGTCTTCATCGGAATGATGCAGCACGCTCATTGATGCTCACACCTCTCTAGAGGAAGATCCATGCTCCACGCGTTGATGCTGCTCCAGGCTCCGGTGAGCGATGTCGTGCTCGCCGCCAAGAACACGAACGCCCTGCTCGGCGCCGGCATCGGCATCGGGCTCGCCGTGATCGGCGTCGGCATCGGCATCGGCCAGATCGGTGGCCGGGCGGTCGAGGCGATCGCGCGCCAGCCGCAGGCCTCGGGCGACATCCGCGGCGCGATGATCCTGACCGCCGCCCTGGTCGAAGGCGTGGGGCTCGCGGCGCTGGTGTTCGCGCTGCTCTTCAAGCTGATGAAGTGATGCCGCTCCTGTTGCTGCTGCTGCAGGAGCCCACCGCGGCGGAGGAGTTCAGCCCGTTCAGCATCAACACGGGGATGATGTTCTGGACGATCCTCATCTTCGGGGTGTTGTGCCTGGTGTTGTGGCGTCTGGGGTGGCCCGCGCTGCTCAAAATGGTCGAGGAGCGTGAGGCGCGCATCGCCAAGCAGCTGGCGGACGCGGAGAAAGCCAACGCCGAGGCCGCTCGCCTGCTGGAGGAGCACCGCCAAGCGCTCGCCCAGGCGCGCGCCGAGGCGCAGGAGATCATGGCGGGCGCCAAGAGCGTGGCGCAGAAGGAGCGGGAACTGCTCCTGGCGAAAACCCGCGAAGAGCAGGAGCAGCTGCTCGAGCGGGCGCGGCGCGAGATCGAAGCCGAGAAGGAGAAGGCGATCCTGGCGCTGCGGCAGGAGGCGGTGGATCTGTCGATCGCCGCGGCGTCGAAGCTGGTCGAGGCGAATCTCGACAGCGACGCCAACCGGCGCCTCGTGCTGGACTACCTGGCGACGCTCGAGCGCCATTGAAGAACGCGACCATCGCCAAGAACTACGCCGAGGCGTTGCTGACGGCCGCCGAGCAGCTCGGCCAGGTCGAGCCGATCGGCCGGCTGATGGACGCGGTGGCGGGCGCGATCCAGTCGGACGAGACGATCGCGGTCGTGCTCGACTCGCCGCGCGTGACGAAGGCGGTGAAGATCCGGCTGCTCGCCGAGGCGCTCGAGGGCGCGGCGCCGGTCGAGTTCGTGCGCTTTCTCGGGGCGGTGGTGCGGCGTGGGCGCCAGGGGCTGCTGCAGGACATCGCGCTGGCCTACCAGGCGCTGGTGGACGTGAAGGAGAACCGGGTGCACGCCGGCGTGACGCTGTCCGTGCCCGCCGACGCGAGTCTGCAGCAGCGCATCATCGAGCGTCTGGGGAAGGTATTGGGCAAGGAAGTGCGAGCCCATTTCCGGCCCGATCCGCGCATCCTGGGCGGTGTGGTGGTGCGCGTCGGCGACCGGGTGTACGACGGCTCGCTGAAGCGGCGGCTGAATATCTTGCGGCGCAGGATGCTGACGGGGGAATAAGTAGGGACGCGGCAGGAGGGACGAGGCGGCGGCCCGGGAAGATCCC
>JBGQHV010000295.1:0-2967 GCA_041498155.1 Gemmatimonadota bacterium | reverse complement strand
GCGCAGCGATTGCTGCTCGGTGAACGGAATCCCTGTGAGGCGGAACAGGAAGAGCAGCATCAACGCCGGGCCCAGCCAGGTGAGCCAGGCGCCGTGGCCGATGAGCACGTAGGTGAACCAGTGCGTCCACTCGAAGAAGTAATTCGGGTGGCGCGAGACACGCCACAGACCCGTGCGGCAGGTCTTGACGCGGTTCGCGGGTTCACCGCGGAATCGGGCCAACTGCCGGTCGGCGATGGTCTCGCCGCCCACCGCGACCACCCACACCAACACGCCCGCGACCGCCCAGCCGTCGAGCGGCCCGCCGCGCATGGCGGCGAGGATCGGGACGGAGAAGAGCGTGGCGACCATCGCCTGACCCTGATAGAAGAAAAAGAAGAAAAGCGGCGCCCGGGGGCCCCAGTGCTCGCGCATCGCGCGATAGCGCCCGTCCTCGGGGCGGCCGAGCACGCGGTCGGAGATCAGGTGCCAGGCGAGCCGGGCCGCCCAGATGAGCGCGAGGCCGCCGGCGAGCAGGCGGCGCGCCGGTTCGCCGTCCGAGAGCAGCGCGTACCACACGGCCAGCACGCCCATCCCCCCCGACCAGGCGGCGTCCACCGACGTGGCGTTCCGGGTCTGCACCTGCCGGAGCCAGAGCAGCGCCATCAGGATCGCGAGGACGGCCCAGCCCTGCAGCAGGAGGCGGATCACGCCGGGGCTTCCGGATGCGTGAACAGCATCTGGACGTCGCCCAGGAACCGTTCGCGAAAGCCCCCTTCGCAGTAACAGAAATAGAACTCCCACAACCGGCGGAATTCCTCGGAGAACCCCTGCGAGCGCAGCCGGTCCCAGCGGGCGAGGAAGTTCTGGCGCCAGTGCTTGAGGGTCTCGGCGTAGTGCGGCGTGATGTCCTCGAGGTGCACGAGCGCGAGCCCGGTGTGCCGCTCCGCCGCCTCTTGCAGCACGGGGACGGAGGGGATGTTGGCGCCGGGAAAGATGTAGCGCTTGATGAAGTCCACCTCGCGCCGCGCGCGGTGATAGAAGCGCGGATCGATCGTGATCGTCTGCAGCGCCATGCGGCCGCCGGGCTTGAGCAGCTCGGCGCACTTGCGGAAGAACGTCCGGTAGAACCGGTGACCCACCGCCTCGATCATCTCGATCGACACGAGCTTGTCGTAGCGGCCGGCGAGGTCACGGTAGTCCTGGAGCAACACCGTCACGCGGTCCGCCAGGCCGGCCGCCCCGACCCGCTCCAGTGCGAGCCGGTGCTGCTCCCGCGAGATCGTCGTCGTCGTGACGCGGCAGCCGCGGGTCCCGGCGGCGTGCAGGGCGAAACCGCCCCAGCCGCTGCCGATCTCCAGCACGTGATCGGCGGGCCCGAGGTCGAGCTTGTGGCACAGCCGCTCGTACTTGGCGATCGAGGCGTCCCGCAGACTCGCATCGGGGCGCTCGAAGATGCCGCAGGAGTAGGTGAGCGTCTCGTCGAGAAACTCGGCGAAGAAGTCGTTCCCGAGATCGTAGTGCGCGGCGATGTTGCGGCGGCTGCCGGTCCGCGAGTTGCGGCGCCACGCATGCCACACCCGCCGCAGCGGCAGCGCGAGCCGCGCCCACCCCGTTTCGAGGCTGTCCAGCACGGCGCGGTTCTGGACCATCAGCTGCACCAGCGCGGTCAGATCGTCGGTGTCCCACCACCCGTCGAGGTACGCCTCGACCGCGCCGAGGTGGCCGCCGAGGCACACCGCGCGGTAGAAGCGCGGATCGCGCACGGTGAGCCGCGCGGCGGGCGCCGGTCCGGGACCGAACTCCCAGGACGCGTGTGGCTCCGCCACAACGAGACGTCCATGGGTGAGCCGGCCGAGGCGGTCGAGCAGCAGTCTGCGGGTTAGGGTGTCGAGCAGAGTCATGCGGATCCCCCGGCGGGATGGGGGACGTAGGGATTGCCCTTGAGCCAGAGCTTCAGCGCGTTCCAGTGGATTGCCGTGGCGACGCTGGCCGTCATCCAAGGATACGCAAGCAGGGCGCGTGCCAGCGCCGCTCCGGTGATCTCCCGCCGCGTGAGCGACATGGTCGCGTCGAAGATCCGTCCCTGCGTGTCGGTGTTCTCCATGTGCACGGCGAGGTGGTGGCCGGGCGACGAGAAGCGCCAATCGTAGCGCTGGTTCATCGGCATGAAGGGGGAAACGTGAAACGCCTTCTCGAAGCGAAACCGCATCACCCCGTTCATGGACGGCGTGCGCGGCAGCACGTAGGCGTGGCGCTCCTTCCATGGCGTGTTGGTGATTTCGGCCAGGATCGCGTCCACCCGCGTATCGTGCGCGTCGAAGCAGTAGTAGAAGCTGACCGGGTTGAAGCAGTAGCCGTAATAGCGCAGATGCGTGAGCAGCCGGATCGGCCCGGCCGGCCGCACCCCCGTATGGCGTGCCACCGTCTGGCGTACTGACTCCGCGAGGGGCATCGACGGATCACCGTGATAGTCCGCGCGGCGGAACCACGCCGGTGCCACCCGTCGCGCCGACCAGAGCCACCGGCCGTCCAGCACCGCGGGCACTTCGTCCAGGTCCAAGTACATCATGAACAAGTGGAAGCGGAACGCGTGCGGCGCGGGCCGCAGCCGCCGGTGCTGCACCGCGCCCGCATAGATCGCGCTGTTCACGCGATCCCGGGCGCCAGCCGCCGGCACACGGCGAGCGCGCTCCGCACGCCGTCCTCGTGGAACCCGTATCCCCAGTACGCCCCGCAATAGCTCGTGCGGTTCACGCCGCTGATCTCGGCGTGTCGCTGCTGGGCGCGCATCCCCGCGTGACTGAAGACCGGGTGGTGGTAGGTGAATCGCCGCAGCACCAGGTCCGGCGCCACGTCGGCGGTCCGGTTCAACGTCACGCAGAACGTGACCGGCGCCGCGAGCGTCTGCAGAATGTTCATGTTGTAGGTGACGGCGGCCGGCGCTGCGGGGTCCGTCCCGAGGTGGTAATTCCAGGCTGCCCAGAG
>JBGQHV010000294.1:0-2977 GCA_041498155.1 Gemmatimonadota bacterium | reverse complement strand
TACTTCTTCGAGTGGACGCACTGGTTCACCTACGTGCTCATCGGCCACGGCGCCTGGCTCACCTGGCTGGGCCCGGCGTTGATGCTGCTCTTCCTGTTCCGCCTCACAGGGATTCCGTTCACCGAGCAGCAATCGCTGCGCAGTCGCGGCGACGACTACCGCGCCTACCAGCGGGAGACGAGCGTCTTCTTCCCCTGGTTCCCCAAGCGGGCCTAGCGTGATCCTCTTGCTCCCGCTCGCCCTGGCCGAGCGGGGAGTCATCCCGGACCGGCTGCTGCGCTGGGGTATCCGGCGGCTCCTCGCCCAACGACTGCGGGAGGAAGCGCGCCGCGCGCCCGGCGCGCTCGACGGGGGGCTCGCGCAGGGGCCCATCGCGCTGGTCCCCGAGGCCGCCAACCGGCAGCACTACGAAATCCCGCCGGCATTCTTCGAGCTGGTGTTGGGCCCGCACCTCAAGTACAGCTCGGCGTACTGGCCCGAGGGGATCGAGACCCTGGATCAGGCCGAAGCGCAGATGCTCGAGCTGACGGGCAGCCGCGCCCAGCTCGCCGACGGCCAGCGGGTGCTGGAGCTCGGCTGCGGCTGGGGATCGCTGTCGCTCTGGATGGCGCGCCGCTATCCCAACAGCCGGATCACCGCCGTGTCGAACTCGGCCCCGCAGCGCGAATTCATCGCGGCCCGCGCCCCGGCCAACCTCGAGATCCTGACCGCCGACATGAACACGTTCGCGATCGAGGGACGATTCGACCGGGTGGTGAGCGTCGAGATGTTCGAGCACATGCACAACTGGCGCGAGCTGATGCGACGTATCGCGGGGTGGCTCGACCCGGGCGGGAAGTTGTTCGTGCACGTCTTCTGTCACCGGCGCTACGCGTACGCGTTCGACACCGCGGGTGCCGGCAACTGGCTGGGACGCCACTTCTTCACCGGCGGCCTGATGCCGTCGCTAGATCTCCTGCCGCGTTTCCAGGAGCCGCTGGTGCTCGAGAAGACCTGGGAAGTGGGCGGCGAGCACTACGCCCGGACGGCCCAGGCGTGGGCGCGGAACCTCAATGCACGGCGGGCGGAGGTGTTGCAGACCTTCACGGACGTGTATGGAGACGCAGCGCCGCTCTGGGTCGAACGGTGGCGGGTGTTCTTCCTCGCCTGTGCCGAGCTGTTCGCCTACCGGGACGGGACCGAGTGGCTGGTCGGGCACTACCGGTTGCGGAAGCCCTAGGTGCTTGCGAGCTCGAGTCCCTTCCCCCAGTTTCACGCCACCTCTCACGACAACTGCCGCCATGCGAATCCTGCGCTCCTGCGCCGTCCTGCTGCTCGGCGCCGCTCCCCTGCTCGCCCAGACGCCGACGCGGGTCCTCAACTGGGACTCCCTCGCCGCCGAGGCGGTCCGCAACCTGTCGGCCTACCTGGCGGTCAACACTACCAACCCGCCCGGCAACGAGCTCGCGGCTGCCCGGTTCCTCCAGCAGCTGCTGGCACGCGAAGGCATCGAGGCCCAGATCCTGGACACGGCCGAGCTTGGTCCAGGGCGGGCCAACCTGTACGCGCGGCTGCGCTCGAGCGGAACGAAGAAAGCGATCGCGCTCGTGAATCACCTGGATGTCGTCCCGGTGATGCGCCAGTTCTGGTCGGTCGATCCGTTCGCGGGCACGGTGCGGGACGGATACGTGTGGGGCCGCGGCGCGCTCGACATGAAGGGCGAGGGAATGGTCCAGCTCATGGCATTGGTCGCCCTGAAGCGCAGCGGCGCGCTGCTCGACCGCGACATCGTGTTCATCGGCAACGCCGACGAAGAGGTGGAGGGGCGCGGCGCCGAAGTGTTCGTGCAACGGCACGCCGACCTGTTGCGGGACGTCGAGTTCCTGATGACCGAAGGCGGCGACAACCTCGTCGACAACGGCACGCTCGCCTACTATGGCGTCGGCGTCGCCGAGAAGAGGGCGTTCTGGCAACGCATCACGGTGCACGGCACGCCATCCCACGGCTCGCGTCCTACCAAGCAGAACCCCGTGCCGCACCTGGTGGACGCCCTCTCACGCTTGGGGCACTATGAGACGCCGCTCCACGTGACACCGGGGGTAGCCAAGTACTTCCGCGACATCGCCCCGCAGTACACCGGGCGGGAGCGCGGCTGGCTGGCCGACGTCGCGACGGCCGTGGCTGACTCGGCGGCCCGCGCGTGGCTCACCGACAACGTGTATTGGAACGCGATCCTCCGGAACACCATCTCGCTCACCGTCCTGAGCGGGTCGAACAAGACGAACGTAATTCCCGCGGAAGCGTCCGCCGAGATCGACATCCGCCTCCTGCCCGATCAGGACACGGCGGCCGTGCGCGCCGAGCTGGTGCGGGTGGTCGGGGACACGACGGTGCGCTGGCAGACGATGTTCCCCCCCAAGGCGCCGCTCGAAAGTCCGACCGACACCGATCTGTTTCGCGCCATCGAACGGGCGGCGCGGGAGCGCGATCCGGGCGCGCAGGTCACCACGCCGATGTTGACCGGCGCCACCGACCGCCCCACCTACCGCGCCCTGGGAATCGTCACCTACGGATTCGACCCGTTCAAGACCGAGAAGGCCGACGCGCAGCGCGGCGTGCACGGAAACGACGAGCGCGTAAGCGTCGCCACCCTCGGATTCGGAGTGCATTACCTCTACGACGTACTGCGCTACGCGCAGTAGGGAGTCACGATGCCGGACACCACGCAGGCCACGCCATCACTCGATGCCCATTGGATGCCCTTCACCGCGAACCGCGCGTTCAAGCGCGCGCCGCGGCTGCTCGTCGCGGCCAAGGGCATGTACTACACCTCGGCCGACGGCCGGCAGGTCCTCGACGGCACCGCCGGACTGTGGTGCGTGAACGCGGGCCACACGCGCGAGCCGATCGTACGCGCCATCGCCGATGCCGCGGCGCGGCTCGACTACGCGCCGGGATTCCAGATGGGGCATCCCGGGAGCTTCGCCCTGGCCGAGCG
>JBGQHV010000293.1:0-3000 GCA_041498155.1 Gemmatimonadota bacterium | reverse complement strand
CACCGAGCAAAAACCCGCCACGCCGCACCAGTTCCACTTCTGGACGGCGACCGAGACGAGTGTCGGGATCGGGGCCATCGTCAGAGTCGAGGGAGGGGGAACGGGGAAGGGGAACGAGGGACGGGTGGTGTACGGCGTCGTCACCGATGGGTTCGCCTACTCCGATCTCGCGTCGCCATTGCACGATGTGATCGGCGCCGAGGGCGACCCCGCGCGCGCCGCGGGCGCGCCGACGGCGCGGGCCGAGATCCGCCTGTGGACGGCCGCGGTCCTGCGGCAGATGCCGGAGGAGCCGCTGCAGCCGGTGCCGCTCGGGGACGTGCACATGGCGACCGACGCCGATGTGGCGCTGGCGCTCCGCATGGACGCCTACCTGCACGGCGCGCGGCCCACGGCGATTCCCGTCGGGCTCTATACCGCGGGCGGGCTCGAATCGCCGGTGTATCTAGACGCCGACTTCCTGGTCGGACCGGAGGCGGCGCACCTCAACATCTCCGGGGTCTCCGGCCTCGCCACCAAGACGAGCGCGGTCGAGTTCCTGCTCGGCGCGCTGTTCCAGCATTTCCCGCCGCACCGCGGCAGGATCGCGGCGGTCTGCTTCAACGTGAAAGGTCCCGACCTCCTCTTTCTCGATCACGCCGGGACGCTGGAAGAGGAAGATCGCCGCCGCTACGCCCGGCTCAGCGTGGACCCGGCGCCGTTCGATCGGGTGCGCTACTACGCGCCCTTCAAGGCCGACGGCGTCAACCTCAACACGCTCCGCACCCACGGCGACCTCGTGGGCGCGGTCGAGCCGCTCGTGTGGGGGCTCACCGAAGTGTTGGACTTCGCCGAGGTGCTGCTCAACCGCGATGACATCGACGCCAAAGCCGACGCGTTCATCGATTTCCTGGCCGATCGGGTGGTGCGGCGCGACTTCGAGGACGGCTTCGGCGGGCAGCACCGGGTCGAGACGTTCGCCGATCTGGAGCGGTTGTTCCGCAGCATCTTCGACGGCCTGGAGAACGCCAGCCGGGGCGACATCTGGCGTACGCACCACATCGCGACGATCCGCAAGGTGCGCAACCGGCTCGGCAACGTGTCGACCCGCTGCAAGGGGCTGGTCACCGATGACGGTCCGTCGAGCGACCTGCCGTTCGGCCGGTTCGAGGACCGCGCGGTGTACGTCATCGACGTGGCCAACGTGGACCCGCTCGGGCAGGATCTCGTTTTCGCCCGCGTCGTCTCCAAGCTGCGCGAGCACCTCGAGCGCCGCGACCTCGGCGTGGACGCGGTGGCCGTCTTCGTGGACGAGCTGAACAAGTACGCGCCGGCGGACGGCGCCGAGACCTACGTGAAGAAGATGCTGCTCGACATTTCGGAGCGCGGCCGGTACCTGGGGCTGGTGCTGTTCGGCGCCGAGCAGTTTCGTTCGCAGGTGCACCGGCGGGTGGTGGGGAACGCGGCCACGCAGGTGTTCGGCCGGATGGACGCCGACGAGCTGGCCACCCCGGGGTATCAGGTGCTGTCGCCCGCGACCAAGATCAAGCTCGCCACGCTGCCGGTGGGAGAGCTGATGCTGCGCCATCCGCACTTCACGCAGCCGATCTTCGTCCGCTTTCCGCGCCCCCCGGTGCTGCGCGGGCGGGACGGCGTGGAGCGGTACCCGCCGGCGCAGGACCTGCCGTTCGAGGACGCGGTTGCCCGGCAGCTCACCCGGCTGGATCCCGGCGTGCGGCCCAACCAGGTGAAGGATTTGATCGCCGGGCGGGAAGAGGCGGACGTGCGGCGCGCCTTGGGGGCGGTCCGCCGCGAGCGGCCCGCGGATCTCCTCGCGACGCTGCGCCGGCGGCTGGGCGGCCGGGTGGCGCCCGAAGCGGCGCGCGAACGCGCGGCGGTTCCGCCGCTCAACCCGATCCCCGAAGAGCCTTACTGATCCAAGGGAGACCCATGCGCGTTGTGTGTCTGTTGCTCGCCGTTGCGCTCGCCTGCAAGGGCCGGGAACAACCGCCGACCCCGGTGACGACGAAGATCCCGCTGCGCTACCATCCGCCCGCGGGGGCCGTGTACCACTACGTGCTCGAGCAGACCTCGCGCTTCGCGCCCGATACGGCCACCGTCGCCGATTCCGCCACCCTCACCTCGATGACGCTCGCGTTCTCGCAGGCGGTGGGCGTCCGGGCGGCCGACGGCATCCCCGTCACGATGACGCTCGACTCGTCCGGCGTGGCGAGTCCGATGATGAGCCCGTCCGCAGCCGCCGCCGCGGCGGCCGACCTGCGCGGGCTGCGGATCTCCGCGGTGTTCGACGATCAGCTGCGCCTGGTGCGTAACGACCTCTCGTCGCTCAACCGTCTGCCCGTCCTCGTGCGGGAGCAGGTGCAGCTCGGCGTCCGGGCGGCGGCGCTGCCGTTTCCCGACCAGGCCGTCGGTCCGGGGGATGGCTGGACCAACGAGACCGCGCTGCCATTCGCGCAGCTCGCGAGCGGCTCGCTGCTCACCGTCGAGAGCCGGATCACCGTGCGGTCGATCAGCGTGGCCCGTGGGGATACTACCGTGCTGCTGGGAGTCGAAACGGCTCTGCCGGACCGCCCGCTGCAATTCAATTTCGGGGGACAAACGGTCACCGTCACGCTGCGGGGCGGCATCACCGGCGAGCAGGTCTTTTCGCTCACGCGCGGCGCGGTGGTCAGCGGGTCGCTCGGGGGCACGATTCACCTGAACGTGACCGGAGGATTCTTCGGGCCGCAGGGCATGGCGATGCGGGTGGAGCAGCACGCCGCGACGCGGCTGGTCGAGTCACCCTGAGGCGATGAGGCTCGCGCACCTCGCCGATCTCCATCTCGGCTTCCGCCAGTTCGACCGCCAGACGCCGCGCGGCGCGAACCAGCGTGAGGCCGACGTCGCGCAGGCGTTCTCGCGGGCGGTGGACGATCTGCTGGAGCAGCGGCCCGATCTGGTGGTGATCGCGGGCGACATCTTCCATTCGGTGCGTCCCACCAACCCCGCCATCCTGTTCCT
>JBGQHV010000292.1:0-3034 GCA_041498155.1 Gemmatimonadota bacterium | reverse complement strand
GCTCGCCAGCGCGTTCGCCAGCGCCGAGCCCGCGATCAATCGGGCCATCAGCTCGACAGGGCGCGCGGGACGCGACGCCGCGCGCGTGGGACCCCAGCTCCAGCGCCAGCGCGCGTCGAACACCTCGAACGCCAGCTCCTCTCCCGGCGCCAACGTCCCGGTATACAAGAGATCGCCGGCCAGGTAGCCCTGCGATTGCCAGTACAGCTCCATCTCGAGCAACGCCCCATAGCGGAGCCCCGCCGCGGACGGCGTGGGTGGCTCGAAAAAGTCCACCGGTCCGGCAGTGAGCGCCCCCCCCGAGCGTTCCGGGTCGAGCGGCAGCATCACGATGCGCGAGAACCGCAGCGTCAGCGCGCCCGTGTCGGTTTCCGCCGGCGGCGGGTTGCGGCCTGCAGTCGCTGGGAGGCGTTCGCCCGTTGTGGCGGGGAGGAGGGTGCGGGGAGCTGCGACCTCGGCCGTGCCCGCGTCCAACAGCGCCGCGGCGATCTCCGTGGGCGGCTCGCTCCGCAACCCGACGCGCAGATGGACGCGGGTGGCGTCGAGCCGCGGAATGGCGACCGTTCCCGCTGCGTCACTCACCCAGTAGCCGGCGGGTGTGCCGTCCGCGTCCAGCAGGCTGACCGGAACCCCCGGAACCGGCGCGCGCGTTTCGGCGTCGACGACGCGCAGCGTCCAGGTCTCGGCGGGGGTCGGCGTTGTCACGGCAAGCGATTTAGCTTCGCCCTCGCGGCGGCGCCAGAGTCGCAGCACCGCATCACTTTCAGGAGACGCGCTACATTTTTGGAATGCACGACGCGCGCAAACGAGTTTTAGGATTCGTTCGAGTTCTGATGGTCCCGGGCGTGTTGGCCGGTCAATCGCCCCGCGCGGCGAATCCCGAGCGCCCCACGGTCGCAACCCACGCGTACGCCGTCGCCCCCGGTTACATCGAAATCGAGCAAGGAATCTCGGCGCGCGGCGCCAATGGCCTCGGCCAGGCGACGAGCTGGGACGTCAATGTGAAGATCGGAATCACCCCACACATGCAGCTCGCCCTGTTCGGACCGCTTTTCCTGCGTACCGGCCCCGGGCACGGTCCTGGTGACTGGGGCGCCGCGCTGAAACTCCGGGCCGCGGTGTCCGATCGAGTGGCCGTCGCCCTGGTGTCCGGCGCGACGGCACCCACCGGCAGGAAAAGCGCGGGCCTCGGCGCAGGACGGGTGCTGGGCCAGCTCGTCGGTGTGGTGAGTGCCGACGGACCCGGAGGGGTCGACGTGGACCTCAACGCCGGCCCCTTGGGGCTGGGCGCTGGCCGGCCACAGTGGCTCACGACCGCCTCGTTCGGACGTGGGCTCGGCCGCTGGGGAGTGGCAGGGGAGGTGTTTCGCATTTCGGCGGGAGGCGCGGGCGCCCGGCAGGCGGGGGTGCTCGGTGCTCTGACGTTCGCGCCGGCGCGGTGGGTGGTGCTGGACGGCGGTGGCATCGCCGGGTTGGGGAGCGGCAGCCCCGCCGCGCTGTTCCTGGGAATCACCACCAACCTGGGACGCCTGTAAACAACGGGTCCCGGCCGGAGCCGGGACCCGTTTGGAGCAGGAGTTGCGGCGCGGTTAGTGGCCCAGTGTGAGCGGCACGCCGATCGCCAGCAGCACGTCCGCCTGCACCTTCGACTTGAGGGGGTCGGTGCCGTCCGGATCGAACGAATAGACGTTCCCCTCGAGCGACACGTTCAATGCGAACTTTGGGGTGACGGAGGCCCGCACGCCCGCGCCCAGGATCAGGGCCGGGGAGGATACCTTCGTGTTCAAGTTCGTGTGGCTGTCCTTCCAAAACTGCCCGCCACGATGCACGATGCCGCCGCCGATGATGAGATGGAGGTTCGTGCGGGCGGGCCGGTACAGCACGCGCGCGCTCGCCAGCAGCACGTTGCCCGCCACGGCGAAGGAGAGCCCGCCGGACGAGGTATCCTTGGTGAAGGCGCGCAGTCCGCTCGTCGTGTATCCCGCGGCCGCTTCGATGCCAATGGTGCGCGACACCCAGTAACTGATGCGGCCGCCGTAGGTCGGGGCGGAGAGCTGCTGGATCCGCACGTTCGACCCGTCGTTGTTCGCATCGTTGCTCATGGTCGTGAGCGCGTAGTAGCTCGCGAAGAATGGCGTGAGCTCGAGCTTCCCTTGTGCCTGGCCGGCGCGTGGGAACAGCAGCGTCATGCCGAGCAGACCACCGCCGATGACCAGCGCCCTACGGATCCGGTTGATCATGAACACGATTTCTCCCTTGGTGAAATGAACGGTGACGTCGTCTACTGCGCCTGGACCGGCGCCGGACTGGGCCGGCCGGTGACTGTCCCATCGCCGAGCTGACCGCGGGCGTTTCCGCCCCAACACACCACCGCCTGGCTGCGCGACACACCGCAGGTGTGTGTACCGCCCGCGCTCACTGATACCAGCGGCTGATCGATCGCGATCTTGACGGGCGCGGTGCGATCGACCCGTGAGCCGTCGCCCAGCTGCCCGTCCTTGTTCCGTCCCCAGCAGAAGGTATCGCCGGTGTCGGTCAGGGCGCAGGTGTGTTCCGGCCCCGCGGTGAGCGCGGCGTAGGGGCGCGCCCCCGGCACGAGGACCGGCCGGTCGCGCTCGGTCTTGCTGCCGTCCCCGATCTCGCCGGCCACGTTGGCGCCCCAGCAATAGATCCGCCCCCCCACGGCGATCGCGCAGACGTGCTTTCCTCCGGCCGCGAGCGCCGTGAATTTCACGTTGACGTCGACGGCGACCGGTTCGGTCTGGCTCTCGAGGGCGCCGCGGCCCAGCTGCCCGGAGAATCCGTCACCCCAGCAGTACACTTTGCCGTCGGTCGCGAGGCCGCAGGTGTGTTCGGATCCCGCCGCGAGCGAGCGGAACTTGACGCCGCCCGTGACCTGCCGCGGCGTGTTGGCGCCGCGCGTGCTGCCGTCCCCGAGCTGTCCCGCGCCGTTGTCGCCCCAGCACCAGGCGCTGCCGTCCCCGGTCAACCCACATGTATGCCGTGCGCCGGCGGTGAGCATGACGAAGCTGTG
>JBGQHV010000291.1:0-3049 GCA_041498155.1 Gemmatimonadota bacterium | reverse complement strand
GGCTCGCCATCGCGTTGCACCGCGAGTTCGCGGAAACCCATATCGGCGTGTCGCTGACAGACGGAGTCATACTGACCGTGACGGTCGCGGACTCGGTGCTGTCGATCGCGTCCTGCCAGGCGCAGGTTGCTCTCGCGCTGCGGGTCGGGAGGTTCCTGCGCCAGCAGGACCCCGACCTCGAGTCGTTGCAGGTCGTCAACGTGGCGTTCCGGACAGGCCGCAAGGATGCCCCGGTCCCGGTTCGCGCCGCTCATGTGCCGATTCGCTTCAGCCCGGCGAGAATCGTGGCGGGCTTGGGCGTGTCGGATAGCACGGACGCGGTCAGCTCGTGCAAGACCTACGAAGACCTCGGCCGATGAGGCGCGTCGCCTTGGGGATTGGCACGCTCGCCGTTATCGGCCAGGTCGCCTGCGCGCCCGCCCGCATCGATCCCCGCAGCCTGTTCCTCGCTCCCTGGCGGCCTCCGCGCGGCCAAAAGTGCTCCGTCAGCAAGAAACCGCTTCCGGCGGTCGAGGCGCTGTTCGATACGGCCGCGCTCGGCCGCGCCGTAGCCCGCTTCGGTGCGCGGGGGCGGAGCGTGGTAGCGGCCCTCGCCTTCTGGCCCGCGGATACCGCGTGGCACGAGGAGTATGGCCCACGCCCGGACAGTCTCGTCATCGTCGAGACGACGCTGCCGGACTCTCTCCGGGGGCCGATCCGCGCCGCCCTGCTCGAAGCGCTGCGACGTCGGATCGCCGAGCGGCTGCTCATTCGGATCGATCTGAACGAGGCGGCGCGCCTGCGACTGGCCCCGGCGCTCGAGTGCCCGGCGATGGTACGCAGCAAGGCGGATGTGCGTCGCTTCACGGCTGCGCTCCAGTCCTCGAGCGCCCCGCCCGGCCGAGCGGTGTTGCAGTTCCTCATCCGACCTGATGGGTCGCTCACGGCGTTCAAGGTGCGGATTCCTTCGGGCGATCCGGCCTTCGATCGGGCGGCCCTGAGCACGGTGCGCCTCCTGCGCTTCACGCCGACCCTGATCAATCGGATTCCGGTCCCCGGACTGGTACGGTTTCCCGTCGAGGTGCGGGCCACACGGGGGGGGCCGCCGCCCCCACCGACGGCGGCCGAGTGCCCGCGCGGGCGCGTGGTCGAGATTACGAATCCCCTCCAGGCGGCCGTCCTGGTCTACACGTTCGGCCCGGCGGGCGCGCAACTGCTGGGCACGGCAGGGGCGGCCGCGACGGTGCGCTTCGCCCTGCCGCCCGACAGTGCCGGGTATGAGTTCGTCCAGTGGGCCGACGCGGTCCAGGAGGTCTCGGACGCCGATCTGAAGAAGGTGCGCTGGAGGGTGGTATGCGGGGCTGCCTGACCACCCTCGCGGATGCATCAATGTCGACACGGGCATTTCTCCTCTGGGCTGGATCCTCGGCGCCTTAGGATTGCTCTATCCGTGCTTGACAACAATAGTTGTCAATGCTACCATCTCCTCATGCTCGATATCCAAGTCATCGATGATCCGGCGGCGGCGACGGTCGCCCTGGAGCCGATGCGCAGCCGGCTCCTCTCCGAGCTGGCCGCGCCCGCCTCGGCGGCGACATTGGCCACACGGGTCGGCTTGGCTCGGCAGAAGGTCAACTACCACCTGCACGCACTGGAGGCGCACGGGCTGGTGCGGCTGGCCCAGAAACGCAAGTGGGGCGGGCTGACGGAACGGCTGCTCGTCGCGACGGCCGCTTCCTACGTCGTAAGCCCAAGCGCCTTGGGCCCGATCGCCATCGATCCCAATCGGGAAGTCGATCGGCTGTCCGCGAGCTATCTCATCGCCCTGGGCGCGCGCATCGTCCGCGAGGTGGGCGATCTCGTTCGTCGTGCGAAAGAGTCGGGCAAACGCCTGGCGACCCTGGCAGTGGATACCGAGGTTCGATTCCGGTCGGCCGCTGACCGGGCCGCTTTCAGCCAAGAACTCACCGAAGCCATCGCGACACTCGTTTCGAAATATCACGATGCATCTGCCCCCGGCGGTCGCGCGCATCGACTCGTGGTCGTGGCGCATCCCCTCCCGAAAAAATCAGAGTCCAAGGAGCCATCATGAGCGTGAAGCAGGAAGCAAACGGACGCCGTTCCCTCGAGGTCGCCTTCGAGGTCCCCGGCACGCCGGAGGAAGTGTGGCAGGCCATCGCCACCGGGCCCGGCATCTCGTCCTGGTTCGTGCCGACCGAGATCGAAGAGCGCAACGGGAAGCCTGTCGCGGTGAAGATCAACTTCGGCGGGATGGAGATGCGTTCCGAGGTCACCACCTGGGATCCGCCGCGAACGTTCACCCGGACGGCAAACGGTTGGCTCCCAGGTTCGCCGCCCATCGCGGGCGAGTGGACGGTTGAAGCGCGCGGAGGCGGCACGTGCATCGTCCGCATTGTCCAGAGTCTTTTCGCGAGCACGGACGATTGGGACGCACAGCTGGAGAGCGCAAACCAGGGATTTGCCAGCTTCCTCAAACTCCTGCAGCTCTATCTCACGCACTTCCGCGGTCAGCGTTCGGCGATGAAGGAGTTCAGGGCTCCCGCCCCGGCTACGGACGAAGAGAGTTGGGATGCGCTGACGGCGGCATTCGGACTGAAAGAGATGAGTGTCGGGCAGCGGTTCTCGGCACCCGGCGGTGTCCCGCCGCTCAGTGGCGTGGTGGAATACGTCACGAAGGAGCCGTTCGACGCTCTGCTGCGCATCGACCAACCGGCGCCGGGTGTCGCGGCCCTCGGCATCGCCGGCTTTCCCGGCGGCCCGAGCATGGTTGCAATGAACCTCTATCTGTACGGCGATCAGGCGGACTCAACCGTCGCCCGCGTGACGCCGCTCTGGCAAGCGTGGTTCCAGAAACGCTTCCCGATGCCGACGGAGCAGAGCAAGAGCAAATGAACGCCGCCGCCTCGATCACCATCACGCCAGTCCGCGTCGCCGACCTGCTCGCCGAGGGCGAGCGGATGCCGGTCTACGTGCACGTCATCGACCATCCCGATGCGCGCGTGCTGGTCGACACCGGCATGACGGAGCTGCACCCGGCGGTGGCCGACCT
>JBGQHV010000290.1:0-3099 GCA_041498155.1 Gemmatimonadota bacterium | reverse complement strand
GTGAACGTCACCGTCGCGCCGGCCAAGGTCGCCCCAGGCGCCGGCGTCTGCATGGCCGCCTTGGTGGACGGCGTGCATGTCGCCCCAAAGGCCGTGTAGGTGTAGACGTTGAACTGCCAGACCCCCCCGATCAGCGACGACAGCCGCACGTACAGCGGCTGGCCGGTGGTCGGCAGCCCGCCCACCGTCACCGAAAGGCTCGTCCCCTGCGACTGGTGGTAGAGATCAATCCCTCCCGGCGCCGTCCCGATGTCCAGCCGGTACTGGGAGACGCCGCTCCCTGCGCTCCACGTAAACGTCACCGGCCCCGCCGGCAGCACCGACCCCGGCGCCGGCGTCTGTAACGCCGCCTTGGCGCCGCCGCCCGCCACCGTGAACCCGCCAGTCAGCGTCCCGCTACCGCCCCCCGGGTTCGTCACGATCAGGTCCCGGATCCCCAGCGCGGCTCCGCTGCTGATCGCCAGCGTCGCGGTGATCTCTGCACCGGACCCAACCGACACGTTCGTCACCGTGATGCCTGCCCCGGCGCTCACGTACGCTCCGGTCGCAAACCCTGACCCATTGATCGTCACCGGCACCGTCGCGCCCACCGCTCCCTGGTTCGGCGTCGCGGCGCTGACCATCGGCGCGAAGGCCGACAGCGCCTGATCTACCTGGATCCTCGGCTTGGTGACCGTGCCCCCACTGCGCGTGTCGGTGATCGGCACGCCCGTGGTCTGTAGCGCGGAGAGGATCTGATTCACGCTGGCGCCCGGCGCGGCCTGCTTGAGCACGGCCCATGCGCCGGTGACATGCGGGGTCGCCATCGAGGTCCCGCTGGCGCCGCCGAAACCGCCGCTCGTGACCGACGAGTAGATGGAGACGCCAGGCGCGAAAAGCGACAGGAAGGGCGCCACGTTCGAAAACGACGCCACGACGTCCGTCTTCGTCGTCGCCCCCACGCTGATGGCCGACGAGATGCAGCCGGGCGCGCTGACCGAGGTGGTGGAGCCGTTGTTGCCGGCGGCGATCACCGTGGCGATCCCGGCCGCGCGCAGGTTGTCGATGATCGCCTTCTCCGGCTCCGTGTCGCACGGCGCCGTGAACACGCCCCCACCCAGGCTGAGGTTGGCCGACGCAAAGTTCCAGGCCCCGCGCAGGGCGTACACCCGCTCCAGCCCGGCGATGATGTCCGACGTCCAGGCCATTACGCAGGGCGCCGAGCCCCCGCAGTCCGTCGCGTTGTCGAACCGCGAGAAGACCTGCACGGCCATGATCTGCGCGCCCTTCGCTACCCCGGAAAACGTCACCCCGGCGCCGGCGCCATTGCCGGCCGCGATGCCCGCCACGTGCGTGCCGTGCCAGCAGCCCGACAGGGGGCAGCTCACGCCCGCCCCCGGCCCCGTCTGCTCCTCCTGGCCGTTCGGGCAGACCGTGCTGCTGTGGCCGGAGACGGTGCTCGAGTAACAGGCTTCCTCGACGACCTTGCCCGCCAGGAACGGATGCGTGCTCTCGACGCCGGTGTCGATGATCGCCACCACGCTGCCCGTGCCGTCGGCGCCGCGGGCCCACGCCTGACCCGCCCCGATCAGCGGCACGCTCTGCGACAGGGCCGGGACATTGACCGTATCCGCCACGACCCGCCTGACCCACGCGCTCGAGGCCTCCAGCTCGGCCAGCGCGTCGGGACCGACGTCCAGCGCCAGGAGCGGGACGGTCTCGTATTGATGCAGCACCCGGTGGTGTCGGGTCGCGAGTCGCGCCAGGAGCTGGTGTCGAACCAACGCGATGTCGCCACGCTGCACACTCAGGGCCGCACCCGACAGGAGCCCCTCCGCAACATGCGCGCCCCCGGGCAGCCGCAGCTCGGCGATGACGCGCACGCGGCCCTCAAGGAGGACGCGGTCTCGCACCTCGGGCGCCACCACGCTGCTCGCCGCGTCGGCCGAAGGCGGCGTCCCCCCCGGCGCCGCGCCGAGCAGGAGAAGGAGGAGCGCCAGGAAGGTGCGCCCGAGCGGCACGCGATATCGTTGCGGCACTATTGTGGCCTCCTCGTCAGATCTGGCTTCACGCCAGCGACGAGGTCCGTCATGGTCTCGAGGGCATCAAGGGCGGTCGCGTCGATCTCGAGCGCGAGCATGGGCACGGCTGTGTACCGCCGGAGCACGGAGGCATGGCCCCGAGTCAGCCGGGACACCACGGCGACTTGCGCGCGGCTGATCGCGTCAGCGCGCTGGTCCTGGTCGCCGTTTTCGTCGACCCGCAGCACGACCAGCACACGGGCGCGACCCGCGGCGACGAGCGCGCGGACTTCGGGATCGATCACGGTCTCGGTCTGCGGCACGAAGGCAGCCGGGGGCGTCACGCCGACGATCTCCGTGACGAGCGGCGCGGCGAGGGTGGCGCCGGCAACAGCCACAGCGATTCCTATGACGAGAGCCGGCTGGAATGGGGACGACACTCAATCACTCCTGCCTGGGCAAACCAGCGCCCCTTGAGACAGGACGGGTGCTCCGCTGTCAAGGGCCAACCGGCGCCTACGGCCGAAGTGCTGAACGCGAGTCGCATGGGATCCTCTCTTGGTCGCCCGGCCCCAAGGCTCGCTTCCAGAGCCTGATTTGTGGCTTGGCTTCTCCCGGTATACAGACGAGCAAGAAGCGCGCCGATCAGAGGACCAGCCTCCATTGCCCTCGACCTTTTCCATTTTCCAGGCGATGTTGAGGCATTCTATCCGATCGTCTGCGGCGTCGGCCATTGGAAGCGGCGGCCAGCCGCTGACAGCTTCCCTGACACTTCTTGTCACTTCCCTGACACTCACGTCGAGGAAGGATTTCACCTCGTGCGGCCCGGGTGAACTGCCATGTGGCCACGGGGCGGCGCCCGGTGCGCTCGGCCCGCTCAGCCAGCCACGGTGCCGGCCTCGTCCCCTGCTTGACTCTCTTGCCCCTGCCGGCCTCCTTGGTCACCGTCATCATTCGTCAAAGGGTCCTCAGAGGGGCCCGGGGCCGATTCGGGTTCGCCTTTGCGGCTTTGGGAGCTTGTCTTTGCGTTTGTCACCACGTACGGGTTTCCCCTGGTGGTCGCGAAGGAGCGCCTTCGCGACGGGGATATGACATTTCT
>JBGQHV010000289.1:0-3100 GCA_041498155.1 Gemmatimonadota bacterium | reverse complement strand
TTCGGGATTGGACTCGCGCGCGTCCACATCGCCCAGCTCGTACCCGCCCGCCGAGAGCAGCGGCAGGTTGGAGAGCGCGTTGGGTGGCGGCTTCATCTGCGTGTCGCGCCGGGCCCGCGGAGCAGTCGGCGCGGGCGGCGCTGGGGGCGCGGGCGGCATGCGGTCGCTCAACCCCGGACGCGCGACCGTGCCGGGCGGCGGCACCGCTTTCACCGGCCCCGACGGTTGCACCGGGGGCACGGCTTTCACCGGGCCCGATGGTTGCGCCGGCTGCACCGCGCGCATTGACCCAGAGGCGGGAGCATGCTGCGCCGGTTGCGGCGGCGGCGTCACCGACTTCTGCGGACCGGTGCGCGGCTGGCCCGCCACCGGACGCACCACCTGCAGCGTGGACGCCGGGCCCGCGGGCGGCGCCGCGGACGCGGCCGGCACGCCGTGCGCATCGGCGTACAGCACCGCCGGGTCGTCGCTGAGAAAATTGATCCACGGCAGAATCGAGCGCTTTTTCCCGCCGGCGAACCCTTCGTCGCTCTCGATCAGCTCGTAGAACGCCATCGACGCCGACGTCTCGCCCGGCCGCGGGCGGAACAGTCCCGCCACCGGACCCTCGTGCTCGGCGCCGAGCACCAGCGCCACGTGCCACGGCCGCTTGAAGTACTGCAGGTGCGTCTCGACATCGCCCGGCGCCAGCTCCACGGCGATCGGCGGATGGCTGTGGTACCAGCCGATCAGGTGGCCCTCGGTCTTGCGCAGCTCTTCCTGGATCCGATCCCACAGGCGTGACACGATGACCAGCGTCTTGTCGCCGTACACCGCCTGGTTCAGGCGGATCGTGGAGTCGATCACCACGTAGCGCACGTGCGACGTGGGACACTCGAACAGATCGCCCACCAGGAAGCCCATCATCCCCTGCCGTCCGGCGGTCTCGTAGTGCGCGTGGACCGCCGCGACCGCCTTCTGATCGAAGAACACCGGGTAGGCGCCCGAGGGCGCGCGGCGCGCCGTCACGCCGGGCGACGTCGGGTGCCACAGCACCGACTGCGCCACCGGGAGCACGCGCTGCAGGTGCACGCCCTGCAGCTCGGACGGGCGGCTCGGCGGCGGCGTGGACGGCGTCCCGCTGCCCGTCATCCGAGCACCGTCCCGACGATCTCCGCCGCGCGCTCGACGTCCACCGCGCCCACGTCGCGATGCGTGACCGCGCGCAGCCGCCGCGGCCCCCAGGGAGAAACGCGCAGCCCGGCGGCGGCCAGTCGCGGCGCCACACGCTCAGCGGTGTCGTCTTCCCGGGTGAGATCGATCATGACGATGTTGGTCTCCGGCGCGGCGACGGTGACGGCGGACGAGCGCGACAGCCGGTCCGCCAGCAGGCGCGCGTGCGCGTGGTCGCGCGCGATGTGAGGGAGGTGATGCTCGAGCGCGTACAATCCGGCCGCGGCCAGCACCCCGGACTGCCGCATCCCTCCACCCAGGCGTTTGCGGATCTCCCAGGCGGCCGGCCGCCGCTCGCGCGCGAACGCCAGGCAGGACCCCACGGGACACCCCAACCCCTTCGAAAAGCTCACCATAACAGTAGTCACCCCCAGCACGACGCGTGCCGGAGAGACCCCCAACGCCGCCGCGGCGTTCCACAGGCGGGCGCCGTCGAGGTGCACATGAAGGCCGGCCTCACGCGCCGCTGCCACAATGGCCGTCATCTCGGCCGGAGGCAAGACCCGGCCACCGGCGGTGTTGTGGGTGTTCTCCACCGTCACGGCCGAGACCCGCGGAACGTGTGGTGACGCAGGTCGCAGCGCCTGGCGCACCAGGGCGGCGGTGAGCAGCCCGTCCGGCGTCGTGACGGCGCGCAGCTGCACGCCCCACAGCGCGGCGACCGCCGCCATCTCGTAGTGCACCATGTGCGCGTTCGCTTCGACGATCAGCTCGGTGCCGGGCGCGGTGCACAGCGCGATCCCCGTCTGGTTCGCCTGCGTCCCGGAGGGGAAGAACATGGCGTCTTCCATGCCGAGCAGCGCCGCGGTGGCCTCCTCGAGGCGGCGCGTGGTGGGATCGCCGTCCAGCACGTCGTCGCCGACCTCGGCCTCTGCCATGGCGCGGCGCATCGCGGCCGAGGGCTGCGTGAGCGTGTCGCTGCGGAGGTCGATCACCCCAGCTGCACCCGCTGCGCGCGCCGCATGCGCGCCAGGTCGTACGCCTCGGCGATCTCGCCGCCGATGAGGAACACGCAGTTCGTGTAGTAGATCCAGAGGATCAGCAGGAAGAACGCGCCCGCGTTCGCGTTGGTCGCCAGGCGGTCGAGCGTGACGAAGTGGGCGACGTACAGCGCGTACAGCCGCTTCGCCAGCTCGAAGGCGAGCGCGCAGAACACGGCGGCCACGATCGCGGTGCGCCACGCGATGCGACGGCTCGGGAGCACCTTGAAGACCATCAGGAACAGCACCGTGCTGAACCCGAACGCGACGATCTCGAGGCTGAGGCGGTACAGCCAGTCCACCACGAAGCCGTTGTGCATCTCGCCCAGCGTGCGCGCCTCGAGCGCCGGCAGCAGCGCGGAGAGCAGCAGCAGCGTGCCGGTGATCAGGACCAGCGCCAGGTCGATCAGCTTGGCGAGCGGCCAGGGGCGCCGCTCCTCGGTGTCGAACACCTCGTTCAGCGCGGCACGCAGCCCGCCGAACAGGCGGGTCGAGAAGTACAGGAAGAGCGGCAGGCCGACGAGCGTCAGCTGGCCGCGGCTCGCCACCACCTGCTCCAGCACGCGCTCCACGTTGCGGATCGCCTGGTCGCCGGCGCCGGTCGCGGCCGGCATGAAGCGCCGCAGCAGCTCCGCCAGGTCCATCTGCTGGATCGTGATCTGATGCTGCACCAGGGAGCCGACCACGGCGACCAGCAGCACGAGGAACGGGATCGACGTGAGGATGACGTCGAACGAGAGGGCGCTCGCGAGGAAGGGAAGGTTGTCCTCGTACGCACCTTCGATGGTGCGCTTGACCACGCCCCACACCGACTGGTGCCAGCCGCGCGTTCTGTGGATCGTCATCCCCCCACCTCCACGACCAGCCCGTCATACGCCGGCTCGATTCCCGCCGGGAGCGACGCCGCG
>JBGQHV010000288.1:0-3119 GCA_041498155.1 Gemmatimonadota bacterium | reverse complement strand
GATCGCCTCGTCGCGCAGCTCCAGGTGCGTTGCCGCCACCGCCAGGGAGTAGTGCAGCCGCAGGTCGGTGGGCTGCTTCACGATCGCCTCCCGGAGCAGCCGGGCGGCCGGCACCCAGTCGCTCCGGTCGAACGCCTTGAGGGCCTCGGCGACGATGTCGTACTCGGACTGGGTAGGCGGCGGGCTGCCGCAGGCGGCCAGCGCGAGCCCGACGAGGACGGCCGCGATCAGGCGGCGCACGCTCAGATGTTACGGAAGCGCACGCGGCCTTCGACCACCGCGTGCTGATCACCGGCGGAGCCGGACTGGGCCGACCGCTCGGTCTTGGTGCGGATCTGGATGCGGATCTCGCGGATGTTCGCCAGGGTGGCGTTCAGCGCGCCGGGGTTGGCGTTGTTGTAGCACCAGATCTGTAGCTGCTGGACGCCGCCGACGAGCGTGGTTCCGTTCTTCTGCAGGTCGCAGCCGGTGGAGGAGGTCGAGCAGCTGGCCCCGACCAGCGTGTACGTCACCGCGGTCCCGTTCTCGTCGGTGAACCCGATGGACGTGCCCCCGCCGGTGGCGGGCGGCGCGCCCGTCGCGCAGTTGGCGTCGATGGCGGTGACGATCTGCGTGGTGTTGGCCACGGGGAGCGCCGAGCGGAGGTCGCTGATCATCGTGTCGAGCCCGAGGCGCGCGTTCTGCTGGACTTCCACCCGGGAGGCGCCGGTCAGGTACGCCTGCTGTCCGGAGCGCTGCAGGGTGAAGAGCGCCGCCATCATGAAGCCGAGGATCGCGCACACGACGAGCAGCTCGGCGAGGGTGAAGCCGCGGGTGTCACGGACCAGGCGGTTCATTTCTGCGACACCAGCCATTCCACGTAGACGGTTTTCGGCGTCACCGACCCGCCGCTGGCGCTGATCGGCCTGTACGACACCGTCACGCCGACCCGGCGCAACGACGTGTTGTTGACGCCGCCGCACGGGCTGGTCGCATCGCACGCGGTGATGCGCACGAAGCGCGTGTACTGCGTGTAGCCGCTCACGCCGGTGCCGGCGGTCGTCTCGTCCGGGAACGTCGTGGCCGACGAGCCGTTGCAGGTCGTGCCGGCCGGCGACGGCGCCGGCGCGGTGGTGAGGTTCGCCGACAGGCCCAGGCAGTCCACGGCCGGCGACCCCGTCCAGGCGGCGGCCCGCGCGCGCTCGATCATCTGCTCGGCGAGGAAAGTCGCCGTGGAGAGCTGGTTGCCCTCCTGCACGCCGTAGCTCGAGACCGGGATGACGACGGCGAGCCCCGCGAGGCCGAGGCCGATGATCGCCACCGCCACCAGAATCTCGGCCAGCGTCAAGCCGCGTTCGTCGCGCATCAGCGTTCGCATGTCGTCCCCCATCACTGCAGCCGCACACGCCCCGTTGTGGCCATCGTGACGTTCAGGGTGCCGCCGGCCGCGCGCGTGACCGTCAGGGTGCCGTTGGAGGCGCAGGGGGCCGGCGTCGTCACACCGGCGCCCAGGTAACTGAAGCACAGGTTGTTGGTGCCGCTCCACGTGAGACCGGTGGCCAGCGTCATGTAGCCGGCCGAGTCGGTGCCGGCGCCGGTGTAGGCGGCGGCGGCGCACGTCCCGACGTGATACTGCATGCCGGTCCCGTCCACGGTCACGCACACGATGGTGTTGAGCCGGATGGCGAGCTGGCGGGCGTTGTTCAGCTGCGCCACGGTCTGCTCGCCGGCGCCGCGCAGCGCCGAGGACCGGTAGTACGTCCACAGCGACGGGATCGCGACGCCGGTCGTCACACCGATGACCGCGATGACGACGAGCAACTCCGTCATCGTGAATCCGGCTGCGTCCCTCAAGCTCCGGCGAATCCGCTCAGGTACCACCGCACCATCCTTTCGCCCCAGAAGAGTCCCATCGCGCCTCCAACTGCAAGGAAAGGACCAAACGGCAGGGGGTCCTTCCGTCCCCGCAGGCCGGACCCCAGCAGGACTGCCGCGAGGATACCGCCACCGAGGGCGGAAGCAAAGAGGCTCAATAACAACACCTTCCACCCCAGGAATGCCCCCAGCATTGCCGCCAGCTTGATGTCGCCGCCGCCCATGGCATCCTGTCCGGCGAGCCACGATCCCAGCAACGCGATGGCGATGAAGACGACTCCGCCGACGGCGATTCCGAGAAGGGAATCCAGCCAGCCGACGCGCCCGGTCGCCAGATTGGCAGCCACGCCTGCCAGAATGCCGGGCAGCGTGATCAGGTCCGGAATGATCTTTCGCTCGAGGTCGATCATCGTGATCGCGAACAGCGCCGCCAGCAGCGCCGCCGCCACCACGCCGTGCAGCGTGGGCCCGAACGCGAGCCCGGCGGCGCCGAAGAGGGCGCCGGTGACCGCCTCCACGAGCGGGTAGCGCCACGGGATCCGCATGCCGCAGGCGCGGCAGCGGGCGCGCAGCGCGACGAAGGACAGGATGGGGACGTTGTCGTACCAGGCGATGGCCGCGCCGCACCCGGGGCAGGCCGAGCCCGGGCGCACGAGGCTGCGGCCTTCCGGCAGCCGGGCGATGACGACGTTCAGGAAGCTGCCGATGAGCAGGCCGAAGACGACGAACACCGCGACCATTACGCGCTGGGTCCCTCCCCGAGATGATCCCCGAAACGAACCCCGGCGGCCGGGAATGCCCGGCCGCCGGGAGTTGCTGCGTTCAGGCCCCGAAGCCCGTTACGGGCAGGTCGTGCCGCCGTTGCTGTCCGCGGCCGTGCTGTCGCCGCTGCCGCAGACCATGAACGTGCCGGCCGCGGTGCTGGAGTACTTGTAGGACGCGCCCGAGCCGGTCCACCCGGCGGGCAGCGTCGGGATGCTGTTGAGGAACGGGCCGCCGACCTGGTTCTGCCCGTTGGTCTGCTGCGTGGTCAGGACGGCGGGGAGCGCGCCCGACTGGTTGTTCGCGCTCGGGCAGGTCGTGGCGGCGGAGCCGTTGTCGGGCAGGCCGCCGCAGTGCGCCGAGTAGATGCTGATGGCCGAGGCCATGGCCCGCGTGTCGGCCTGGGCCTTGGCGATGCGCGCCCGCGCCTGCACGTTGGCGTAGAGCGGCACGGCGATGGCGGCAAGAATGCCGATGATCGCCACGACGATGAGCAGCTCGAT
>JBGQHV010000287.1:0-3127 GCA_041498155.1 Gemmatimonadota bacterium | reverse complement strand
GGCGCGATTTCGGCGGTCAGCCGCCCGTCGGCGGTACCCTGGGCGGCGAGCTGATGGCTGCGGAGCGCCCAGCGATCCTGGGCCTCGCGCGTGATGTGATTCTCCTTGGCCATCTTCTCGGCCGACTGCCCCATCGACTCCCCGGTGGACGGCTCGGCGATGGCCGGGGCGACCGGGATCAGGTCCCGCGGACGGATCCGCGCGAACGTGGCGATCCGCGCACCGAGCGTGCGGGCCTTGCTTGCGGTGACGAGGATGTCGGCGAGCCGGCGGGAGGTGAGGATGGGGATGTCCGACAGCGACTCGGCGCCCCCGGCGAGGATGACGTCGGCGTTTCCCTGCGCGATCTGGTCGTGGGCGGCCGTGACCGCCTGACTCGAGGAGGCGCACGCGCGGTTGAGGGAGTACGCCGGGATTTCCCTGGGGAACTGCGGCAGGAGGCTCACTTCGCGGGCGATGTTCGGCACCAGCGGCGACGCGACGACCTGCCCGAAGATCACTTCGTCGACGGTCGCGGGGTCGAGGTTGGTGCGCTCGATCAGCTCCCGCGCGGCGTAGCGGGCCAGGTCGACGGCGCGCACGTCCTTGAGCGCCGTGCCGGCCTTACAGAACGGCGTGCGACAACCCGCGACAATCGCGACGCGCCGCCCGTTGGGAAACGCCATTGCTCCGCCTCCAATGCCCACACCCGAGAGCGGGAAACCTACCATGACGGCACACCGGAGGGGAATCCGCGCGCGGCGAGCGACGCCGAAGTCCGCCGTCGCGATTACATTCTTCACGCCACGATACCGGTGACGCGGGACACATGCGGCCCGGTCGTATCTACGCCGAATCCGGAGGGGCGTTGGCGGGCGAAGCGCCATTCTCACACCGCACCCGCGCCGCGGCGCTGGAATCGATGCAGGCGCAGCCGGTGGACCTGCTGGTGATCGGCGGCGGGATCACGGGCGGCGGCGTCGCGCGCGACGCCGCCCTGCGCGGGTTCCGCACCGCGGTGGTGGATGCCGGAGACTTCGGCGCCGGCACCAGCTCCCGCTCGTCGAGGCTGGTCCATGGCGGCCTGCGCTACCTGGAGCACTTCGAGTTCGGCCTGGTGCTGGAAGCGTCCCGCGAGCGGCGGGCGCTGCTCGCCATCGCGCCCCACCTGGTGCGCCCGCTGCGCTTCCTGTTCCCGCTGTTTCGCGGCGGACGTGTGCCGCCCTGGAAACTGCGCGCCGGCATGTGGCTGTACGATGTACTCTCGGGATTCCGCAACACCCACTTGCACCGCTGGCTCTCCCCGCGCAAAGCCCTGGAGGCCGAGCCGGGACTCCGAGACCGAGACCTGCAGGGCGCGGCCGTGTACTGGGACGCCCAGACCGACGACGCGCGGCTCGTTGTCGCGACGCTGCGGGGCGCCGCCCAGGCGGGCGCGTTGGCCGCCAGCTACACCTCGGTCACGAGCTTCGTGCGCGCCGAGGGCCGCATCGTCGGTGCCGTGTTGCGCGACAGCATCTCAGGCGAGGAGCGGATCGTGCGGGCGCTGTGCGTGGTCAACGCCACCGGTCCGTGGGTGGATCGCGTGCGGCAGCTCGACGATCCGAACGCTGCTCCGTTGATGCGTCTGTCCAAGGGCGCTCACGCCATCGTGCGACGCGACCGCCTGGGACTGCGCGACGCGGTGACCCTGGCCTCGCCGATCGATGGCCGGGTGATGTTCCTCCTGCCGTGGAACGACCTCGCCTACATCGGTACGACCGAGACCGAAGAGGATGTCACTCCGGAAGCGGCCCGAGCCACCGGGGAAGACGTGACCTACCTGCTGCGCTCAGCGAACGCTGTCTTCCCGCGCGCCCGCCTCGCCCCCACCGACGTCATCGCCACCTGGGCCGGACTGCGTCCCCTGCTCGCCGCCGACAAGGACGTCCCGCCGGGGAAGGTGTCGCGCGAGCATCGCATCGTGGAGAGCCCGAGCGGCCTCGTCACGATCGCCGGCGGCAAGCTGACCACGTTCCAGGTCATGGGGCGCGACGTGGTGGACCTCGTGGCCCACCGGCTGCGCCAGCAGGACGGCCGCCCCCTGCCCCGCCGCCCGGCGACCGAGGTGCTGCCGCTCCCGGGCGGCGAGATCGCGGCGCTGGACGTCATGATGCAATCGGCCCGGATGAAAGAGCTGCCGCCGACGACCGCGCGCCACCTCGTGGACAGCTACGGCACCGAGTCGGCCGCCATCCTGAACCTGGTCGCCAAGAACAAGGTCTTGGGCGGCCCCCTCGTGACCGGTCGACCGGAAATCCGGGCGGAGGTGGTGTACGCCGTGGACCGGGAGATGGCGCTGCGGCTCACCGACGTCCTGATCCGGCGGCTGCATCTCTTCTACGAGGACCCGCAGCACGGCGCGGGCGTGGCCGCCAACGTGGCCCGGAAGATGGCCGAGCTGCTCGGTTGGGATTCGACGCGCGAGGACGACGAGATCGGGGAGTACCTGGAGGAGGTGCGGAAGTCGCGGGAATTCCTGCGGGAAGTCGGACGCGCCAGCCAGGTCGTGCGCTAAGTCCCACCGAAGTAGCGACGCTCCAGCCAGCGCACCACCGACGGCTTGCCGCACACGATCCCGTACAGGCGGGGTTCCCGGCCGCGCGAGCGGTACGTGCAGACGTAGCGGCCGCCGGCTTCCTCGACCAGCACCTGCGTCGCCCCGATGTCCCACAGCTTCACTCCGTAATCCACCGCCGCCCCGATGAGCCCTTCGGCGGCGAACCCGTGCGCGATGCAGTCGATGTAGCCGCGCACCTGGCCGTGATCGCGCATTAGCCGGTCGAACGCGCCCCCGGCGCGGCATTGGACGAACCGCGCCCGATCGCCGACCGAGATCACCTCACGCGGCAGGTCGGCGCGCGCGGCATCCCGCAGCCGGAGGCGCCGCCCGTCACGCCAGGCGCCGAGCCCGACCGCGGCGCTGTAGCAGCGGTCCAGCGCCGGCAGATCGATCACCCCGACGAGCGGTCGTCCGGCCTGATGGAGCGCGATGATCGTGCCGTAAAACGGGATGCCGTTCTTGAGGCTGGTCGTGCCGTCGATCGGATCGAGGATCCACTGGTACTCGGCATCGGGGCGCGTCGGCGGGAGCTCCTCCCCCAACACG
>JBGQHV010000286.1:0-3130 GCA_041498155.1 Gemmatimonadota bacterium | reverse complement strand
GTCCCCACTCGATGAGCAGTTCCCCGACCCGGAACCGCAGGTACTGTTGCGGCTGCTCGATGTCGTAGCCGGCTGGCGGGAACCGGCCGATGGCTGCTTCCAACGGGCCCAGCTGCCTCGTCCGGCCCAGCGACAGGTCCTCCCAGGAGCGCAGCCCGTCGGCGTAGGCCGCGGCGTACCCCGCGCTCTCCGAATCACCGGCGGCCGCGAGCTCGGGCGCCTGGCGCTCGAGCGCGCGAATCGTCTCCAGGGCGGCCGTCCAGCGGCGTTCCTCAACCGCGAGCGCGCCGATCCAGAACCGGTCGGTCGGGTCCGGCCCCTCGCTCAGCACAGCCGCGGCGTGCCGCACCGCGAGCGCATCCGGGAAGCCCGACAGGTGCAGCATGACCTGCCAGCGGGCGCCGCGCCGGCCGGTCACCGGCACCCCGCCCACCCGATCGAGCGCCCTCCTGGCCGCGGCGATCTGTCCGCGTGGCAGCCGGACCTGCATCAGCTTGAACAGGAGGATGCTCCGATCGAGCGGCTCGGGCATGCTGTCGATGGACGCCAGGTATTTGGCGGCCAGCCGGTCCAGGACGGGAGGCGGCGCGGCCAGCGGCGCCTGCGGACAGTGGTCCTCCGCCGTTCGCGCAGACACGGTGTCGAGGGCCGCCAGGGCATGTTCTCGCGCCGTGGAGGAGCCCCACACGAGGTCGTAGGCCATCCGATACGTGCACCCTCCCAGGTCACCACCGATGCTCGCGAACTCCCTGATCAGGCGCCCTGCGGCAGCGCTGTCCAGCCGCATGAACGCGTCCTCGATGAGGTGCACGTACGCTTCGGCGTAGTAGGGATTGAGCGTTACGGCGTTGGTCAGGGCGGTGCGGTAGTCGCTGGTGGGACGGACGGCGCGACCGCCGAGATGGAAGTACTGATCGCCCAGCGCGGCCCACGCCTCCGCGTCGTCCGGGTAGCGGCGGGTTACCGCTTCCAGTCCGTCGAGCGCGGCAGACCCCAGCGCGGCGCTGCGTACCACCGCCGCGTCTCGTTCGGGCAGTCGATCCGACAGTCGCACGGCCCGCTTCGCGTATTCGTCGGCCAGGTCGGACCCGCTCCATCCATACGCTCTGGCCAGCCGGTAGGCGGCTCGCGCGAACGTCGAGTCCAGATCCAGCGCGTTCCGGTAGTGCTCGGCCGCGTCGAGCCAGCGGCCAACCCGGTAGTCCTGCTCGCCGGCCATGTAGGCCTTGAGGGCCGGGACGGACGTCGTGGTCACCCGGCTCAGGTTGACCATTGGAGCCTCCCCCTGCGCCGGCAGGAGATTGTTCCGCAGCAGCTCGAGGGTCAGGTGGTCCACCAGCCACGAGACGCTGTCCGAGGGGCCATCCACTTGGACTGATCCCCGGGTCAGCTCCCGCTGCACGTCCAGCACCTGCGCGGCCAACCGCACGGCGTTCCCGAGCCGCACGGCGCTGCCCGTGACGGCGTACCGCGCCCCAAAGCGCCGCGCGACGTCGATCGCCTCGTGCGAGATCTCACCCTCCGCCCGGTCGCCACGGCTCCAGGCCGTGACGACGGCGCCGGGGTCGATCTCCCTGAGACCCGGAACGCCATCGAGGTTGTAGGACAGGAGGTCCACGATCCCCTCGTGCCAGAACTCGAGGCCCTCACCGACGGTGCGGAACGGGAGCACCGCGACCGCCGCGTCGTCTGACACGCCGGGCGAAGCAGGCGCGCGCCGGGAGCGCCACTGCCACACGAGGGTGGCGGCCCCCGCGAGCACCACGATCGCGACCGTCGCGTACGCGCGGCCCCTGAACCGGGGACGGGACGGCGGGACTTCGGGGACGAGCGTCTCCGGCAGTGCGTCCCGGAACTCCGACATCGTGGGGAAGCGGTCCGCCGGCAGGACGGCCAGCCCGCGCCGCACCGTGCGGTCGAGCTGCTCGGGCACAGTCGCCCGCACAGTCCGGAGCGATGGCACCACTTCGCTCATGCGCCGGGCGATGACGGATTGCGCGGTCGCCCCCGCGTGAGGCGGGTGACCCACGAGCATCTCGTACAGCACGCAACCCAGGCTGTACTCGTCGCACCGCCCGTCGAGCGCCCGCTCGCCCATCGCTTGTTCCGGGCTCATGTACATCGGCGTGCCGATCGCGAAGCCCGTGGCGGTGAGCGCCGCGCCTCCAGCCGCGTAGAGTGCCTTCGCGATGCCGAAGTCACTGACGACTGCGTGGCCGCTGGTCAGCAGGATGTTCTCGGGCTTGATGTCGCGGTGGATCACGCTATGGCGGTGTGCGTACTCCAGCGCATCCGCCACTTGGGTCGTGATCCGGACAGCTTCTTCGATGCCGAGCTGCGTCTCGCGGTCGAGCTTGCTGCGCAGCGTCTCGCCGTCGATGAACGGCATGACGTAATAGAGGAAGCCGTCGGCCGTGCCCGAGTCGAACAGCGGGAGGATGTGCGGGTGCTGGAGCGCCGCGGTGGTCTTGATCTCCTGAACGAACCGATCGGCGCCGAGCACGGCAGCGAGCTCGGGTTTGAGGACCTTGAGCGCGACTCTACGGTCGTGCCTGAGATCCTGCGCGAGATAGACCGTGGCCATGCCGCCGGCCCCAAGCTCGCGCTCGATGCGGTAGCGGTCCGCGAGAGCGGCGGACAGGCGAGCGTCGGCGCTCGGAGGAACGGTCATGGGCGGGCTAAGATGCGCCCACGATCCCGGATTAGCGAGGCGATCACGCGGAGAGCGTCTCGACGTCGTACCGCGCGAAACTCTTGTCGGCGGTCAGGATGGGCAACTGCTCGAGCTGAGCCTGCGCGATCAGCAGGCGGTCGAAGGGATCGCGGTGCAGCGCCGGCAGCGTCGCAACGTGGAGTGCGTGACGATGATGAACAGGGAGTGGCGTGATGCCGGTACGGGTCATCAGACGAGGAATGAGATCCTCCGGAGGCTCCGGGAGTCGCAGCTTGCCGAGGCCGTACTTGATCGCGATCTCCCAGGCACTCGCGGCCGAGAGCAGCAGCTCGTTGTCCGCCGAAACGACGAGCGCCCGACTCGGCTCGGAGAGCCGCTCGGGCGCCGCCAACATCCACAACCAGACTTGCGTGTCGAGCAGGACCCTCACGTCTCGAAGCTGTCCAGCACGTCCTC
>JBGQHV010000285.1:0-3150 GCA_041498155.1 Gemmatimonadota bacterium | reverse complement strand
GTCTATCCGCTCAACGTGGCCGCCATGTGCGGCCGGTGCCACGGCGACGCGCGCATCATCGGGACGTACTTCGCGACCCCGGAGAAGATCCAGGGCCGCATCGCCACCACCCAGTTTCCCAAGAGCGTGCACGGCGCCGCGTTGACCCGGGACGGGCTGATCGTTTCGGCGACCTGCAGCAACTGCCACCGGGCGCACCGCGTGCTCCCCGCCGATTCCGCGGCGTCGTCGGTCAACATCGCGAACATCCCGACGACCTGCGGCGCCTGCCACGCGGGGATCGTGGCGACCTACGATTCCTCGGCGCACGGGCCGGTCTATCCCGCCCAGCACCGGACGACCACGGAGGGCCAGCGACGCCCGGTGTGTATCGATTGCCATTCGGCGCACGCCATCGTCCGCGCCGACCAGCCGCAGTGGCGGCTCAGCGTGGTGCAGGAGTGCGGCAGCTGCCACGAGCGCCTGTATGAGACCTACTTCGATACCTATCACGGCAAGGTGACTCGGCTCGGCTTCGATCTCGCGGCGAAGTGCAGCGATTGCCACACCGCGCACGACATGCGGCCTGCGACGGACCCGCTGTCGTCGGTCTACCCGCTGAACCTCGTCAGGACGTGCGGCCGCTGTCACGCCGGGGCGACCTGGAATTTCGTCAAGTACTACGCGCATGGCGATCCGCGCGATCGGACCAGGTATCCCGTGCTGTTCTGGCCGTGGCTGTTCATGACCGCCCTGCTGGTCAGCGTGATGGCGTTCTTCCTCCTCCACACCGCCCTGTGGGTGATGCGGATCGTCCTGGACCGCAGGCGCGGCGCCGGTCACGGCGGGGGCGGATCGACGGAGCCGAGGAGCACCCCATGACACAGCGTGCGCTGAACGCCGCCGACCGCGGCGCCGGGCCCTACCTCTGGCGGTTCTCGCCGCTCAACCGGACGCTGCACGCGGCGATGATTGTCTCCTTCTTCGGCCTCGTGATCACCGGGCTGCCGCTCAAGTTCGCCTACGCGCCCTGGGCGCGCGTACTCGTGCGACTGGTCGGCGGCCTGCAGGTCGCGGGATACATCCACCGGCTGTGCGCCATCATCACGTTCGGATATTTCGCCGCGCACCTCGCTTCCCTCGCGTATCGGGCGATCACCAGCCCGCAGCGCAAGCGCCTGTTCTGGGGCCCCGACTCGATGGTGCCCCAGCTCAAGGACCTCCAGGACATCATCCAACAGTTCAAGTGGTTCTTCGGGAAGGCGCCCCGGCCCCGGTTCGAGCGCTACAGCTACATGGAGAAGTTCGACTACTGGGCCGTGTTCTGGGGGGTGGCCATCATCGGCGGCTCGGGGCTGTTGCTCTGGTTCCCCGAGTTCTTCGCGAAGCTCCTGCCCGGGTGGGCGTTCAACGTCGCCACCATCATCCACAGCGATGAGGCGCTGCTCGCCACGGCGTTCATCTTTACGATTCACTTCTTCAACGTGCACCTGCGTCCGGAGAAGTTCCCGATCGACAACGTGATTTTCACGGGGCGTGCCACGACCGAGTATATGAAGGAAGAGCACCCGCTGGAGTACGAGCGCGCCAGCCGGGAGGGCCAGCTCCAGGCTCGGATCGCCCCGCCGACTTCCCGCGTAGCGACGCTCTGGTCCATCGTGCTGGGGTTCGCCGCGTTGGGCGTCGGCATCGCGTTGATCGTCCTCGTCGTATGGGCGTTGCTGCATTGAGACCCCTCCGCGCGGGTCTGGTCCTGCTGCTCGGCGCCCTGCCTGCCACCGCGGGTGCGCAGGTGGGCTATCGGCTCCGCCTCGATACGCGGGTGCAGACCCTTTCCTTCCGCGGCCTGACGGCGGACAGCGTGCGCGTCAGCGACACGGTCACGGGACCCGGCGGGGGACCCGCTACCGCGGACGGGTACGCGGTGACCTGTCTGCCGGGGCTCCCATACTGCCACTTCTACCGGTCGGGTCCGGTGCTGCACGGCGCGCCGATCGTGGCCTCGGGGGATCTCACTCTGTGGGGGCTTGGCATCACGGGTCTGTCGGCCCGCGTGTCGGCGCGGGCCGAGGGGGACATGAGCAGCGCCCGCATCTGGCCCGGAACGACGCCGCGATTCCAGCTGCTGGAAGGCTACCTCGAATACGCTCGGACCCGGTTCACCGCTCGCGTGGGCCGGCAGCTGACCACCTCCCGACTCGGATACGAGGGATTCGACGGCGGCCGTCTGTTGGTGCGCGACGCGCGCCACGGGCTCGAGGCCGATGGCTACCTGGGGTGGGGACTCACGAACGGCGTCGCATTGCCCGTCACCAGTCCAGCGGTGAACCCGCTGGGGGATTTTCAACCGGTCCGCCGGCAGATCGTGGCCGGGGCGGGGGCGGGGTGGTCGGGCAGCTGGGGCGACCTGCGCGCCGACTACCTCCGCGAAGTCGATCCGGACGTGCACTACTTCGTTTCGGAGCGTGTCGGCGTTCAGGCGGTCGTGCGGGGTCCGGTCGAGGGACTCACACTGCAAGCGGGATCGGACTGGGACTTGGCCGCGGGTCTGTGGGGAAGCGCGGAAGCCGCGCTCACCTACGTCCACGCGCGCGTGAGCGTCACCGGCGGCGGGCGCCGCTATCGGCCGCACTTCGCGCTCTGGACCATCTGGGGCGCGTTCAGCCCCGTTCCGTATCACGCGGCCTACGGACAGGTCGGCGTGCGGGCCACACGGTGGCTCGACGTGCGCGCCCGTGGCGAACGATACGGCTACGAGGCCTCCGACGCATCGACCGCCCTGGTGGACGTCGAAGACCGCGGCTGGCGCTGGGAGCTCGGCGGGACCGGGAGATTGCCGCACGGTCTCACGGCGGATGCCGGGTACCAAGCTGAGTTCGGGCCGGGTGCCTCGGTGGCGGGGTGGACCGGCAGCGTGACGTATGCGCCGCCGGCCCAGCCGCGACTGCTCGTCACACTCCAGGGCGCCACCCTGCAGCGGCCGCTGGAATTCCGGTTCGATGAATCCCACCTCAAGAGCCTCGGCTTCAGCGTGCAGGCGGATGTGACGCCGTCGCTGCGCCTCGGCTTTGGCGGCATCTACTACACCGAGAGCCGGCGGCGGCCCGATGCCCTGGGGCTCGATTGGAATCAGTTCCGGATGACCGCGAGCGCCGTCCTCATGCTCGGCAG
>JBGQHV010000284.1:0-3185 GCA_041498155.1 Gemmatimonadota bacterium | reverse complement strand
CGACGAACAGGATCGCGCCGGGGATCATGTACCACGCCTTCTCCATCCCGGAGCCGATGAGCACGGCGAACACCGCCACGAACGCGAGCCACTGCGACCACTCCATGGCGCGGCCCTCGTCGCTCGCCGCGCGGCGCGTCATCAGCGGCGGGTAGAGGAACACGGCCACGACGGGTCCCACCAGCACGCCCATCATGTGGTTGGTGGAGGTGAGCGCCAGCAGGTACATGATGAGCAGCAGGTAGTGATCGTGCGCCTCGCCCGGCTCCTGGTCGTCCCAGCGCACGATGAGCCACAGAATGAGCGCGATCGAGAGCAGGCTCAGCGTGTACACCTTCTCGTTCACGACCGACTGGTTCCAGACGGTGAACGCCGTCGCTCCGACGAGCGCGCCGGCGAGCGCGGCGAGCCGGCGCACCAGCGGCGTGGGGACGATGGGGCGCATCCAGCGCTCGCCCACAAGGAAAAAGCACGCGGCCGCGACCGCGCTGGTCGTCGCCGCGAACAGGTTGATGCGCTGCGCGTAGGCGGCCGCCAGCGGCAGCATGCCCCACACGTGCGCCATCATGGTGAACAGCGGGTTGCCGGGCGGGTGCGGGATGCCGAGCACCTTGGCGGCGGCGATGTATTCCGACGTGTCCCAGAACTGGGTGGTCGGCGCGAGCGTCGCGACGTACAGGGCCAGGGTGCCGAGGAAGACGAACCCGGCCCAGAGATAGGGCGGCTTTTGCGGTTGTGCGTCGATCGCGTTGGTCATGCGGGTCGCGGTTGAGGGAAGGTCAAAGGTATCACCGCGCGGGGGCCGGCGGTGTCAGAACTCGGTGCATTCATGGGGAGTCTCCCCTAGTGGCGGAACTGCCGAACCCCGGTGAATACCATCGCCAGCCCGTGAGAGTTCGCCGCGGCGATCACCTCGGCGTCGCGTACCGAGCCCCCCGGCTGGATGATCGCGGCCACACCGGCCGCCGCCGCTTCGTCCACCCCGTCGCGGAACGGGAAGAACGCGTCGCTCGCCAGCACCGCCCCGGTGGGGTCGTGCGCGCCCGCCCGGGCCTTGTGGACCGCGAGGAACGACGAATCCACGCGCGCCATCTGCCCCGCGCCGATGCCGATCGCCGCCTCGTTGCGGGCCAGCAGGATGGCGTTCGACTTGACGCTCCCCACCGCTGCCCACGCGAAGCGCAGGTCGTTCCATTCAGATTCGGTCGGGGCTCGCTCCGTCACGACTTTCCAGAGCGATTCCTGCGACGTGTCGGTGGGCCGGAACCGGTCCTGGGCCAGCAGCCCGCCGCGCACCCGCTTGAAATCGAGCGTGGGCCGCTCGTCGGGGCGGGGCAGCTCCACCACGCGCAGGTTCTTCTTCTGTTTGAAGACCGCCAGCGCCTCGTCGTGGAAGCGCGGGGCGACCACCACTTCCACGAACAGGTCCGCCATCGCCTCGGCGGCGGGGCGGTCCACCACGGTATTGAACGCGATCACCGAGCCGAAGGCGGAGGTCCGGTCGGTCGCCAGCGCCCGCTGATACGCTTCGGCCGCGGTGGCGCCGAGCGCGATGCCGCACGGGGTGGTGTGCTTGATGATGGCGCAGGCGATTCGTTTGCTCCACGGCAGCACGGCGGCCGTGGCCGCGTCCACGTCGAGCAGGTTGTTGAAAGAGAGCTCCTTGCCGTGCAGCTGATGGAGGTCGCGCAGCCCCGGCTCGTCGGCGACGTACAACGCCGCCCGCTGGTGCGGGTTCTCGCCGTAGCGCAGCGCCTGTGCCCGGTCCATGACCAGGCTGAGCCGCTCGGGGAGATCCTCGGCGCCCCGGGAGAACCAGCCCGTGATCGCGGCGTCGTAGGCGGCCGTATGGGCGAACACCTTCGCCGCCAGCGCGCGCCGCCGCTCGAGCGGCACGCCGTCGGAGCGCAGATCGGCGAGCGTGGTCTCGTAGTCGCCCGGATCCACCAGCACGATCACGCCGGCGTGGTTCTTGGCCGCCGAGCGCAGCATCGAAGGCCCACCGATGTCGATCTGCTCGATGACCTCGGCGTCGCTCGCGCCGGCGCGGGCGGCGGTCTGCTGGAACGGATAGAGGTTCACCACGACGAGATCGATCGGTGTGATGTCGTGCGCCAGCAAGGCGGCCTGGTCTCCCGGGTGATCGCGGCGGGCGAGCAATCCGCCGTGCACCTTGGGGTGCAGCGTCTTCACCCGGCCATCCATCATCTCGGGGAATCCCGTGACCTGCTCGATGGGCACGACGGCCACGCCCGCGGTGCGCAGCGCCTCGGCGGTGCCGCCGGTCGAGACGAGCTCCCATCCCAGGGCGGCGAGCCCCTGAGCGAACGGCACCAGCCCGCGCTTGTCGGAAACCGAGAGCAGCGCTCTCACCACTCCTCCGCGACGGCGCGCACCACGTCGGCGAGACTCACGAGGTCCTTGAGGTCGATCACTTCCGCGGGGGAGTGCGAATAGCGCAGCGGCCAGGCGAGCGGCACGTCCACCACGCCGTAGGGCACGAACATCGAGCCGTCGTTGCCGCCGTTGGTGGTGCCGATCTGCAGCGCCACACCGCGCGTGCGCGCGACGTGCGCCAGCGTGTCGAGGGTGGCGGCGGGGGTCACGGAGGAATTGTCGAGCGCGCGGGCGACGGCACCCTTGCCGATGGGCGCCACGGCGAACGTCTGGGTCTCGAGCGGCGAATCGGCCGAAACGAACGTGTCCACCGCGTGGACGCGCACCGGGGTCGTGCCCAGGGCAGCGGCCGCGGCGCGCGCGCCCTCGAGCCCGATCTCCTCGCGCGTACTCCAGATGAACGTCACCGCATGGCGCAGCAGCGCGCGATTCAGATGTCGCAGGGCGATCACCAGGCTGGCCACGCCGACGCGGTCGTCGAACGAGCGACCGGTGGCGCGTGTGCCGGCGAGCCGCGTGTACTGCTTGGGCATCGTGACGGTCTGACCCGCGGCCACGCCCAGCGCGGCGGCGGCGTCCGCCGACTCGGCCCCGACGCTCACGCGCACGACGGTCGGCTGGTGGACCGTCGCCATCCCCGAGTCGCGCGGCAGAAACACGCCCGGCACGTCGCCCTTCGGTCCGTGCACCAGCGCCGCCTGGCCCTCGAACAACGACGGGAAGAACCCGCCGCGCACCGTCAGCGCCAGCGTTCCATCGGCGCGGATCGAGTCCACGCGGTAGCCGAT
>JBGQHV010000283.1:0-3201 GCA_041498155.1 Gemmatimonadota bacterium | reverse complement strand
GTGAAGCCGCCCGCATCGTGTCGCCGCACGGGGCTCGTGCTGACGTCGGCGAGCAGCTCGAGCTTCCAGGGTCCGGACAGCGGCAGATCCACCGCACCGGTGAGAGCGGGCGCCAGGTCGGCGCGCACGTCGAGGGGCGTGACGATCGAATCGTGTACCAGGGAGGAGGTGTAGCGCACGCCGAGGGTGGCGTGGAACGACGTCTGGGCGGTGAGGTGGGTGGCCGAACCAGCGACCAGCAGGAACAGCACCACTCCGACCGGGAGGCCGGCTGCTGGACCGTCGGTTCGACCACCCGCCGCATCCGTCACTCTATGCAGAGTACCCTCGCGCTGCCCGAATGGCTACTGCCACCAGGAGCAGGGCACCGTACACGCAAACGATCAGCGGTCCGGTAGGGAGGTCCTTCGTATAGGACAGCCACAGGCCGAGGATCGAGGCCAGCGCCCCCGTCCCCCAGGACACGACCGCCATCTTGCGCTTGTCCCCAGTGAACAAGTTGGCGATTACCGCCGGCACCACCAGGAAGCTGAACACCATCAGCACACCGGCGATCGGCACCGCGAGTGTGATGACGACACCAAAAGACAGGTAAAAGAGGAAATCCCACCAGCGGATCTTCCAGCTATGCTTTTCGGCCTCCTCGGGGTGAAAGGAGATCGTGAGAAACCGGTGGCGGAACACGAACTGGAACACACCGAGCCCCGCATAGACGGCGGCCAGCTTGACGATCTGGGGCCAGGTGACCCACAGCAGGCTGCCCACCAGAGTCTTCTCCACCGCCTCGCCACCGCCTGGCACCTTGTTGGCCACCAAGACGGCGGCCGCCGACGCCACCACGTACACGATGCCGATGAACGCCTCCTGAGGCACCCGGCCGGTGCGCCCGGAGGTGCGTGTCATGGCGAAGAGAAACGCGCCGACGGCGGTGGCGATCAGGGCGAAGACGTAGGTCTTCGGAGAATCCGGGTCGACGTGGAACAGCAGGGCCGACAAGCTTCCCAGCGCCGCCATCTGGGCGAGCGAGAGGTCCACGAAGATCACCTCGCGGGCGATCACGTGGAGTCCCAGGTAGGCGAGCATGGCCACCAGCACCAGGCACGCCACGAACGGCGGCAACATCAACTCCAGTCCGCTCACGATTCCTCCGTCAGTTGGCCGCGGCGCCGGGGGTCGCGGCGAAGGCGCGGCCCAGCTCCGTGATCCAGAGGTTCATCAGGTCGAAATAAGTGTTGACGCCCGCCGCCCCGCCGGTGTTGGACGGCACGATCACGGCCTTGGCCCCGGTGCGCTGGGCCACTTCCTGCACCTGGCTGCGGTCGTAGTAGTTGGTCGACAACAACACCGGAATGTGTTTCTCCCGCATGCCGACGATGATTTCCTGCACGTGCCGTGGGGTGGGCGGGATGCCCGGCTTCGGCTCGATGTAGTCGAAGCAGTTCACCTGGAATTCGCGCGAGAAATAATCCCACTCCTTGTGATAGCACGCCACCTGCGTGCCGCGGAACGGCAGGGCCTGCTTGAGCCAGCCGCCGAGGCGATTGAGCAGCGGCGCGCCCTGATACTGCCGGGCCTTCAGAAAGTCGAACAGCTTGCCCTGGCGGTCCAGGTCGGAGAGGGTCTGCCCGCCGAGCAGCTGCACCAGCTCCGGCCCGAACAGGGCCTTGTACATGCGGTCCTCGAAGTCCTTCTCGCGCGCGGTGAAATACTCGGCGTCCGCCGGCGCGACGCGCTTCAAGCCGGCGAGGATGTTGCGCGCGATCTGTACGGCGTTCAATGGGTCTGTCCAGATGTGCGGGTTCCCGTACACATGGATGTCGCCCTGGGTCCGGGAAAAGCTGGTGGGGACGTCTAACAGGTCGATGCCCGCATAGGCGGCCACGTATCCGGGGCCCCCTTCGGTCACGCGGGAATTTCCCGCCTTGTCGAGCAGCGCCGGTACCCACAGCTCCAGGTCGAGGCCGGTGGTGACGAATAGATCGGCCCGCGCCAGGGTCGGCACGAAGCTCGGCTTGGGCTGGACGTAGTGCGGGTTCTCATCGCCGACGGCGATCGAGAATACAGTCCCCCGGTCGCCCACGATTTCGCGGGCGATGGCGGCATAGGTCGTGAGCGAGGTCACGACTTTGACCGGCGCGGTCGGAGGTGCGCCAAGCGATAAGAGGAGCAGAAATGGTTTCAGCATGTCAGTAGGTCTCGTGTTTGTGTGGACCGATCGCCCAGACGGCCTGGAGCGCGAATTGATGTGTCGCATCGACCGACGCGATCTTCTGCCAGGTGTATTGCGCGCGCAGCTCGACCCATTCGCTCTCCCACATGGTGAGCGACGGGATCACCTGGCGCGTCACGAAGCCGCCGAGTGGATCCTCGACGTAGTTGTAGGCCACGCCGGCGATGAAGCGCTGGTTCAGCTTGTATGTGCTGCTCACGAACCCGCCGAGACGGGTCGTTCCCGTGCCGGCGTAGCGCTTGCGGAGCGCGAGCAGCTCTCCGCGCACGGTCCATTCGCGGTACAGCGCGCGCAGAGGCGGTCGCCAGGTGAAACGAAATTCCAGGCCTCCGACCGCCGTCTTGAGACTCGAATCGGGATTGCCGCCCAGCAGCCCGGTCCCGCCGATCTGCATGTAAGTTGAGCGTCCGAGCTGCCAGAAGTTGAGGAGGTGAACGAGATAGGTGGGTCGCCCGCCGCCGCCGAACAGTTCGGCGTCACTCGAACTCCGGGTCACCTGCGCGGTCAGCTCGTGCGTTCCCAGTCCCCCGAAGGCGCGGTACAGCGAAAGCCCGGTGCCGGCGAGTCCGTCCGGACCCAGGTATGTGCGCACCGCGAGCGGGTATTCGGTCTCGGGCAGGGCATGGAGATGCCAGCGGTTCAGCTCGCCGAACTGCTGGCGATACTTGCCGGCGTCGAGCCGGATGTGCCCAGGAAGCCCCGTCCAATACGCGTATCCTTCTTCGATCCCCACCTCACCGTTCTCGAGACTCACAAAGATCTTGGTGTGCGAGTAGGGATCGAGCGCTGACTGAAATCCGATCTCGAATTCACGCGGATCGAAGTTGTCACGCTGGATGCCGGAGGTGGTACCTACGGCCCGCACGTCTCCAGTGGCGCTGATCTCTGGGTTCAGTTGACTTTGCTCGCGTCCCTTGAACTGCGTGGGCTCTTCGGGTCCGGCCGCGTGCGTGCTGTCCGCAGCGCCGGAG
>JBGQHV010000282.1:0-3205 GCA_041498155.1 Gemmatimonadota bacterium | reverse complement strand
TCGCGGATCCCGGGCGCGTCGGCGGTGGGACGGGCGATGACCGCCGCGGATTCGACGAGCGCACGGGTGCAGGCGAGCGACACGGTGCAGTGAGACGACGAGTAGCGGCGACCGCGGCCGCCGCGTTGGTCACTGTTGCCTTGGCGTGCGCGCCCGGGAGCCCGTGCCGCTCCGGCCCCGGCGTGCGAGAGCTGTCCCGGTTCTCGCATCCGTACGTCGGCCACTGGGTCGTCGGCACCGGCGACACGCTCACTCTGCCGGACCCCACGCTCGCCGACCACTTCAAGCTGACCGATATCGTGCTCGACACCGATACGGTCTCGATCGCGAAGCAGTGCCTGTACCGCGGCCAGCTGGTGTTCGCCGCCCCGCGCGCCGAGACGCTGGCGGTGCGCTGGTTCGGCGTGCCGGAGCACGTGACGGTATTCGGGTGGCCGGTCGATCTCGGCCCCTTCGCGGGGCTGAGCGCCGCCTGGTGGGGGCGGGATTCGCTGCGCGGGGCGATTCTCTTCGACGAGCGGATGGGGGTGCAGGTCCGCCCGGGTGCGACCGCGCAGTTCACCGCCGGCCGACGAAGCGTCGGCGCGGAGCCCGGGCACTAGCCCGCCGGGCCGGTTACTTTCTCCCCATGGCCCTCACAACCGCCGAACGCACCGCCATGATCGATCGCTACGAGCGGGGCCCCGCCCTGCTCAAGGCCGCCCTGGCCAAAGTCCCCAAGGAAGCGCTGCAGTGGCGCCCGGCGCCCGGCCGCTGGTCGGTCCACGAAATCATCGTGCATTGCGCCGATGCGGAGGCGAACGGGGCCAGCCGCCTCCGCTACCTGTTCGCCGAGGAGACACCCGTGCTCCAGGGCTACAATCAGGATCGCTGGGCGACCCAGCTCCAGTACCACCAGCTCCCGCTCGAGCCGGCGCTCGCCGCCGTCGAAGCGGTGCGCGCCAACACGGTGCCGCTGCTGCGGCGCGCGACGGACGACGACTGGGCCCGCAGCGGCACGCACAGCGAATCGGGACGATTCGATGGGGACAACTGGCTGAAGATGTACGCCGAGCATCTCGAGAAGCACTCGCGCCAGATCGAGGGCAACCTCGCCGCCTGGAGGGCGCGATGAGAGGCTTCTTCACGCGCCTCGTGATCACGGCGCTCGGGCTGTGGCTGGCCCAGGCCATCATCCCCGGCGTGACGATCGTGGGGCTGAAGGCCCTGCTCCTGGCCGCGCTGCTGCTCGGGCTGGTCAATGCGTTCGTGCGGCCGGTGCTGTTCATCCTCACACTGCCGCTCACGATCTTCACGCTCGGCCTGTTCCTGCTCGTGCTGAACGGCATCTCGCTCGCGCTGGTCGCCTGGCTGCTGCCCGGCTTCGCCGTGAGCGGCCTGTGGGCGGCGACGCTCGGCGCCCTGGTCGTCACCATCACGAGCTGGTTCGCCAACGGATTCGTGGGCAACTCGGGGCGCCTGGAGCGCTACCACCAGATCGAAGTCACCGGGCGCCGGATCGACTGATGGACCGCGGCTTCGCCGTGGCCGGGAGTCTGTCCGCGTTCGTCGCCGTCCTGGCCGGCGCCTTCGGCGCGCACGCGCTGCGCCAGCGCCTGCCGAGCGACCTGCTCGCCGTGTTCGAGACGGGGGCGCGCTATCAGATGTACCACGCGCTCGCCCTGCTCTTCGTCGCCTGGGCTGTGACGCAGTGGCCCGCCGCATCGATCCGCACGGCAGGTTGGCTGTTCATCGGCGGGACGGCGCTGTTCTCGGGAAGTCTCTACCTGCTCGCCCTCACCGGCGGGCGCTGGTGGGGCGCCGTGACGCCGGTGGGCGGCGTGCTGTTTCTCGCGGGCTGGCTGCTCCTGGCGATCGGGATATGGCGGCGCTGAGCCGCCGGGGGCAGCTGGCGTTCGTCGCCTTCTTCGCGCTGTATGCCTGCATCGTGATTCCGCTCGGCGTCCGCAAGGGCGACGACATCATGGCGGAGATCACGCAGGCGGATCGGCTCCTCAGCGGGCAGATGATCAACGCCGCGCCGCCGGGTCAGGGGATGTGGTGGCCGCCGTTCGGGGCGCTGCTGGTGACGCCGTTCGCGCTGCTCGCGCGGCTCAGCGTGCCGCTCGCGAACGCCGCCTGGGGAGGCGCCGGCATCCTCGCCCTCGCCGGGAGCGTGTGGACCGCCGGCCGGCGCTGGGGCTGGCGCCCCGCCTGGGCCGGGCTCGCCGTCGTGATCTTCCCCGTGCACAACAACTTTCACCACCTGAACATCGAGACGATTCTGCTGGCGCTGCTGGTCGCGGCCGCGGCCGATCTGTCCGACGGACGGCAGGGACGCGCCGGCACCTGGGTCGGCCTCGCGACGGCGCTCAAGGTGTTTCCCGGTCTCGTGCTGCCGTACTTCGCCTGGCGCCGGCAGTGGAAAGCGCTGGGCGTGGGGATCGCCGTGCTCGCGGGCGTCACGCTGCTCGCCCTCCTCCCCTACGGTCCGCGCGGCATGATCGACGCGCTGCAGAACTGGATCACGCTGGCGCTTCACGGTCAGAGCTATCAGGGAGGAACGATCGCGGCGTTTCACATGCAGAAGCTCGGCCGGCTGGGCTACGCGATCGGCGGCGCGCCGGCGTCGATCTTCGCGCTGCAGGCGCTCGCGGTCGGATTGGTGCTCGCGATCCTCTCCCGGTCCCGTCGGACGCCGAGCGATGATGCGCCGCTCGAGGTCGGCAGCGTGGTGCTGCTCGCAGTGCTGCTCACCCCGGTCGCGTGGCTGCACACGTTCAGCCTCGGCTACCTCGCCTGGGTCGCCGCCGTCGCGTATCCGCCGCCGTTCACGGGACGGGCGCGCACCACCTGGCTCGCCGTCCTGTGGATCGCCGGCGTATACGCGTCGACCGCGTTGTCGTCCCTGGCGCTGCCAGCGCCGCTCGGATTCCTCACCTTCCACAACGACACCCTGGGCGCCCTCGTGTGCCTGTGCCTGCTGCTCGTGCAGCGCATCGCCCGCACCGGCCGGTTCGTCCCCATCCCCTCCGCACCCGGGAGCCCGCACCCCGTATGACCAGCTCCGCGTTCGCGCTCGCCTTGTTATTGCAGACTCCGGCCGCGGCCCCCCCCGCCCCGCGCGCCACCGCGCAACACCCGCTGGGGACGTTGCGCGAGCAGGCGGCGGTGCAGCAGGAGTGGCTGCGCTACCGGCTCGATTCCGTGCTGCCGCGCCTGATGC
>JBGQHV010000281.1:0-3241 GCA_041498155.1 Gemmatimonadota bacterium | reverse complement strand
TTCGACCTGCCCGAGGCCGAAGGCGAGCTGGTGGCCGGCTATCACGCCGAATACAGCGCGATGAAGTTCTCGATGTTCTACATCGCCGAGTACTCCAACATGGTCACCGCGTCGGCGCTGATGACGACGCTGTTCTTCGGCGGCTACGACATCCCGTTCACGAGCTGGGACAACGCCGCCCCCTGGACCGTGTGGAAGACGCTCGCCACGGGGGCGATGTTCTTCGCGAAGACGTTCTCGTTCCTGTTCCTCTACATCTGGGTGCGCTGGACGCTGCCGCGGTTCCGCTACGACCAGCTGATGGCCCTGGGGTGGAAAGTGATGCTGCCGCTGGCGCTCGTGTACCTCACCGTGGTCGCGACCGCGATCTGGTACTTCCACGACGCGCTCGGGTGGGCGTACGACACGCGGTTCTCGCTCGCCTTGTTCGCGGTGAATCTGGCGCTCGCCGTGCCGCTGTTCTTCGTGCTCGATCGCGGCCACCTGATTTCCGGCTCGGTGCAGCGGAGGAGCGCCTGATGGCGATCACCGTGAAGACGATGCACCGGCCGACCGCCGAGACCTCATACCTGCGGGCCACGCTCAAGGGGATGGCGCTGACCTTCTCGCACCTGTTTCGCAAGAAGGTCACGATGCAGTACCCCGAGGAGAAGGCCAGCGACGATTGGGCCCTGAGCTCGCGCTGGCGCGGCACGCATCGCATGCTCACCGACGAGCAGGGGCGGGCCAAGTGCGTGGCGTGCGGGCTGTGCCCGCAGATCTGCCCCGCGAACTGCATCAAGCTGGTGCCGGGGGAGGATGAGCAGGGGAACCGCTACCCGCTGATCTACGAGATCGACGAGTTTCGCTGCGTGTTCTGCGGCTACTGCCAGGAAGTGTGCCCCGAGGAAGCGATCCACGTCGGGGTGCACTACGAGAACGCGGAGTTCGAGCGCGGGCGCTTCGTGTACGACCTCGAGCGGCTGTGCGCGCAGACGCACCCCGTCTCGACCCTGTGGGATCCCTCCGACCCCAAGGGCGAGTAGGCGATGTCGGTCCTCACGCTCGTCTACTGGACGTTCGCCGTGTTCGCCGTGATCGCGGCCGGGATGTGCATCACGCGGCGCAATCCGCTGGCGAGCGCGCTGTGGCTGGTGCAGACGCTCTTCTGCCTGGCCGTGCTGTACACGATTCTCGACGCGCCGTTCATCGGGGTGCTCCAGGTGCTCGTCTACGCCGGCGCCATCATGGTGCTGTTCCTGTTCGTGATCATGCTGCTGAACATCAGTCGCGCGGGGGCGGGCGACCTGCGCGGCTTGATCGGCGGGGGCGTCGCCGCGGTGCTCGGCGCGGGGCTCTTGGTGCAGCTGCGCGCCCTGCCGAACACCGCGCCGTCGGAGGCGATCCAGCTCCCCACGGGCTCGCTCGAGGCGCTGCAGCGTCAGCAGGGCGTGGTGGGCGCGATCGCCGCTCCGCTGTTCGACACCTATCTCGTACCGTTCGAGATCACGAGCCTCCTGCTGCTGGCGGCGGTCGTCGGGGCCGTCGTGCTGGCGAAACGGAGGCTGTGATGTTCCTCGGTCCCTCGCTCGCCGTCTCCGCCGTGTTGTTCGCCATCGGCACCGCCGGGGTGCTGCTGCGCCGCAACGCGATCGTGATCTTCATGTGCGTCGAGCTGATGCTCAACGCGGTGAATCTCACGTTCGTCGCCTTCGCCCAGCGCCTGGGCGTCAGCGGCCAGATCTTCGTGTTTTTCGTGATGGCGGTGGCCGCGGCGGAAGCCGCCGTGGGCCTCGCCATCATTCTCGCCGTCTATCGCCACAAGGAGACGGTGGACCTGCAGCACATCAATCTGCTCAAGGGATGAACCTCGTCTGGCTGGTTCCGGCGCTGCCGCTGCTGGGCTTCCTGCTCAACGGCACCCTGGCGCTCACCAAGTCGCGGGCCAAGGGACTGGTCTCGGTCTTCGGGGTAGGCTCGCTGCTCGCCGCCTTCGCCGTCGCCGTGGTGGTGGTGCGCGCGTTGGCGCAGGCGCATCCCGAGGCCCCGGTGGTCTTCCATTACTGGGACTGGATTCCGGTCGGGACGCTGCAGGTCAGTTACGCCCTCCAGGTGGATGCGCTGTCGGCGGTGATGATGCTCGTCGTCACGGGCGTCGGCTCGCTGATCCACATCTTCAGCGTCGGTTACATGCACGAGGACGAGGGGTACGCGCGCTACTTCGCGTACCTCAACCTGTTCGTCTTCTTCATGCTGACCCTCGTGCTCGGCGCCAACTTCCCGGTGACGTTCGTCGGCTGGGAAGGGGTGGGGCTCTGCTCCTACCTGTTGATCGGGTTCTGGTTCTCGGAGAAGGTGAACGCCGACGCCGGGAAGAAGGCGTTCATCATGAACCGGATCGGCGACTTCGGATTCCTGGTCGCCATGTTCCTGATCTGGCAGCACACCGGCTCGCTCGACTATTCGGAAGTGTTCGCCAAGGCGCCCGCCGCCCTGGTCGCCGGCGGCGGCACCGTCACCGCGATCACGCTGTTTCTCTTCCTCGGCTGCACCGGCAAATCGGCGCAGATCCCGCTCTATACCTGGCTGCCCGACGCCATGGCGGGCCCCACGCCCGTGTCCGCGCTGATCCACGCGGCGACGATGGTGACGGCGGGCGTGTTCCTCGTGGCGCGCAGCAACGTGCTGTTCGCGCTGGCGCCGACGGCCCAGGCGGTCGTCGCGGGCGTCGGCGCCCTGACGGCCCTGTTCGCCGCGACGATCGCACTGAAGCAATGGGACATCAAGCGGGTGCTCGCCTACTCCACGATCTCGCAGCTGGGCTACATGTTCCTGGGTGTCGGCACGGGCGCGATGGCGGCCGGCATCTTCCACCTCGCCACCCACGCGTTCTTCAAGGCGCTGCTGTTCCTGGGGTCGGGGTCGGTGATCCACGCGATGCACCACGCCTATCATGCCACGCACTCGCACGACGATGCGCAGGACATGCGCAACATGGGCGGGCTGCGGCAGTATCTGCCCTGGACGGCGGGACTGATGTGGATCGCGACGCTCGCCATCGCCGGCGTCCCGCCGTTCTCGGGGTTCTTTTCGAAGGACGCGATCCTGGGCGCCGCGTTTGCCCGCGGGACGGTGCAGCCGGCGTGGTACCTGTTCTGGGCCTTCGGTCTCGTTGCCACGCTGCTGACGGCGTTCTACATGACGCGGCTGATGCTGTACACCTTCCACGGCCCCAACCGCACCGGCGCGCGCGAGCAGGTAC
>JBGQHV010000280.1:0-3284 GCA_041498155.1 Gemmatimonadota bacterium | reverse complement strand
TTGTCCGCCGAAACGACGAGCGCCCGACTCGGCTCGGAGAGCCGCTCGGGCGCCGCCAACATCCACAACCAGACTTGCGTGTCGAGCAGGACCCTCACGCTTCGAAGCTGTCCAGCACGTCCTCCGGGAGCGGCGCATCGAAGTCGTCGGCGATGAACACGCGGCCGCGCTCGGTCCCCAATGGGCGCTGCTCGGCCGGGATCACTACCGGCACCAAACGCGCCACGGGAACACCAGCTTTGGCGATCAACACCTCCTCTCCCGCTGCGACGGATTCCAGCAGGCGGGAGAGATGCGTCTTCGCCTCGTGCACGTTGTACGACTTGGGAGTGCGTCTCTTCATGCTATCATGTTAGCTAAGCTATATGACTTAGTCAATGTATGTTGGCCGCGTCCAGCGCGGCCTTCATGCGCGCGACCCAGTTGGGCACGACGCGCAGATACGGCGCGCTGACCTGCTCCGGACCCTGCACGTAGATGATCCCGCCATCGCGCGAGGGACGGTTCGACCAGCCGGAAGTGTCGGAGAACCGCGGGTCCCGGGCCCAGAAGGTCGCCGCACCTACCGGCTCCCCGGTCACCGGGTTCAGCCGGGCCAGATACCAGTCCACGCCCGAGCGGTACAGGACCTCGGTGGGCGAGAGCCACAGCGGCTCGACGCCGTCCGACGCGACCTGCCAGCGGCGCCCCGTCATGGGAAACGAGGTGACGATGATCCGCTTCTCGTCAGACGTCTCGGCCAGGAAGCGCCTCCCGTCGGGCGACACCGACGAGAACATGGCGTCGGTCGCCACCGTGTCGAGCCGAGCCCGGGAGGCCGAGGGATCGAATCGCAGGGCGACGAATCCCCCAAAGTCCTGGGCCAATGCGAAGTTGCCGGCCGGGACGTCGATCGGGTCGGGACTGAAGAGACCGACCGAGGTGAACACAGTATCGGGCGCGGCGCCCGACCCGGGGGTTCCGGACAGGATGGACCAACGGGTCGAGTCGCGTACGCCGATCACCAGCCGGTCGCCGGCGGGAGTCCAGAGCGCGTGACGGATCACCTCGGCACGCATCCAGGTGAGACGCTGTCCGTTGCGCAGGTCGAAGATCCGCAGCTCCTGCCCGTCAGCCACCTGCACCACGGCCGCCAGCCACCGGCCGTCCCGACTCAAGTCGAAGCGCTGGAACGCCGCCGAATCGATCGGCAGGGGGACGGGAGCGCCCCCGCGGCGGAGCCGCACCAGGTGCCCGACCGTCGCATCAGCGCCCGGGGCAAAGACGAGCGTGCCCGCTGCGGACACATCGTATTGTGCGACGCCGGCTCCCTCGCGCCGGACGCCGCTCTGCAGGGTCACTGAATGACCGGCGAGGTGCCGCTTCCGGTCATACGGCGCGGCGCGGAGGTCACCGTCGGGAGACACGTAGACCAGGTAGCGCCCCTGCACCAGGCGAAACGCCGATCCGTTGAGGGGGCCTCCGGCAGATCCGTCGGGTCGGGTCGCACGGATGGTCCACCGTGTTCCCGATTCAGGGTCATGCTCGTAGCCGGCCCCGTTGATCGTGCACAGCAGGTGGCTGTCCTCCGGAATCCACTCCCCATCGAAACAGCGGACGATCTTATTGCCGCGCTGCAGCCCGGCCTCCGGATCGAGCCAGCTGATGCGGGTCCCGTCGATGTCGATGGCCAGCACGGCAGTACGCGAGATCCACTCGAGCGAAGTCGGACTGTGACCGTCCAGCAGGCGGCGGGGCTCACCGCCGTCAACCGGGACCACCATGACCTCACCGCCCACGAGGAACGCGATGCGGGTGCCGTCGGGGGACACCCGTGGGGCAGTCGCCCCCCGAGTCCCGGCGATGGGATGCGCCGCGGCGTCCCGCAGGCTGCGGTACCAGAGCTGGGTCGAATCGCCCCGCTTCGCGGCGTACACCGCGAAGTCTCCCGCCGGTGAAATGGCGAGGTTGCGCAGTGGCGTGCCGTACGCCGTCGCCGCTGTCGTGGCGGCAAAGGTCATCGCCCCACCGTCGGGGAGCGCGGCGTCGAACACGCTCGGCCCAGCGGGTCCGCCGTTGCGGGTCAGCGTCCAGGCCACGATCCCGACCAACACGAGCGTAAGGCCGCCCAGGATGCCGCTGGCCGTCCGCCACGGGCCCGGCGCCTGGGCCGCGACTCGAGCGAGCCGGGGATGCGTTGGCCCGGTTGTACCGCCCGCGAGCGCCGCAGCGAACTCAGCCGCCGTGGCGAAGCGATCGGCCGGCAGCTTTTCGAGAGCCGTGAGCACCGCGGCCTCGACGGCGGCCGGAACGGTCTTCCTCAGCTCCGTGGGCGCGGTGGGCTCCGCCGTGAGCACCTTGGCGACGATCGCCTGTGCGGTGGGACCGGTGAAGGGCGGCTCGCCGGTCAGACTCTCGTACAGGACGCAACCCAGCGCGTACACGTCGCTCCGCGCTGTAATGTCCCGTTCTCCCATCGCCTGCTCGGGCGACATGTACGCCGGGGTGCCGAGCGACATTCCGGTTTCGGTCATCCGGGTGCCGCCGGCCTTGCTCGCGGCGAGCGCGATGCCGAAGTCCGCCACCAGCGCCCGGCCGTCGTGCAGCAGGATGTTCTCGGGTTTGATGTCGCGGTGGATTACGCCATGGCGATGCGCATAGTCGAGTGCGCCCGCGACCTCCGTCGCGATCCGGACCGCGTCGTTGATCGGGAGCTGCTTTTCGCGATTGAGCCGGTCGCGGAGGGATTCGCCCTCGATGAAGGGCATGACATAGAAGAGGAAGCTGTCGGCCGCGCCCGAGTCGAACAGCGGGAGGATGTGCGGGTGCTGGAGGTTGGCGGTGGTCTTGATCTCGGAGAGGAACCGCTCGGCGCCGATCACGGCGGCGAGCTCCGGGCGGAGGACTTTGACCGCGACCTTGCGGTCGTGGCGCAGGTCCTGGGCGAGATAAACCGTAGCCATCCCGCCCGCGCCGAGGTCGCGCTCGATGACGTAGCGGTCCGCGAGCGCAGTGGCCAAAGGGCTGTTGACCCCGTTCACCAGGCCCTCGCCATCACTTCAACCCCTCCAACTCCGCTACGTAGATGTCGCTCTGGCGCTCGTTGATCGTGAAGTAAAACCGCCGTCCATCAGTGTGCCACAAGTCCTGGCGGTACGACGGCTTCGCTGGATTGTCGAAGCGGACGAGAAGGCGCGGACGACCGCCGGTGATCGGGACGCCCCAAATAGACGCGCGGCCTTCGCGATCCGCGGCCTTGAAGTAGACCGAGCGGCCGTCCAGGGACCACAGCGCAATCCCGGCCG
>JBGQHV010000279.1:0-3292 GCA_041498155.1 Gemmatimonadota bacterium | reverse complement strand
CAACACTTCCACCGGGCAGGCCCGGGCGCAGGAATGGCCGAACGGGTTGGCGTCGAGGATGACGCGCGCCGAGCCGCGCAGGTTGCCCGTCGCGACCTTCTTGATGAAGGCCGGGACGTCGATGTGGGTGGGGCAGGCGGCGGTGCACGGGGCGTCGTAGCAGAAGAGGCAGGTGTTGGCCTCGAGCAGCGCCGCGTCGGCGGTGAGCGGCGGCGCGATGTCGGCGAAGTTCCGGGCGAGGTCTTCGTCGGAGAGCAGCGTTCCGTGACCCGGGTGCGTCACGCCCTGCTCCCCTGCGCCTTCATCCCCGCGAGGTAGATGATCGCGGCCAGTCCGAATCCGACGAACCACGCCCAGTTGTACAGGCGTCCGAAGAACAGCGTCGTCGCGTGTCCCGACACCGCCGCGGTGAATCCCGGCAGATTCGGGAGCACGCCGATGACGAAGGCTCCGATCGCGATCCAGTTGACGCCGCCCCGGTACTCATAGGCCCCGCCGCGGCGATACAGATCGTCCACCAGCAATCGCCCGCGACGGATCACGAAGTAGTCGGCGATCATGATGCCGGCGATGGGACCGAGCAGGGCGCCGTAGCCGATCAGCCAGGTGAAGAGGTACGCGGCCGCGTCGTTGTAGAGCCGCCAAGGCAGCATCACGATGCCGATCACGGCCGTGATCATCGCGCCCATCTTGAAGGAGATCCGGCTCGGCGCCAGATTCGAGAATCCGTTGGCCGGCGCCACGATGTTGGCGGCGATGTTGGTGGTCAAGGTCGCGATCGATAGCCCCGCCATCGACAGCATGATCATGAGCGGGCCGCCGATCCGCGCCAGCAGCGCCACGGGATCGGCGATGCGCGCGCCGAAGATCACCGCCGTGGCGCTGGTGACGGCCGCTCCGATGAACGCGAACAGCGCCATCGTCCCGGGCAGTCCCACTGCCTGGCCGATCACCTGATCCCGCTGGCTTTTCGCGAAGCGGGAGAAATCGGGGATCGAGAGCGCCATCGTTCCCCAGAATGCCACCGCGGAGGTCAGGCCGGCGCCGAACACGCCGGAGAGCCCTCCGGTGCGCGGGCCCACGGGGTTGGTGAGCATCGGCCCGATGCCGCCGGCGCGGACCAGCGCCCAGACGAACAACGCCACACCCACGACGAGTAGGAACGGCGAGCCCCAAGTCTCGAGGAACTTGATCGACTCCATGCCGCGGAGCACGATCCAGACATTGATGCCCCAGAACAGCATGAAGCAGAGGAACTCCCCGGTCCCGAGTCCCACGAACCCCGGCAGGAAGCCGGGCAGGTGTGCGATGCCGGGCCAGAGCACCTCGAGCAGCTTGTAGATCGCCCACCCGCCGATCCACGTCTGGATGCCGAACCAGCCGCACGCGACGAGGCCGCGCAGCAGCGCCGGCACGTTGGCGCCGAGGACTCCGAAGGACGCGCGCGCCAGGACGGGGAAGGGAATGCCGTAGCGGGTGCCGGCGTGGGAGTTGAGCGCGATGGGCACCAGCACCACCAGGTTGCCCAGGATCACGGCGCCCACCGCCGCCTGCCAGGTCCAGCCGCTGTCCACGAGATTCGAAGCGAGCGTATAGGTGGGGATGCAGATCGCCATCCCGATCCACAGGGCGGCGATGTGCCACCAGTTCCAGGTGCGCCGCGATGCCTCGACCGGTGCCAGGTCGGGGTTGGTGAGGCGGGGGTCAGCCATCAGGCGTCAGCCATCAGTGGGTCGGTTCGCGGGCCAGAAACTGCCCGCGCCCGATGGTCCCGACGAACTTCCCGTCGCGCGCCTGCACCGCGCCGCGCACGGTGACCACGCTCGCGCGGCCGATGCGCGCCCACCCTTCGTAGGCGTTGTAGTCCACGTTCGAGTGGCTGTGCGCCTTCGAAAAGGTGCCATGGAACGCCGGGTCGTACACGACGAGGTCCGCGTCGCTCCCGATCCGGATCGCGCCCTTGCGGGGATACAACCCGAACAGTCGCGCCGCCTGCGTACTGGCGGCGTCCACCAGCGTGTGGAGGTCGATCCGCTCGGCGTTCACTCCGTACGTGTGCAACAGGTCCACCCGCTCCTGTACGCTGGCGATCCCGTTGGGGATCAGGGTGAACGCCTTGCGTCCCATTTCCTTCTGGTCCCGGAACCGGAACGGCGCGTGGTCGGTTGCCACGGTGCTAATGGCGCGGGAGTGCACTCCGTTCCAGAGCACCGCCTGATTCGCCTGGTGACGCAGCGGCGGCGACATCACGTATTTGGCGCCCTCGAATTCGGGGCGCGCGGCGTAGCTCTCGTCCAGCACGAAATGCGGGATCACGGACTCGATCCAGACGTTGACGCCACGGTAGCGCGCCTCGAGCGCCGCGCGAACGGCGGCATCGCAGGAGGTGTGCACCGTGTAGACGTGCGTGCCAATGAGCTCCGCGAAGGTGCAGAGGTGATGGACGCCGTCGGCCTCGACGACGGGGGGGCGGGAGGGCCCGTGCCATTCGGGACCGGTCTTGCCCGCCGCCAGCAGGTTTTTCTGGAGCGCGTCGATCGCGTCGGCATTCTCGCAGTGGGCAGTCACGATCACGCCGAGCTCGTGCGCCAGCTTCATCGCGGCGAAGAGGTGTTCGTCGGTCAGATTGAGGGCGCCCTTGTAGGCGAGGAACACTTTGAACGACGCCACGCCCGCGCCCACGATCTTGCGGAATTGATCGCGCACGTGGGGTTCGAAGCGCACCACCGACATGTGAAAGGTGTAGTCCACCGCCGCCAGCCCCTGCGCCTTGGAGCGCCACAGCTCGAAGGCGTCCCAGGGCTCATCGCCGGGGCCGGGGCAGATCATCTCGATCAGTGTCGTGGTGCCGCCCGCTAGCGCCGCCCGGCTCGCCGAGGCGTAGTCGTCGGCGGCGAAGGTGCCCATGAACGGGAGGTAGATGTGCACGTGCGGGTCGATGAACCCGGGGAACACGTACTTCCCGGTCGCATCGATCGTTTCGGTGCCGGGCGGGAGCGTCTGCGGATCGATCGTCGGCTCGATCCGGCTGATGGTCTCACCGGCGCAGTAGATGTCGGCGGTGTAGTCGTCGGTGGCCGTGATGACGCGGCCGTGGCGAATCAGGAGCGGCATGGCGTCAGGGGAGCTGCCGCACCATGTCGTCGTACGTCTCGGGCCGGCGGTCGCGGTAGAACTGCCACGTCCGCCGCACCTCCTCGATCATGTCGAGGTTCATCTCCGCGGTCACCAGCTCGTCTTTGTCCTCGCGGCCCACGGCGAGCATGTTGCCGCGGGGGTCGACGAAGTAGCT
>JBGQHV010000278.1:0-3316 GCA_041498155.1 Gemmatimonadota bacterium | reverse complement strand
GTCGGGCCCGTCCAGCAGCCCGGCCAGCGCCTTGTAGCCCGGCTCGCCCTTCAGGCGCAGCGCCTCGGCGGCGTTGGAGCGCACCCAGAACTCGCGGTCGGCGAGCGCCACCTGCAGTCCGGTGATGCCCGCGCTCCCCGGCAGCATCCCCAGCGCCTTGGCCGCCATGGCGCGCACCGGCCACGCCGGATCGGTCAACGCGCTCACCAGGTCGGGGGCGCCGCGCGGGTCGCCGATCATGCCGATCGAGTGCGCCGCGCGCGCGCGCGCGTTCTCGTCGCGATCGCGCAGCAGCGCGACCAGCAGCGGGACGGCGTTGTGCGAGTGCAGCCGGCCCAGGATGTCGATCGCGGGCACGCGGGCCAGCGGCGGCAGGTTGGGGAATTCGCGGATCAGCGGCTCGACCGCCGCCTCGCCCAGCTGTCCCAGGATGTCGCCGATGCGCAGCGCCGACCAGCGGTTGGTGTCGCGCAGCGCGCCGAGCAGCGACGTCACGGCCTCGAGCCCGCCGATGGCGCCCAGCGCCTTGGCGGCGCGGATGCGCACCTCGGGCACCGGGTCCTGCATCAGGCGGGTGAGATCGGGCAGCGGCCGGCGGCTCATCATGCGCCCCAGCTTCTCGGCCCCTTCCACGCGGTGCGTCCAGCGCTTGTGGACCAGTTTCTGGCGCTCCTCTTCCACGAACCCCAGATCCTCGAACGCGGCGCTGATGCGCTCCTGCACGCGGCCGCGCACGTAGCGGATCTGCTCCAGCAGCGTCCACAGGACGACGCGGCGGTCCCAGGCGCCCAGCGGGCCGGGGATGTATTCGACGAAGCGGCCGTTGTCGCCGTTGACGTACGCCTGGATCTTGGGCAGGAAGGTGGCCCGCTGGCGCCGCTCGTATCCGGTGCGGATCTGAACCAGCATCTTGTGGCTCAGCGTCACGATCAGCACCACGACGAACAGACTCCCCAGCACGACGATGGCCCACCAGACGAACTGCACCATGGCCGGGGTCGTCACGGCGTTTCGCGCACCCGCTCCAGCAGCTTGCGGACCCGCGTCACCAGCTCGCGGGCGCGAAACGGCTTGACGACGAAATCGTCGGCACCGGCGTTCAGAGCCTTCACGATGTCCTCCTCCCGGCTGTTGGAGGAGAGAATGATGACCGGAACTGCCCGGGTATCGGGGGCGTCCTTCAGCTCCTGCAGCACCTCGAACCCGTTCTTATACGGCATCAACAGATCGAGGATCACGAGATCGGGCCGGCGCCGGCGCGCCATCTCGAGGCCGGCGTTGCCGTCGGTGGCCAGATCCATGGTGAACCCCTGCGCCGTGAAGACCGCCTTCAGGAACAGGCCCATGGCGGCGTCATCCTCGATGGACAGTACCCGCGGAGCGGTCGCTTTCTTCTTGGCCAAGGCCCTCCCAGTAAAATGCCCCAGGCACCCCGCAGCGACCTCCGGCATCGCTGAGCGCTGCTCCCTGCGGGGGCCTGACGCGGTTCACGAGCGGAAGCCCCGCGGACCTGGGGCATGAGAATTATAGCGGAAGTGGCTGCCGAAGCCCAGTTGCCCCCGGCAGTTAAGCACGCGTCAGGGTCGCACCAGGGCCGAGAAATCCGCCCGCAGCCCGGACCCCTGGATCACCAGGTTGGTCGAGCCCGCCTTCCCCGCCGTTACGGTTAGCCCGCCTCCCAGCGAATCCGAGGTGACGTCCGTCACGCGAACGACGCGCTCGTCCCCCACGGTGGCGCGCAGCCCGGCGAGCGTCACCGAATTGCCGTAGCGGTCGCGGCAGAAGATGCGCAGCTGCGCGGCGCGGTTGGCGAGCAGCACCACCTGCCCCGTGAGCGTGTTGCCGTCGAGCAGCACGACCAGCTGGCTGGGCGGCGCCGCCGCCGGGAACAGCGTCGCCTGGCGCACGATCGACCCGACGCTGCCGCTGATCACGGTCGGCACGCCGGCCCGCTCGCCGAACACCACCTGCGCGCGCACCTGGCCCAGTGAGTCGGTCGTCGCCTGCCCGCCCAGCAGTCGGCCGTTCACGGCGCTCAGGGAAACCCCGATGCCGCGCAGCGCGACCCCGGTCGAGTCGCGCACCTCGAACACGACGGGGAGCGGCGCCGTCTCGCCCACCCGCCCCCGCTGCGCCATGCCGAGCACGAAGCCGGTGCGATCGGCCGCGGGGCGCGGCGCGGGCGGCGGCGGCGGGGGCAGCACGACGGCGGGCTGCACCGGGGCGACAATCGTCAACTGCACCTCGGCCGGCGCCGAGAGCGAATCGCCGTCCACCGCCACCGCCAGGCGGAACGTCCCGGCGGCCGAACCCGCAGGAAAGCGGAATTCCGCGAGGCCGCGGTCGTCGGTGACGGCTGCCGCGTCGCTCGCCCCTTCGCCGGCGAGCCGCGCCGTCCCCTGGAGCACCAGGGTGGCGCCGGTGACGGGATCGCTGCCGCGCTTCAACGCCACGCTCACCTGCGCCATGCCGCGCACGGGAGCCTGCACCCGGCTCGCCAGCGGCACCGCCACGAGGCGCGGTGGCGCGGCGGGGACCGCGGGCGCGGGTGGCGGCGTCACCGGCGCCGCCGGTGCGGCAGTCGGCGGACGCCGCACCAGCGCGGCGGCGCGGGCGCGCGTGCAGGCGTCGATGCGCGCCAGCACGATCGAATCGGCCCCCAGCGCCACGAGATTGTTGCGGTCGCGCGCCGTGGGCGTGAAGGCGAGGCAGTTCTTCTGGACCTCGGCCGCGATCTGCGCCGGCGTCATGGTGGAGCCGGTGAGCAGCCGGATCAAGTCCGTCTTGCGCAGCGGCTGTGGCGCCTGCAGCACGAGCAGCGCCGTGACCCCGAGACGGAGGCTCACGGCCGTTGACAGCCGGAGCGGTCGAACGCGCGCTCCACCGAATCCACCCCGGCGTACAGCTGCTGGTCGCGCGCCGTGTGCGTGGGATCGAGGGAGGCCATCTTCCGTTTGCCCACGCTGTAATCGGTCCAGGCGTCCTCGACCGCGACGAGGGTCTGCGACAACCCGCCGCAATCGGCCTGGCTCGCGCCGAACGCCCGCATGCGCACCTCGTAGTTACGCACCACGACCGACACCGAGTCGGCGCTGCGCTCGAAGCGCAGCAGCGTGGAGTCCACCGGCGGCGTGGTGGGCACGGCCCCCCGCGTGGTGTCCGCCGGCGTCGTGGCAGGCGTCGGCGTCGCCGTGGTCGTCGTCGCCGCGGTCGTCGTCGTCACCGGCGCCGGACCGACCGCCGGTTTCCGCAACAGGAACCACCACCCGGCGAACCCGCCGCCGCCGAGCAGCAGCAGGATGACCGCCGCGACGAG
>JBGQHV010000277.1:0-3348 GCA_041498155.1 Gemmatimonadota bacterium | reverse complement strand
CTTCAGTTCGACGACGGCGCCCTGCGCTTCGAGCTTCTTTTTGATCTCGTCGGCTTCCTGTTTGGACACGCCTTCCTTCACCGTGCCGCCGGCTTCCACCAGGTCCTTGGCCTCCTTGAGGCCCAGGCTGGTGATGGCGCGCACTTCTTTGATGACCTGGATCTTCTTCTCCCCGCCGCTCTTCAGCACGACGGAGAACTCGCTCTGCTCCTCGACCGCCGGGGCCGCGGCCACGCCGCCCGCCGCGCCCGCCGGCGCTGCCGCCGCGGGGGCCGCGATCGTCACCCCGAACTTCGTCTTGAACGCCTCGATCAGCTCCGCGAGATCGAACACGGACATGTTGCCGATGGCGTCCAGGATCTCGTCCTTGGTCAAACCGGTCTGTGTGGCCATGAGTTCCCTCTCCTAGGAATCGGCGCCTGCGGCGCGCTGGGTCCTGAGCGCCTCGAGCGCGCCCACCGTCATCTGCAGCAAGCCCTGCATCGCCCCGAGAAACCCCGCCATCGGCGCCTGGAACGCCCCACCCAGCTGGGCGAGCAGCTCCGGCTTCGACGGCAGCGTCGCCAGCTGCTTCACCTGATCGGGCGACAGCGCCTTCCCGTCCACGAGTCCTACGCGGACCTTGGGCTTCTCGTTCTCTTTGGCGAAATCCGCCAGCACCTTCGCCGCGCTCACGGGGTCGCGCCCCGCCAGCACCAGGGCCGTTGGCCCCGCGAGATGCTCCGACAATCCCGACACGGCGGCCGCGTCCAGCGCCCGGCGTGCCAGCGTATTCTTCACCACGACGTATTCGACGCCGGCCGCCCGCAGCTTCCGCCGCAGCTCGGTCGCCTTGGCGACGTTGAGGCCGGTGAAATCGGTCACGTACACCGTGGGCGAGCGCTTGAGGCGCCCGGCCAGGGTCGCCACCGTCTCTTGCTTCTGTGCTTTGGTCGCTTTCATGCGTGGTATCCCGCCGGATCCAGGTGGACCCCTGGGCCCATCGTGCTCGACACCGTCACCGAGCGCACGTAATGCCCCTTGGCGGCCGACGGCTTGGCCCGCACGATCGCTTCCATGAAAGCGTGGAGATTCTGCTCCAGGGCATCGACCGAAAACGACTTCTTCCCGATCGGCGCGTGGACGATGCCGCTCTTGTCCACCCGGAACTCGATCTTCCCGGCCTTCAGCTCCTTGACTGCCCGGCCGACGTCCATCGTCACCGTCCCCGCCTTGGGATTGGGCATCAGCCCGCGCGGGCCCAGGATCTTGCCCAGGGCGCCGAGCTGCCCCATCACGTCCGGCGTGGCGACGATGACGTCGCAGTCCAGCCAGCCGTCCTTGATCTTCTGGATGTAGTCCAGCCCGACGAAATCGGCGCCCGCGGCCTCGGCTTCCTTCGCCTTGTCGCCGCCGGTGATGGCCAGCACCCGCACCGTCTTGCCCGTCCCGTTGGGGAGTGACACGGTACCGCGCACGATCTGGTCGGCGTGCTTCGGATCGACGCCCAGCCGCACCGCGACGTCCACCGACTCGTCAAACTTCGCGAACGCGACGGCCTTCACCTGCTCCACCGCTTCCCGCGCCGGGTACAAACGACGTGGCCCGAGCGTCCCCGTGGCGGCCGTGTACCGCCTGCCATGGGTGCGCATCAGTCCACCACCTCCAGCCCCATCGAGCGCGCCGTTCCCGCCACCATTTTCATGGCCGACTCGAGCGACGTCGCGTTCAGATCGGGCATCTTCAGCTCGGCGATCTTCTGCACCTGTGCCCGCGTCACCTTTCCCACCTTCTGGCGGTTCGACGTGGGCGACCCCTTCTCGATCCCAGCCTCCTTCTTGAGGAGCACCGCCGCGGGCGGCGTCTTCGTGATGAAGGTGAAGGTGCGATCCTTGAAGATCGTCACTTCGACCGGGGTGATCATCCCCGCCGCGCTCTGCGTCTTCGCGTTGAACTGCTTGACGAACTCCATGATGTTGACGCCGTGGGGACCCAGCGCGGTTCCCACGGGCGGCGCCGGCGTCGCCTGTCCGGCCGGCACCTGCAACTTCACGACTGCCATGATCGGTTTGGCCATCTGGATCTCCTCGTCGCGTCCCTAGTTCGCGGACTCCCACGGGTTACCGGCGTGGTGGCCGGAAGACTTCAATGCGCCTTCAGCTGCAGGTAATCCAACTCCACCGACGTCGGCCGCCCGAACAGGGAGACCGATACCCGCACCTTCCCCTTGTCCGAGAGGACCTCTTCCACCGTCCCGCTGAACTCCGAGAACGGCCCCTCGGTGATCTCCACGACCTGGCCGATGAGGAACGGAATCTCATCTTTTGGCTCTTCCTCGGGCACCGGCTCGGCGATGCCGAGCAGCCGGTTCACCTCGTCGGGCCGCAACGCCATCGGCAGCCGCCCCGTGCCCACGAACTTGATCACGCCCTGAATGCCGTTGATCACGTGGATCGTCTCCTGGTTCAGCACCATCTCCACCAGGACGTATCCCGGGTACATCTTCCGCTCGACCGTGACTTTCTTGCCGTTCTTGATCTCCACCACTTCCTGGGTGGGGACCAGCGCCTGGCGGATCGGGCGCTCCACCTCCGGCCGCGGATCTTCCTGAATGCGCCGCTGTACGAGCGAACGCACTTTGTTCTCGTGACCGGCCGTGACCTGGATCGCGTACCAGCGATGCTCGCTCATCGGAACAGCTGTGCCACCCCGGTGACGAACACGAGCTGCAGCAGCGAATCCAGGATCCCGATGAGGACGCCCAGCGCCACGACGAAGAGCACGATGACGATCGTGGCCTTGCGCAACTCGTCCATCCCGGGCCAGGTCACCTTCTGCAGCTCCCCCCGCACCTCGCGGAGGAAATCCGTCACCCGGCCGAGCACACCTTTCTTCGCCGGGGCGAGCGCTTCCGTCGCCACGGCTACTTCGATTCCTTGTGCGCCACCTGCTTGTTGCACCGCGGACAATACTTGCTCCACTCCGCCCGCTCCGGATGCTTCCGCCGGTTCTTGGTCGTGAAGTAGTTCCGGCTCTTACACGCGGTGCATTCCATGATGATGTTTTCGCGCGGCACGGCTCTATCCTTTCATTACTGATGTCTGACGTCAGATGTCGGACATCAGCCCTATTTCTGGATCTTCGTGACGACGCCCGCGCCCACCGTCCGCCCGCCTTCGCGGATCGCGAACCGCAACCCCTCTTCCATCGCGATCGGCGTGATCAGCTCGATCGTCATCTTCGTGTTGTCCCCCGGCATCACCATCTCCACCCCCGCCGGCAACTCCACACTCCCCGTCACGTCCGTCGTCCGGAAGTAAAACTGCGGCCGGTACCCCTTGAAAAACGGCGTGTGCCGCCCGCCCTCTT
>JBGQHV010000276.1:0-3364 GCA_041498155.1 Gemmatimonadota bacterium | reverse complement strand
GGGAGGGTCGGGTGGTGCGGAGGGGACGACGGCCGATTATGCCGACGACGTGCGCCAGGTCGTCGCGTGGCTGCGGCACCGCCCCGATGTGTCGGCCGGGAGGATCGCGCTGCTCGGTCACAGTGAAGGCGGGGCGATCGCGCCGCTGGTCGCGGCACAGGATTCGACGCTGGCCGGCATCGTCCTGCTCGCCGGGCCGGGGAAAAACGGTCGGGCGATTCTGCTCGATCAGTTCCGTCGTCCGATCGAGCTCGCGCCGGGCCTCTCGGACTCGGCCCGGGTGGCCCAGCTGGCCGCGGTGCCGCAGGCGGTCGACCAGGTGGTGCGCGCCAACGCCTGGATGACCTGGTTCGCGGCCTACGATCCATTGTCCACGGCGCGCCGGGTGACCGTGCCGGTCTTGATCCTCCAGGGCGCGCTCGACCGGCAGGTGTCGGCCGGCCAGGCGGACACGCTCGCGGCCGCGATCCGCGCCGGCGGCAACCGGTCCGTGACTGAAAAGGTGTATCCGGGCCTGAACCATCTCTTCCTGCACACCGACGGCGATGGCTCGCCGAGCGAGTATCCGACCCTCAAGGACACGAAGCTGCCGGCCCCGGTGCTCGACGACATCGCGGCGTGGCTCAGGATGAAACTCACAGTTCCCGGACACTAGCCGGGCACCGGCAGCAACCTTCCTCGCGACTCCGGCGTCATACTCGGTACTTCCTCACCCCGGGGCCGTGCTATGTCGAAAGCGATCGTCGTTCTCGCGGCGCTGATCGCCGCTGCTCCGCTCGCCGCCCAGAACATCCATCCCACCACCCCGCCGGAAGTACGCGCCGTGGCGTTGCACGAAACGATCAGGATCGACGGCAAGCTGGACGAAGCGGTGTGGCAGACCGCACCGGCGGCCACGGGGTTGATGCAGAGCCAGCCCAACGAGGGCCAGCCGGCGACGCAGCGGACCGAGGTGCGGTTCGTCTATGACGACGTGGCGATCTACGTCGGCGCCCGTATGTACGACGATTCCGGCGCGCGCGGCGTGCGCACGCGCCTGGTCCGGCGCGACGTCAACGCGGACGCGGACTACCTCCAGGTTATCTTCGACACCTATCACGATCACATCGGCCGCCTCTTCTTCACCGTGAACCCCTCGGGCGTCCGCGCCGATGCCAACGGCCTGGGCGGCGGCGGCGACGATTCGTGGGATCCGGTGTGGGAAGTGAAGACCGCGATCGACTCGCTCGGCTGGACGGCCGAGATGCGCATTCCGTTCTCGCAGATGCGCTACCCGACGACACAGGCGGAGCAGACGTGGGGGCTGCAGATCTGGCGCCAGGAGAACCGGCTGAACGAGCTGTCGCAGTGGGCGTTCTGGCATCTCAACGAGACCGGCGGCCCGCCGCGGTTCGGGCACCTGACGGGCCTCGTGATCCATCGAGCGCCCGGAAAGGCGGAGGTCCTGCCGTACGTCGTCGGCCGCTCGTCCAACGTGCCGGTGAGCGATCCCAGCGATCCGTTCACGAAAGCCCATACCATGGATGGCCGCGTGGGCGGGGACGCGCGGGTGTTGCTGACGTCGAACCTCACGCTCGCCGCGACGGTGAACCCGGATTTCGGGCAGGTGGAGGCGGATCCCGCGGTCGTGAACCTCTCCGCCTTCGAGACGTTCTTCGAGGAGAAGCGGCCGTTCTTCGTCGAAGGCTCGAGCTATTTCGGGTTCGGGGGGTTCAGCTGCTTCTTCTGCTCGAACGTGTCCAGCCTCTCGATGTTCTACACGCGGCGCGTCGGGCGCTCGCCCCAGGTGTCGGCGGGAGCCTACGACTCCGTGTACTACGCCAAGGTGCCCGACAACACGACGATCCTGGGCGCCGCCAAGCTCACGGGCCGGACGCCCACGGGGTGGTCGATCGGCGCGCTGGACGCCGTCACCGCCCACACGCAGGCGACGGTGCAGCTCGCCGACAGCACGCGGCAGCGCGTCACCGTGGAGCCGTTCACCAACTACTTCGTCGGCCGGATCGCCAAGGACCTGCGCGGGGGCGCGACGGTGATCCGGGCGATGGCGACATCGGTCTACCGCAATCTCGACAATTCCCTCGTCGCCGACCGGTTGAGCCACCACGCCGAGTCCTTCGGACTCTCCACCGACATGTGGTTCCGCAACCGCGACTTCCACCTGATGGCCCAGATGGCCGGCACCAACGTCTCGGGCGACACGGCGGCGATCCTCCGCCTGCAGCAATCGAGCGCGCGCTACTTCCAGCGCCCCGATCGCGGCAACGGCTCGAACGGTCTGTTCAGCGACCGCTACGATCCCTCGGCCACCTCGCTGCGCGGCTTGGGGGCGTACGCGCGCTTCGCGCGGGAGCAGGGCAATCTGTTGTGGGAGGTGTCCACCAACCTGCGCACGCCCGGGTTCGAGAACAACGACATCTCGTTCCTCTCGCGGGCCGACTACTGGTGGATGAGCGCCAATGTGCACCGTATGTGGACCAAGCCGACGAACTGGTACCGGCAGCTATTCTTCATCGTGGGCGGGCAGCAACAGTACAACTTCGACTGGGACCTCACCGACCGCCAGGGACACGTGTGGAGCCAGATCGTGCTGCGCAATTACTGGAACGTGAGCGCGTTCATGATCGCCCGGCCGAGTGTGCTCGACGACGGGCTGTCGCGCGGAGGACCGGTGTTGCGCCGGCCGGCCTTGAGCTACTGGGAAACCGACCTCTCCTCGGACTCGCGGAAGTCCGTGGTCGTCAGCGCATCACTCTCCTACGACCGCGCGACCGACGGCAAATCCGACTGGTCCACGAGCACCACGCTGCAGCTGCGTCCGGTCTCCAACGTCACCGTCTCCCTCGGGCCGTCTTTCAGTCACAACGAGACGAGCTATCAGTACGTCACCGCCGTGACGGATCCGACGGCCACCGCCTTCGCCGGCACGCGCTACGTCTTCGCGGACCTGCGGCAGAACACCGTCGCGATGGACACGCGGTTCAACGTCACCTTCTCCCCCAATCTGACCTTCGAGCTGTTCGTCCAGCCGTTGATCGCGAGCGGCAGCTACTCGCGCTACAAGGAGTTCGCGGCGCCGCGCGAGCTGCGCAAGCTCACCTATGGCACGGATGTGGGCACCGATTCGGTGGTGCCGGGCGTGGCGGGCCAGCCCGACACGCACGTGATCGACCCGGACGGCGCCGGGCCCGCGGCGCGGTTCTCGATCACCGATCCGAGCTTCGTCTTCCGGGCCTTGCGGGGGAACGCGGTGCTGCGGTGGGAGTACCGGCCGGGCTCGACGCTCTTTCTCGTCTGGACCCGCAGCAGCGAGTCGGATCTCGCCCGCGGCACGATCGATTTCGGCCCCGACACGCGCGCGCTG
>JBGQHV010000275.1:0-3373 GCA_041498155.1 Gemmatimonadota bacterium | reverse complement strand
GCCCGGCAGTTCGGGATGAGCGTCTCAGCGTTCCATCACCAGTTCAAGGCGGTCACGGCGATGAGCCCGTTGCAGTTCCAGAAGCAGATCCGGCTGCAGGAGGCCCGACGGTTGCTGCTCGCAGGGATGGCCGACGCCGCCAGCGCCGGATACCAGGTTGGGTATGACGACCCGGCGCATTTCAGCCGGGAGTACAAGCGGATGTTCGGAGCACCGCCAATGCGTGACGTGGAACGGCTACGGGGTACGGCGTCGGGCCGGGCTGAGCGCGTGGTGAGGGCAGGCCATCCTTAGCCCCCCTTTCACCGCACCCGTCGGATAAGGCCTCGCGGACATCAACGCTGTTTTTGTCGCTATGGCATTCGACCACCCGGATAGCGATGTGCTCGTAGCTACCGCCAGATCGAAGTTGCCGCCAGCGCGGCGCGCGCTCGCCACTTCACGTCGTCCACACCGCGGATGAAGAGCCATCCGCTCGTGGCGATCACTCCGGCGATCGCGAAGAGCGCGACCCCCACGAACGTCCCGGAGCCGAGCGGCGGCCAGAGCCAGGTGAGCCAGCCGAGTCCGCCGATCATCGAAATCACTCCGAGAAACCGTGGGAGGAATCCGGACTTGAACACCAGCCAGCCCCGGAGCAGCGTCTCGAACCCGAAGAAAATGATTCCGATGGCCGCCGCCTGGTTGTTGATCTTGATGAAGGCGAGCGACAGCGCCGCCAGCTGCGCCGGCTGGAGTGCCGAGAGATACGACGCTCCCCCGAGCAGGATCAGCGGCGCATAGTAGAACAGGCGCGCCAGCGTCTTGATGCCGGAGCCGGTCAGTCCCAGGACCGCGGAGGCGCGCGCGCCGCTGCGGTTGACGGGCTTCAGCAGATCGTACCACAGCAAGGACACCCCGACCTGCGCGACCATCTCGAGCATGAAGATCGTGAAGGCCAGCCGGTAGAGCGACGTGTGGGCGAATATGTTGGCCGCCGTCCCCGCGGCGTCGTTGCGAACGACCAGCCGGTCGGCGATGAAGACCTGGGCGGTGATTCCCGCGATGATGACGAACAGATAGAGCGCAGCGAGGATGCGTCCCCGGCTGCTCGGTGAGGATTCGGCTATTGGAGGTGTCATATGGGATTCCCATACGAGGCCTGCCAGGGCGCGGTTTCACTGTCTTGTCTGCGGCCGCTGCAGGCCGCAGCTTAACCGCGTTCCGTTCGGCCGCGTCCGGGGTTAGCTCATGACAGACCGTATCACCACAGCGGAGTCACACTGAGGTTATCGAGCCGGCTTCGCCTTCGTATCAACGTCAGCACCCCCGCCAAGGTAGACGAGGGCATCCGCCATCTGGCCGAGCGTGAGATTGCTTCCCTGAAATGTGCTCCTGCAGCCCCCGGGGCCGAGGCAGTTGAACAGGCCGCCGCCAAGGAATTCCTCGGCCGTGAAATCCCTGAAGGGCAATCGTTGGAGGGGCACCAGTACCGGACGCACCTGCGTCTGTAAGGCGCGGTCGAATTTCCGATAGTCGGGATAGACGCGCAGGGTGGCCCCAGGCGGAACATCGAGTCGGCCGCCCACTGGAATCACTGAGAGAATCCGACCGGGATAGTCGGCGTCCAGGGTTCTAACGATTCCGCCACCGACGCTACGAAGGACCTGGCCGACCTCTGTCCGGTAGAAGTGCGCCGCTCCGTAAACAACCAAGGCCTTGCCATGCTGTTGCAGCACCTGCTCCTTCAAGATGGAGACAGCGGCACCGTCGCGACTACGAGTGTCTCCCGGTCCTGGATCGCCGCCGAAGACCCGGATGCGCCCATCGGCAGGCAGCTTCGTATTGACGTCGCGGACGGCTGCGAAAAAATCCGCGTAAACCGGATCGTCCCAGACTCCATTGGCCGCCTGGGTTGTGGTCTTCCAAACCTGCGCCAGTTGGGCGGCGGATACATGCTCGCCTCGAATGTAACGGTCGAGGGTCGATTGCTCCGTGGTACTGCCGAACTCCACCACGATGAACCGCACTCTTCTTGCGAAATCGGGATTGCGAACCAGTGCGATGCGCAGATCCGAATCCACTTTCCGGTCGTGCGCCTCGCCCAGCGCGACAATGTCGGCCTGATCGAACACAGCAATCAGGGCCCGGACGATCCCGTCGACACCCGCGGCTTCGCTCGGGAGGCGCCAGTCAGGCTGCGCCGCCATCTGGGGCGACTGCGCACGAAGCAGACTGGCCCCAGCGACCGTCATCACCGCGACCATTCGCAGCACGCTCTTCGCGGCAACTGATTCGAACGACATGAAGGTGAACATCAAGACTCACATCGAACGCGCGACGAGCAGCGTCACATCGTCGTGCGGCTCGGCCTGCCCGGTGAACCCCTGCAACGCCTCCGTGACGCCCCGGACGAGATTCGAGGCCGAGCTGTTGTGCGCCCGCAGCGTGGACTGCAGACGCTCGCTGCCGAACGCCTCACCAGCCGGACTCCGCGCTTCCACCAGTCCGTCGGTGAACACGACCAGGGAATCGCCGGGCCCGAGCGTCCCCTCGCCCGTACGGAACGTCGCCTCGGGGAAGAGTCCGAGCGCGGGGCCCGTGGGCATCAGCTCCAGCGTGGCGCCGTCCCGTCCCATCACGATGGCCGGCTCGTGGCCGGCGTTCAGGTAGTCGAACTGCCCGGTCTGCGGCGTGAGGGCCACCAGGAAAACCGTCGCGAACATGTTGGTGCGCCCGTGCAGCCGGGCGATGTAGTCGTTGGTGAATCCCGCAACTCGCGTCAATAGATCTGCGGGCGTGGCGGATTCCAGCGACTGGCGCACCAGGGTGCGACGGCCGCCGATCATCTGAATCGCGCCGCCCCCGACGGGGTCCGCCGACGCGCGGATGAGACTGCGAAACAGGGCCATGAACAGCGCCGCGCCAAACCCCTTGTCGCACACGTCCCCCACGACGAGCACGATGGTACTCCCGGGCGCCAGCAGGAAGGCGTCGTAAAAGTCGCCCGACACTTGGCGGGCCGGACGCAGCACAGCGTCGAGCTGCACGCCCCGCGCAGCCGGCAGCGTTTCGGGAAGGAAATCGCGCTGGATGTTCCGGGCGACGTCCATCTCGCGCGTGAGACTCTCGGCGGCCCGCGCGCGCCGGCGATCCAACGCGGCGCTCAGGCGGGCCCGCAACATCGCCGGATGAAACGCGCGCGGGAGATAGTCGTCGGCGCCCAGCTCGAGGCACCGCGCGACGACGTCGACATCCTCCACCGCCGACACGACGATGACCGGAACCGGCGCGAGCTCGGCGTCGCTCCGCAGCGCTTCGAGAAATCGCGTGCCGTCCTGGTCCGACGCACCCACCTCCAGGACCACCAGGTCGAACCGCTCCGCGCGGAGTT
>JBGQHV010000274.1:0-3382 GCA_041498155.1 Gemmatimonadota bacterium | reverse complement strand
TTGACGATGGCCAGCCCGAGCCCTGTTCCCCCCTGTTCGCGGGAACGGCTCGGGTCCACGCGATAGAAGCGCTCGAAGATCCGAGGCAGGTGCTCGGCGGGGATGCCGGTGCCGGTGTCGCCGATCGCGAGCTCGATGCCTCCGCCCTCCTGCGGGGCGGCCGTGACGGTGACGCGACCGCCCTTGGGCATGTGGCGGAGTGCGTTGTCGAACAGGTTCGTGAGGACCTGGCGGAGCGCGTCGGGATCCGCCGCCATGTGCTCGGCGCCCGTGGCGACGCTGACCACGAGCTCCACGGTCGCCGCGCGGGCCCGCGCGGCGAACGCGCCCCAAGCCTCGCGAACGGCGGCGGCCACGTCGACCGGACCCGGGCGCGGTCGCCACCCGCCGGATTCGATGCGCGAGAGATCCAACAGATCCTCGACCAGCCGCTGCATGCGCCGGGCGTGGGCGAGGATCGTCGCGGGGAACGTCGCCGTCGGACCGCCGGGGGGCGTTTCGGTCACGAGTGTCTCCGCGTACCCGGCGATCGACGTCAGCGGCGTCTTCAGCTCGTGGGACACGTTGGCGACGAAATCGCGTCGCACGGTCTCCAGCCGGCGCAGCTCGGAGATGTCGCGCAACACCAGCAGACTGCCTCCGTCCGGCAGCGGGCGCGCGGTCACCACGACGGCGCGATCGTCGATCCGCAGCTCCCGCTGCTCGACGTCGCGTCCGGCGAGAACGTCGTCCACCATGGCGCGGGCGGTCTTGTCGTGGAACAACCCCGCGAGCGGCGGGGGTGTGACACCGGGCTCGAGGCGCAGCAGCCGGCGAGCCGCCGCGTTACAGGTGCGGATCGCCCCGCGCACGTCGGTGGCGATCACGCCGTCGGTCATGGCTTCCACGAGCGCGGCGGTCTCCTCGCGCTCGCGGCGCAGGGCCGCGAAGCGCGCATCCAGCTCGCCGTTCATCGCCCGCAGCGCCCGGGCGTGCTGGGCGATTTCCGGGATGCGGCTGGTGGGGAACAGGGGCAGCCGCTCCTCGGCGATGGCCTGCGCGGCGCTCGTGAGGCCGAGCAGCTGCCGGGCGTAGTAGTCGCTGCCGACCCAGGCGAGGAGGGCGGCGAGCGCGATCGCCACCAATCCCGAGAACCACACGGCGTGCTGGACGGCGTCGATTTGCGTGTCGACCGCGGCCAGGGTCGTCGAGACGCGCACGACCAGCAGGCCCGGCACCTGTGACCGGATTGCCATGTACATCCGATTGAGATCGGTGGACACGCTGTAACGCTTGGACTCACCGACGCCGGTCGCGACGGCCGCCATGACCTCGGGGCGGTGCGCGTGGTTCTCGAGCTGGGGCAGGGCGTCTGCCGGAAACTCCGTGTCGCCACGCACCCGACCGGTCGGGTCGATCAGCGTGACGCGGTGGCCGATCAGCGCCCCCAGCTGGATCGCGATCGCCGGCCAATCGGTCGTGTCGGCCGGCACGAGCCGGTCGACGAGGCGCGCTTCCCGCTCGAGTCCCTGCGCCGTCTGCGCTTCGAGCTGATCGCGCAGGATGCGGTCGGCCGCCAGGGTGAGCCCCAGCACCGTCACCGCGACCAGCAGGCTGGTCGAGAGAAAGAAGCGAGTGGCGAGTCGCACTCAGCGCGCGCGGTCGCGCGCCGGCGGCACCCGGAACCGGTACCCTACGCCGCGCACGGTCTCGACGCAATCGCCCGCGGCGCCGAGCTTGGTGCGCAGTCGCTGCACGTGCATGTCCACGGTGCGTGTCTGGATGTCGGGCTGCGCTTGCCAGACGGTCTCCAGCAGGTCGGTGCGCGACTGGACCCGCCCCGAGCGCTCCATGAGCAGGCGCAGCAGCTTGAATTCGGTGGCGGTGAGCTCGATTTCCACGTCGTCGACGGTGACGCGATGCGCCGCGGGATCGAGCCGCACACCGCTCGCGCTGAGGATTCCGCCGGCCGCCACCGGAACGGCCGCGAGTCGTCGCAAGACGGCCCCGACGCGCAACACCAGCTCCTGCGGGGAAAACGGCTTTGCGAGATAGTCGTCGGCGCCGAGCTCGAGCCCCGCGATGCGATCCTGTTCTTCTTTGCGGGCCGTGAGGAGGATTACGCCCATGTGCCGGGTCTCCTCGGCGCGGCGCAGGTCGCCCAGGACGTCGAGTCCGGAGCGGCCGGGCAGCATCAGGTCGAGCACGACGAGATCGGGGCGTTCCGCGCGTGCGCGAGCCAACGCTTCGGAGCCGTCGGCGGCCGTCGTCACGCGGTAGCCGGCCTTCGCCAGGTGGTATGCGACGAGCCCCGCGATGTCGGGTTCGTCATCCACCACGAGCACCCGCTGCGCCGGATCAGGTGACATGCACGGGTTGCGGCACGGTGCTGCGGGTTCCCGCGAGCGCACGGCCGGCCGCCGCATCGGCGCGGAACGCGGGATCGGCGCGCAGCGCGTTCAGGACGCCGCGCACCATCCGGCCCTGGGCGCCCGCGGGGAGGGTGAGGCGGTACGCCATGCGCGTCGCTTCGCGCTGGGACTTGGCGAGCCCGAGCGTACGCAGTACCCGGAGGTGCCGCGACACCGTGGGTTGCGGCAGCGAGAGGACCGCCACCAGGTCCGAGACGTACAGCGGCGCCGCCGCGAGACAGCTGAGGATGCGCAACCGCGTCGGGTCGGCGAGCGTCGCGAGATAGTCGGCCGGCGACATGGGCGTCCAAGGTAGCGCCGCGACCCAAGCCTTGGCAATTTTCAGCGCACTATGCGCTTCGTCCTCGGTCTCGTCCTCGCCGTTCAAACCCCGCCGCCCACCAGCCCCGACAGCGCGCACATCGTGATCGTCGCCACCACCGACGTCCACGGCCGGGCGCTCGGTTGGGACTACGTGCGCGACCGCGAAGCGCCGGGCGGCCTGTCGCGCGCCGCCGCGATCCTCGCGACGCTGCGCGCCCAATACCCCGATCAGGTCGTCCTGGTAGACGCGGGCGATCTGCTGGAGGGGAATGCATTCGCCGGCTATTTCGGGCGCGTCGAACGACGCCGCCCCGACCCGCTGGTGGACGCGCTCAACGCCCTGCAATACGACGCGGCGACGCCGGGCAACCACGACTTCGACTTCGGACTCGGCCTCCTGGCCAGCGCCGACAGCGGCGCCACCTACCGCTACGTCAGCGCCAACGTGGTGACGGGGACGCGCGATTCACTGCTGTTTCCGGCGACCTTCGTGGTCCAGCGCGGCGGCGTACGCGTCGGGATCACCGGCCTCACCACGCCCGGCGTGATGGTGTGGGACCGGCGGCAGCTCGGCGGACGGGTGCGGGTGCGCCCCATCGCCGCAGCGGCTCCCGCGGCGCTGGCGGCGCTGGACCGGGCGCGGGTGGACCTGAAGATCGTGCTGATTC
>JBGQHV010000273.1:0-3437 GCA_041498155.1 Gemmatimonadota bacterium | reverse complement strand
CGACGAGGCCGTGGACAAGGCGCCCGGCGTGCAATTCATCGCCGGCCAGGTCAACCTGCGCGGCTCGTCCGGCTTCGTCCAAGGACTGGGCAGCCGGGTGCTGCTGCTGGTGGACGGGGTCCCTGCCAACCAGGGCGACCGGGGCGGCATCAACTGGGATCTGGTGCCGGTGGACCAGGTCGACCGCGTGGAGGTCGTCAAGGGCGCGGGCTCCGCGCTGTACGGCTCCTCCGCGTTCGGCGGCGTGGTGAATCTCATCACGAAGGAGAACCCGGAAGGCTGGCACGCGCGCCTCCGAGCCACCGGGGGCATTTTCGCGAATCCGCCACACCCGGTATGGGCCTTCCGCGATCACGCCGGCATCGAAGACGGTCTCGACGTCGCCGGCTCCTACGGCCACGGCTCCGTGCGAGCCGGGTTATCGGCCGGCGCGCGGCACTCCGACGGCTACCGCCAGCAGGATCGAGCCGATCACTGGCAAGTGGCGGGCAAGGGAGAGTGGCGCCCGGAGCGCGCCACCCAGGTCAACCTCTCCGGCGCCTGGGCCAGCGATCAGTACGAAGTGCCCGAGCCGTGGTGCCAAAGTGGCCACTGCGCCGATCAAGGGCAGGCGTTTCAGCCGTTTCTGATCGACACCGCGAACCTCGGCAACCGGACCCGCTCCGACAAGGGCTACTTCACCGCCCTCGTCACCCGCACACCATCGGAGCGCATGGCCTGGACGGCGCGCGCGAGCTGGATGCGCACGCATTTCACCGACGCGTACCCACAACGCCAGGCGCCGCTCGCCGCCGCCGATTTCTCCGTCGCCAATCGCGTCGGCGGCGAAGGCCGCGTGGTGAGCCGCCCCGACTCGTCGCACGTCGTCACGGCGGGCCTGGAGTTCACCCGGTCGGATGTCCTGAGCAACGTCTTCTCCGGCGACACGACCGGGGGCGGCCACACGCACACCGAGGACGCCTATTCGGCCTACGCCGAAGCCGAACAGCGCGCCGGACCGGTGCGCGTCACGATCGGGGCGCGCGGCGACTTTCTCGCCGTCGACGGCGGCGGCATCACGGCGTTCGTGAGCCCCCGGGCGGGGGCTGTGTGGCCCACGGCGCGCGGGAGCTGGCGCGCCTCCCTGGGCCGCGCGTACCGCACGCCGAGCCTCGCCGAACGGTTCGTGACGACCTACGCGCTGGGCTTCCGCGTCGTGCCAAACCCGGCGCTGCGGGCCGAGGACGGATGGTCGGCCGAGGTGGGCCGGCTCTTGACTCCCCGGCCCTGGATCCGGGGCGACGCCGCGCTGTTCTTCACACAGGCACGGCAGCTCATCGAGCCCGCGTTCACCCCGGCGCTGGTGATTCAGTTTCAGAACGTCCAACGGGCGCGGTTGATGGGGCTCGACCTGTCGGTCGCGGCCACGCCGCTCTCACCGCACCTCATGGCCTCGCTCGGCTACCAGCTCCTGATCGCGCGCGAGCTGGCACACGACACGGTGCCGCAACGCCCGCTGCTCTACCGGCCGCGTCACCTGTTGACGCTGAGCGCCGACTATGCTTGGCGCGCGTTCGGCGTGGGCGGCGATTTCCGGGTATCCAGCCGGTTCGAGCGCCAGGACCCGCTCTTCCCCGCCGACCGCCAGGTTCCCGGCAAGGTCTTGGACGTGCGGGCGAGCTGGATCACGGGGTCGTGGACCCTGCACTGCAAGGTCGCCAACGTACTCAACTACGTGTACAACCTGGCTCCGCGCGTGCTCGAGCCGGTCCGAACCGCCACGCTCACCCTGACCTTCTCCTATTAGCTTCCGATCATGACCTTCCGGTGGCCGCTCGTCGGTGTGATGGCGCTCCTCGCCGCCTGCTCCATAGACCGCAGCCGCTCGCCGGTCTGCGGCATGGCCCTGCTCGTCGGTCCGAACCTCATCCTGCAGCAGCTGGGCGACGCCCGGGCGCTGTTGACCGAAGCCCCTCGGGGTCTCCCCGGCGCCCTGCCCGTGCGCATCACCGGCCAGTCCGACACGGCCCAGGCGCGGGTCACCGGAGATCGCGACCGCCTCACCCTCGAGCTGGATCGAAACGTGATTCCGGCCGTTACCGTGGACTCGACGGGCCGGGACTCCACCGTGTTTGGCGTGCTCCTGGTGGACGACTCGACCGCCGTCGTGCACGGCGTGCTGATTTACGAGCAGCCCCGGCCCCCCGAGGGCTACGCCCGGATCGGGACGCTGGTCGACTATGAGCGTGCGGTCCCGCTCTACGGCTTGCGCGTGAGCTGGGCGTCGGTGAGTAACGCGAAATGTCCGCTGCTCGGGAAGCCCGCGACTCCATGAGCCGGGTGGTGGTCGTGAGCGCGACGCGGCGCACCGATCTGGGCCGCGAGCGGGTCGCCCTGAACTCGAGCTACGTTCGCGCGCTGATCGCGGCGGGGCTCACGCCCCTGCTCGTTCCGCCGCTGCTCGATCCGGCGCGCGCCGGCGCAGCGCTCGACGTCGCTGCCGGTCTCGTGTTGACCGGGGGCGAGGACCTGCATCCGTCGAGCTACGGAGAAACGCCGCACGCCAGACTCGAAGAAACCGATCAGGCGCGCGACGCGGTCGAGCTCGCGCTGTACCGCGCGGCGCGCGCGCGCGGCCTCCCCGTCCTCGCCATCTGCCGCGGCATCCAGCTGGTCAACGTCGCCGAAGGCGGCACGCTCTACCAGGATCTGGCGAGCGAGCACCCGTCGGCTGTCAACCACGTGGACCCGAAAGGACGTCACGGCCTGCGGGTCGAACCCGGGTCGCTGTTGCAGCGCACCGTCGGCGATCCGGCGAGCGTCAACAGCCGACACCACCAGGCCGTGAAGATTCTCGCCCCGTCGTTGCGCGCGGTGGCGTGGGCCGACGACGGCGTGATCGAAGGTGTGGAGCTCGGGGACGCGGGAGCGCCCTGGCTGCTCGCGGTGCAGTGGCATCCCGAGGACGATGTGGAGACCGGACTGTTCGAGGGATTCAGCTCAGAGGCTGCGCAGCACTCGGTCGTCGGAGAAAGTATTGGGAAACAAGACGCGATCCGATAGCCGGTTCAGCGCCTGGCGCACCGCGGGGAATCGCTCCGCCGCCATGCGGTAGATGGCCGCGACGCCGTAGCGCTCCGCCAGCGTGTGCTCCGCCGCCGCCCCGAACCCGCGCCGGCCCAACGCGTCGTAATAGGGAAGGTCCGGTCCACCGCGCCGGCGGCGCCGGACCGCGATGAAATCGGGAAACAGGCCAGCCAGCCACAGCGCGTAGTTGCCCAGGTGCACCTGGAGATGGAAGCGGCGCTCAGGCGATGCCCGATCCTGGGCCAAATCGTTCACAATTTCGGCCAGATAGTGGTAGGTTTGGTCATCGACCGCCTGCGGCCGGGTGGACCGATCCTGTCGGCCGAACTCGAGCAGCAGGGCGGCGAGATAGTCCGCCAGCGGACGGTCGT
>JBGQHV010000272.1:0-3445 GCA_041498155.1 Gemmatimonadota bacterium | reverse complement strand
GGAGTCGATGGGGCAGTCGGCCGAGAAGATGGCCAAGGAGAATCACATCACGCGCGAGGCCCAGGATCGCTGGGCGCTCCGCAGCCATCAGCTCGCCGCCCAGGGTACCGCCGACGGGCGGCTGACCGCCGAAATCGCGCCCTGGTTGCCCGAGCGCACCTCCACGGAGGTTGTGAAGGCGGACAACGGCATCCGCACCGACTCGACGCTCGAGCAGTTGGCCAAGCTGCGCCCCGTGTTCGACCGCAGGTACGGCAGCGTCACGGCCGCGAATGCCTCGCCGCTCACCGACGGCGCCTCGGCCGTGCTCCTCATGGCGGAGGAAGTGGCCCGGACCCTGGGGTACGAGCCGTTGGCCTTCGTGCGCTCCTACGCGGTCGCCGCGGTGGACCCCGGCTGGCAGCTGCTGCAGGCGCCGATCCGGGCCGTGCCCAAGGCGCTCGAGCGCGCGCGGGTCCAGTGGAAGGACCTCGGCCTGATCGAGATCCACGAGGCGTTCGCGTCTCAGGTGCTGTCGAACCTGCAGGGCTTCGCCGAGAAGGGGTGGGAGATCAACGAGGCAATCATCAACGTGATGGGTGGCTCGATCGCGATCGGGCATCCCTTCGGGGCCACCGGCGGCCGACTCGTCACGACGCTCGCCAACGAAATGAAGCGGCGCGACGTCCAATTCGGCCTCATCTCGGTGTGCGCGCAGGGTGGCATGGCGTCGGCCGTCGTGCTGGAGCGCCGCTGATGCCCGCGATTACCTGGGAGGTCGTCGACGGCATCGCGCTGGTCACGCTGAACAGTCCCGATGCTCCGGTCAACGTCATCTCCCAGCCGGTGAAGGACGAGATGTACGCCATGCTCACGGCGCTGGAGCGCGACGGGCAGGTGCGGGCCGTGGCGTTCTTCTCCGGCAAGGCGGACAATTTCATCGCCGGGGCCGACATCGAGGAATTCGTCCGGCTGAAGACGGCGGTCGAAGCCGAGCAGCTGTCGCGCGACGGACAGGCGATGCTCGACCGCGTCGCCGCGTTCTCCAAGCCGATCGCCGTGGGCATCCACGGCGCGTGTCTGGGGGGAGGGCTCGAATTCGCCCTGGCCTGCCGCTATCGCGTCGCGACCGATCACCCCAAGACCCAGCTCGGCCTGCCCGAAGTGCAGCTCGGCATCCTGCCCGGAGCCGGGGGGTGCCAGCGCCTGCCTCGACTCATCGGCGCCCGTGCCGCGCTCGACATCATTCTCGCCGGGAAGAGCGAGCGTGGCGCCAAGGCTTACCGTCTGGGGCTCGTGGACGAGCTCGTGCCGCCCGCCATCCTCCGGGACGTCACGATCGCCGCGGCGCGTCGTATGGCCGAGCGCGGGGTGATGCCGCATCGGCGCCGCGGTGGACTCTCGGGTTTCCTGCTCGACGGCAATCCACTCGGGCGCCTGCTGGTGTTCTACCTGGCCCGCAAGCAGGTGCTCGCCCAGACGAAAGGCAACTACCCGGCGCCGCTCGCCGCGCTCGAGGCCGTCCGCCACGGCTTGAGCCACGGCATGCCGGCCGGCTTGCAGCGCGAGGCGCAGCTCTTCGGGGAGCTCGCCGTGAGCGACGTGTCGCGCAAGCTCGTGCAGATCTTCTTTGCGACGCGAGATCTCAAGAAGGATCTTGGCGTTGCCGACGCTCCCAAGCCCACGGAGGTCCGCCGCCTCGGCATCGTGGGGTCGGGGTTCATGGGGGCGGGGATCGCGGGCACGGCGGTGGTCCAGGCGGGCGTGGACGTCCGGCTCAAGGACGCCGATCTGCCACGGGTCGCGAAGGGGATCGCCACCGCCCGTGCCATCGTGGATGAGCGGCTCACGCGGCGCCGCATCACGAAATTCGAGCACGCGCGCCTTGTGGCGCTGCTCTCGGGCGGCGACGGGTACGCGGGGTTCGGCGCCGCCGATCTCGTGATCGAAGCCGTGTTCGAGGAGCTGGCGGTGAAGCATCAGGTGTTGCGGGAGTGCGAGGCGTTCCTGCCGGCGCGCGCCGTATTTGCCACAAACACCTCGACGATTCCGATCGCGCGCATCGCCGAGGCCGCGCGTCGCCCCGAGCAGGTGATCGGTATGCACTTCTTCTCCCCGGTGGCGCGTATGCCGCTCCTCGAGGTAATTCCCTCGAGCCGCACCGCCCCCCAGACGGTGAGCACCGCCGTCGGCTTCGGGCGTCGCATGGGGAAGACCGTGATCGTCGTGCGCGACGCGCCGGGGTTCTGGATCAACCGCATCCTCGCGCCCTACATGAACGAGGCCGCGCACCTGTTACTGACGGGGGTGGGCGCCGAGGACATCGACCGCGCCATGGTCCAGTTCGGCTTTCCGGTGGGTCCGATCACGCTGCTCGACGAAGTAGGTCTGGACGTCGCCCAGCACGCGGGCGAAGTGCTAGAGCAGGCGTTCGGCGAACGGCTGGCGCCGCCCAAGGCGCTGGCCGCGCTCGTCAAGGACGGGCGGCTCGGCCGCAAGTCGGGCCGGGGGTTCTTCACCTACCCGGGAGGCAAGAAGGGCGGGGTCGATCCGTCGGTGTATCCGCTGCTCGGCGTACAGCCCAACGGCGGCATCCCGACGTCCGACATCGTTCAGCAGCTCACCTACGCCATGCTCAACGAAGCGGCCCGCGCGGCCGCCGAAGGGGTCGTGCGGAGTCCCCGCGACGGCGACATCGGGGCGATCTACGGCTTCGGGTTCCCGCCGTTCCGCGGCGGCCCATTGCGTTACCTCGACGACCTCACCGCCGATCGCGTCTACGCCGACCTCCAGCGCCTCGCCGACCGGCTGGGACCCCGCTTCACGCCGTGCGAGGCGATCGTCGAGCTGGCGCGCGCCCGCCAGCGGTTCTATCGCTGATGCTGCGCGCCGGACTCCTCTGGCTGAGCGAGCAACCCCGCATCTCCCGTTTCGTCCGCCGGAACCGGCTCGCCGGGAAACTCGCCGCGCGCTTCGTCGCCGGCGAAACCGTGGACAGCGCCCTCGCCGCGCTGGACGATCTGAAAGCGGCGCACATCTCCGCGAGTCTCGACCTGCTGGGCGAATCGGTCGCCCGGCCGGACGAAGCGCGGGCCGCGCGGGACACCTACCTCCAGCTGCTCGATCGCATTCACACGGCGTCCGCCGACGCGAACGTCTCCGTGAAGCTCACGCAGATGGGGCTCGACATCGACCAGCGACTCTGCGTCGACAACCTGCGCGCCATCCTCCAGCGAGCCAAACAGTACGGCTCGTTCGTGCGGATCGACATGGAAGGCTCGGCGTACACGGAGCGGACGCTGGACCTGTTCACCCGGACGCTCTACCCGGAATTCGGCAACACGACCGGCGTCGTGCTGCAGTCCTATCTACGGCGCACCGCCGCGGACGTGGAGGCGATGATCCTGCTGGGCACGCGCGTCCGGTTGTGCAAGGGCGCATACAAGGAGCCCGCGATGATCGCGTT
>JBGQHV010000271.1:0-3477 GCA_041498155.1 Gemmatimonadota bacterium | reverse complement strand
GGATCCCCTCCGTCTTCGCGTTGACCGCGTCGATCTCGTCGTGCTGACGCGGCACGTCGGCGGCCTTCAAGCCGCCGGCGTACGATGCCGAACCCGAATGATCGGTGATGCCGATCCAGGCGTAGCCTGCCGCGCGCGCGGCCTCGGCCCACTGCGCGATCGTGGTGGAGCCGTCGGAGTAGTTGGTGTGGCAGTGGAGGAAGCCTTTGAGGTCCTGCTGCTCCACCAGTACGGGGAGCCGGTTCTCTTCGGCGGCCTCGATCTCGCCCAACCCTTCTCGCAGCTCGGGAGCGATCCAGGGGATCCCGGCGCTGCGATAGACATCCGCTTCGGTGGGGAGCGGATGATGGGGATCGAAGCCGCCCGCCTCGAGCTGGCGCAGGTGTGTCGCGGAGCCCGTGGCCCGGGCCCAGGTCGTGCCGAAATCCGCCGCCGTGGCGAGAAAGACGTCGGCGACGAGACCGGAATCGAACCGCAGCGTGACCGCGCCCTCCTTGCCCACGAACTCGGTGACCCGGGGCGTTTCCCCGAGACGGTGCACCAACGCTGGTGCCGCTCCTGCGACGTGCTGGACGACGAGGTCCACGTCCCGGATGATCTCGCAGCAGCGCCGCACGCTGCCCGCGATCTCCACCCGCTCCACGCCCGGCTCGGTCGCGAGCGCCCGCCGCAGCGTCTCTGCCTCGGCGCGGGCATGGTGGAACAGGTGGAATTCGACGGCGCGGCGCAGGGCCGTGATGCCTTTGCGCACCTTCTCCGCGGTCTTCGCTCCGAATTGCGGCAACTCGGCGAGCCGGCCGTCCGCCGCCGCTTCTTCCAGCTCGGCCAGCGAGTCGATCTGCAGGACGTCATGGATGCGCCGCACCTTGGAAACGCCGAGGCCGGGGACGCGCAGCATCTCGACCAGCCCCGGCGGCACCTGCTCGCGCAGCTCGTCCAGGAAGCTGGAGCGGCCGGTGGTCGCCAGCTCGCGGGCGATCTCGAGCGTGCCCCGACCAATGCCCGGGGTTTTGGCCAGCGCGCCGGAGCGGATCGCCTCGTCCAGGTCGCCCGGATACTCCGCGATCACCCGGGCGGCGTTTTCGAACGCCCGGATCCGGAAGGGGTTGTCACCCTTCAGCGAGAGCGACGCCGCGATCTGATCGAAGACGTGGCGCACGGCCTGCCGGTCCATGGCGGCGGAACGTACTGCACCGGCACGGGAACGGGGAAGAGGGACGGAGGACGGGTATATTGCCGCCCATGACGATCCAGCTGTGCTTGGCGCTCTGCGTCATGGTGTCCGGGACTCCCGCGCCGTTGCCGCGCATTCAGGCGAACCACAACGACCATCGTGCCGGCTCGCTCGCGCACGGAGTGCTGACGCTCCGGCTCGAGGCCCGGCTGGGCGTCTGGCATCCGGAGGCGGAAGACGGCTTCGGCCTCGCGGTCCAGGCATTCGCGGAGCAAGGGAAGCCGCTCGAGAATCCGGGGCCGCTGATTCGCGTCCCTCAAGGGACGGAGATCCGGGTCAGCGTCCGGAACACGATCCCCGGACAGACGCTCGTCGTCCACGGTCTGATGACGCGGCCCGGCGACGCGACCGACAGTCTGGTGATCCCGTCGGGCGCGGTCGGGGATGCGCGGTTCCAGGCGGGGGCGCCCGGGACGTACTTCTATTGGGCGACGACCACCGGCGCGCGGCTCGACAAGCGCCGGACCATCGACAGCCAGCTCTCGGGTGCATTCATCGTCGACCCTGCCGGGATGCGGCCGGCCGACCGCGTATTCATCATCGGCGTGTGGCTCGACTCGCTCACGGTGCGAGGGGTGCGGGATGAGCACGAGATCCCGGCGATCAACGGGAAGATGTTCCCCTATACCGAGTCGCTCGACTACGCGGTGGGTGACTCGGTGCACTGGCGTGTGATCAACGCGAGCGACCGGCCGCACCCGATGCACCTGCACGGGTTCTTCTATCGGGTGGACGCGCTGGGCGACGCGACCCGGGACACGGCGTTCGCGCCGGACCGGCGTTGGCTCGCCGTGACGCAAAACATCGCCTCGGGCACCACCATGGCGGCCAGCTGGTCGCCCGATCGGTCCGGCAACTGGATTTTCCATTGTCACATTCTGTTCCACGTTGCGGGAGATCTCTCGCTCTCACCACCGGCGGGGGAGTCTCATAGCAGCGGGATGGAGCGGATGTCGGGGATCCTGATCCCGATCCACGTGCGTGCGGCTCCGGGGGCGACTGCTGCGGCAGCGGTTGGCGCGGCGCGGTCACTGCGGCTCGTCGTCCAGTCGCGACCCAAAGTGTACCGCGACGATCCGGGATTCGGGTTCGTGTTGCAGCAGGGCGAGCAGGTACCGGCGCCCGATTCGATCCGGATTCCGGGATCGCCGATCGTGCTGACGCGCGGAGAGCCGGTGCGGATCACCATTGTGAACCGGCTCGACGAAGCGACCGCGGTGCACTGGCATGGGATCGAGCTGACGAGCTATTACGACGGCGTGCCCGGGATGAGCGGCGAACCCGGCCACTTGCTGCCGTCGATTCCGGCCGGCGATTCCTTCGTCGCGATCTACACGCCGCCGCGGGCCGGCACCTACATCTACCACACCCACATCGACGACGTACGGCAGATGGAATCGGGGCTGTACGGTCCCCTGATCGTGCTGCCCCCGGGTGCGGTTTACGATTCGACAACCGACCACACCGTCGTGACGAGCATCCACGAGTATCCGGACACCACGGAGATCCTGCTGAACGGGAGCACGCACCCGGCACCGCTCGTGCTGCGCGCGGGTGTGGCGAACCGGCTTCGCTTCATCACCATCCCGTCCGCCGGCCAGGGCGACATGATGCTGTTCGCGGATACCGCGCTCGTCACGTGGCGGGCGGTCGCGAAGGACGGGGCGGATCTGCCCCCGCTCCTCGCCACGGTGCGGCCGGCGCGGCAGCGCGTGGCGGTGGGGGAGACTTACGATTTCGAAGTCGTGCCCGTGACCGGGCAATCGCTGCGCCTCGAGCTGCGGCACGGGCCGGTCGTCTTGGCGACGCTTCCGGTCGAGGTGCGCTAGCGTCTATCGCGAACTCCTCGGCGGCAGGAACTCGTCCAGCACCGCCACGAACTCCTCTGTGGCCTCGACGTGCGGGCAGTGCCCCACCGGTAGCTCGACCAGTTTGGCGTCGAGCAATCCAGCCAGCTCACGCGATGCTTCAATTGGAATTGGATCGAAGGTCCCGTGCAGAATGAAGGAAGGGGGAAGGGGGAAGCGGGACGGGAGACCGCGCAGCCTGGGTCGGAGGTCGTAGTCGCCCAGGCTCGACCAGACTGCCTGCTGGGTGCGCGCCGTCACCCGGAACGGCGTGAGGTGTTTGGCGTCGGCGATGTTCCGGAAATACCCCGCCACCGACAGCTCGAACGCCCGCCGGCGGTAGGCCTCCGGATCGCGCTCGCGCAGGCCGCTCGCGCGCAGCTCGTCCCGCGCCCG
>JBGQHV010000270.1:0-3482 GCA_041498155.1 Gemmatimonadota bacterium | reverse complement strand
GTGGTCGTCGAGGTCGGTCTCCACGTCCACGTTCTCGGGCCGCAAGACGCGGCGCCGGATCTCGGCGACGTCCAGGATGACGTGGTTCAGCTGCACGGGCGTCGGCGTGGTGTCGGCGCGCCGGGCCAGCTGCATGAGGCTCCGCACGATCCCCGCAGCACGGTCCACCTCCCGCATGATGGTGCGTGCCGAGGTCTCGGTCCCCGAATCGGGCGTGGCCGTCAGGAGCTCGGCTTCCATACGGATCACCGCGAGAGGGTTATTCACTTCGTGCGCCACGCCGCTCGCGATTTCGCCGATCGTGGCCAGTTTCTCGCGGGCGACGAGCTCGCGCTGCGCTCGCAGCTCTTCGGTCCGATCGTACAAGGCGAGCATCAGGTCGGTAGAGCCCAGTCCCTCGAGATCGGTCACCGTGCAGTCGCACACTCGGCGGTCGCCCGAAGCCAGCGTGACGAGCACGCGACCGTGCCAGGGCCCGTGGCCGCCGCGCGCGCTGTTCAACACGGTGGTGAAATCCCCGTCGGTGGTAGAAATGCCCAATTGCGTCACCGGGGCGCCGACGGCGACGCTGGCGTCCGGCAGTTGGAACACCCGCCGACCGGCATCGTTGATCAGGTGGACGCGACCGTCGAGATCGACCAGGACCAGGGGCAGCGGACTCGCCTCCACCATCGCGACGGCCCGGTCGGCCGTGGCGCGCGTCGTCCGCACTACGTGGCTCAGCTCGAGGCCGGCGGCCACGTGCGCAGCGACACCCAGAAAAAAGTGGAGGTCCGCGACCGTGAATGGCGGCGGGGCCTGAATGTCCGCGCCTGCGCGATGGTAGCGCACCATCCCGATGGCGCCGAGCACGCCCGTCGCCGACTGCAGCGGGGCGATCATCGCCGCCCGGGCGAGCGCGGCGGAGAGCGCCGTCGGCGGCAGGTAGATGTCGGGCTCTTCGCGGATATTGCCGGTGATGATCGCCTCGCCGCTGCGCACCACCCGGCCGGTGGTGCTGTGCTCGAGCGGGATGAGCATGCCGTCGAGCTCGGCCGCCCGGCCCAGCGCAACCACCACCCGGAGCGTGTCGCCCGTCGGCTCGCGCAGCGCGGCGTACGCGCCCTCGGCGTCGAACAGCTTCATGACGCTCTGCAGGGTGTAGCGCAGCATCAGATCGCGCTCGGGCGCGGCCAGGAGCCAGCGCGACAGCTCGATAGAGAAGTTGCCCAGCCGTTGGTCGTGCTCGAGCACCGCCCGCTGTCCGACCATGGGGGCGAGCCCCGCCGCCAGCTCGAGGGCGGCGTCGCAATCGGCGGCTGGGAGATCGGTCCGCGGGCCGTGCAGGTCAACCTCGACCGTCCGGCCGGCCTCGTCGCTCCAGTGTACCCGGCGCGGGGGTCCGGACGCGTCGCCGTCGGTCGTCACGGCGCCCTTCTCCCGCGGCGTTTCGTAGCGCAGGGCGACACTGGCCGCGCCGCTCCAGACCCGTAACGAGGCGGCGGCCTTGTCCCAGAACGCCTGCACCGAGGTGGCGCTCCGCGCGTCGCCCAGCAGCCGACGGGTCAGGTCCTGCATGAATGCAAGATGCGTCAAGAAGCGGCGTCTGGCGACGCCATTCTTCTTAACGTCTTTACGGGTTAGTAGGCCGCAGATCCAGCTCGCTCAGCATCGCCCGATCGGGCAGCGTGAGCGCACCGAGCACCGCCTGCGCGACGTCGTCGGGCTGCAGCACGCGCTCCCGGTTGGGTCGCATCTGCGACTGTTTGTCCATGAAGGGCGTGTCCACCGAGCCGGGACAGACGGCGATCACCCGAATGCCGCGCTTGCGCACCTCGAGCATCAGTGCCTTGGAGAACCCCAGCACGGCGTGCTTCGATGCGCAGTAGGCGGTCCCGCCGTCGAAGCCGTTCTTGCCGGCGAGCGACGCGATGTTCACGATCGCCCCGCCGCCCGCGCGCGCGATGCTCGGCAGGAGCGCGCGGGTCACGAGATACAGCGACCGGACGTTCACCCCCATCGTCCGGTCCCAATCCTCGAGGGTGAGCTGCTCGATGGGGGCGAAGTGGCCGATCCCCGCGTTGTTCACCAGCACCGATGCGTCGCCGTGCTCGCGCGCCACGAACCGGCCGAAGCCCGCGACGGCGTCGGCGTCCGACACGTCGCAGGGGCGGCCGAGCGCGTCGATCCCGGCCTCCGTGAGCGCGGCCACCGTGGTGTCCACCGCGGACGCGGTGCGCGCACAGATCGCCACGGCCGCACCCGCGCGACCCAGGGCGAAGGCGATCGACCGGCCGATGCCTTCCGTCGCCCCGGTGACGACGGCGAGCTTCCCTTTGAGTTCCACGTTACCCGCGAATGGCCCCGAGAAAATTGGCGCTGGTCAGCGCATGTCCGGGGAAGACGGCCGAGAGGTCCGTAGCACCGAGGTGACGCGCCAGGATCTCGCCGAAGAGGTCGCGAAAATCCGTAGTCACGTCGAGGTCGCGACCTTCGAACCGGGCCGCGGGATCGAGCGTCGGCCAGCGTCCCAGTACTCGGCCGCCGTGCACGGGCCCGCCCAGCACCAGCATCGCCGTGCCGTGGCCGTGGTCGGTGCCGCTGTTGCCGTTCTCCTGCACGGCGCGCCCGAATTCCGACATGGTCAACAACACCACATCGCGCATCCCTTCGCCCAGATCGGTGTTGAAGGCGACCAGCGCCGCGCCCAGCTCGTCCAACAGGCCGGCGAGCTGTCCCTCGCTCGATCCCTGGTTGATGTGGGTGTCCCACCCGGTCGCGTCCAGGAAGGCGACACGCATGCCGACGTTCGCCTTGATGAGCTGGGCGATCTGGAGCAGCGAGCGACCCAGCACGCCTCGCGGATAGCGGGCGTCGTTGGCGGGCTGGTACTGGAGCGGGTTGGCCTGCTGCAGCATCCGGATCGCCTCGAAGCTCTCCTGGCCGCTGGTGGCGAGCAGGCCGGTCTGCGCTCCTTCATACAGCGACTCGAATGCGCGGGTGAGGCGGTCGCGCACGCGCGCCTGCGGAATCCGCAAGCCGAACGCCTGGAGGTCGTCGATGGCGAGCGAGGGGGCGGTGCCCGCGAGCGTGCGCGGCAGCTGCGGTCCGAACCCCACGGCGCGAAATGGCGTGTTCGTGTGCTCGACGTCGTGCTGGCACCAGCGGTTGACCCAGCCGTCGTTGGTCGCCTTCACGCCGGGCGTACCCGACTCCATGTAGTCCTGGGCGTCGAAATGACTCCGGGTCGACTCGGGGGAGCCGATGGCGTGCACCGCGGCGAGGGTCTTGTTGTCCCACAGCGGCTTCAACGCCGCGAGCCGCGGGTGCAGTCCGAAGTGTCCATCCAGATCCACGACGTCGGCTTTGGGGACGGCGATGCGCGGCCGTTCACTATAGTAGAGCGGATCGCCGTGCGGCACGATCACATTGAGGCCGTCCACGGCGCCGCGCATGAAGAGACAAACCAGGACGCGCCGATCGGCCGCGTTTCCGGTCCCGGC
>JBGQHV010000269.1:0-3499 GCA_041498155.1 Gemmatimonadota bacterium | reverse complement strand
GCCTGGAAGAAGCGCCACACGAGGAACGTGCGCGGCGCGATCTGCTCGAAGATGCTGGACACGCTCTGGTTGATGCCGCTGATCATGGCGGCGATCACCATCACGACCGTCACGCCGATCGCGACGCCGAGAATGGTCAGCGCGGCCCGGGCCTTGTTGGCGCGCAGGCTGTCGAGCGCGATGCCCACGCCTTCGAGCAGCGGCGTCATATTTCCTGCCGCAGCGCGGTGATCGGATCGAGCCGCGCGGCGCGGCTCGCCGGGTACACGCCCGCCACGATCCCCACGCCCGCCCCGAGCAGCACGCCCACGACGATGGACCACGGCGCCACCGCCGCCGGCAACGGCGTCAGCGCCGCGACGGCGCTGGCGAGTCCCAGCCCGGTGCCCACGCCGGCCGCGGCGCCCAGCGTGGCCAGCGTGGCCGACTCCACCAGGAACTGCCGCAGGATGTCGCGCCGCCGCGCGCCGAGCGACTTGCGCAGTCCGATTTCGCGTGTCCGCTCCGCCACCGCCATCAGCATGATGTTCATGATCACGATGCCGCCCACCACGAGCGAGATCGCCACCAGCCCGGGCAGCGCCACGAACAGCACGCGGCTGATCTTGGCCCAGAAGTCCAGCACCTCGTCGGCCGTCTCCAGCGCGAAGTCGTCATCGGCGCGCGGCCGCAGGTGATGGCGGCTGCGCATGATGCCCTCCGCTTCGGACATCGCCTGCCGCATCTCCGCGAGCGACGCGGCCTTCACCACCAGCGCGTCCACCACGCGCGGCGGGCTCACCCAGCGCTTCAGGTCCGAGGTGGCCGGGGCCACCGCGAACTTGTCGAGCGACATCCCGAACAGGTTGCCCTGCTTCTCGACGACCCCGATCACGCGGTAGGGAAGGTCGAAGATCTTCACCTCGCGGCCCAGCGGGTCGAGGTCGCCGAACAGCTTGTCGGCCAGCTCGTGCCCCAGCACCGCCACCGGCGCCCCCACCGCCACCTCCTGGGGCGTGAACGGGCGGCCGCGCTCGATGGTGAGGGAGCGGATGGAAAAATAGGGCGCGGTCGCGGCGGTGACCTGCACGCCCGCCACCTGCTTGCCCTCGGCCGACAGCGTCGCCCCCGTCCCCGATTCCCACGCCGTCGTCACGGGCACCCGGATGCCCGCCGCCACCGCCTCGACATCCTCGTAGGTGATGCGCGGCCGGCGGCGCCACACGCGCCAGGTCGAGTCGGTGACGTTGCCGATCTGGACGTCGGGAAACTGCCGCAGCCGGAACGTGTTCACGCCGAGAATCGTCCCGGCGAACTTTTCGGTCATGTAGCGGTTCATGCCCTGCACGACCGACACCACCGCGATGAGGAACATGACGCCGATGAAGACGCCGATGATCGAGAAGGCGCTCTTCAGCTTCTGGGTGCGGAGGGTCTGAAAGGCGAGGCGGACGGCCTCGAAGAAGGGCATGGGCTCCTATTCGTACCGCAGGGCTTCGACCGGATCGAGCCGGGCGGCCTTGCTGGCCGGGTAGATCCCGAACAGCAGCCCTGTCGCCGACGCCGCGAACAGGGCGGCCACCACCGACCCGAGGGGCACGTGGGCGGGCAGCGGTGTCACGGCCGAGACGCCGAAGGCGACGAGCGCCCCCAGTACCATGCCGACCACCCCGCCCACCAGGGTCAAGGTCGCCGCTTCCACCAGGAATTGCCACAGGATCTCGCGGCGCGTGGCGCCCAGCGCTTTGCGCACGCCGATCTCGCGGGTCCGTTCCGTGACCGAGATCATCATGATCGCCACCACACCGATGCCGCCCACCATGAGGCCCACCATCGACAGCACGATCATGAGCACGCGGACCATCCGGGTGGAGCTGTTGAACACCTCCAGGTACTTCTCCTGCGTCACCACGTCGAAGTTATTCGGCTGGCTGGGCCGCAGGCCCCGCATGGCGCGCAGCGCCACGGTGACGTCGTCGAGGGCGCGCTGCACCGTCACGCTGTCGGCCGGCGTCACCAGGAAATCCATCCATCCCTTCCAGTACGGGACGTTCTTCGTCAGCGTGCCGTAGGGGATCAACGCCTCGGGCCGGTCGCCCTCGCCGAACAACCCGGTGGGCGGGTTGTACACGCCGATCACCTCGTAGGGCAAGCTGGCGATCTTGACCCGGTGGCCGATCGGGTCGAGCCGGCCGAACAGCAATTCGGCCAGCTTCTGGTTGACGACGACCACCGCGCTGTTGGCCTTGTCTTCGATGTGGGTGAAGGAGCGTCCCGGATAGACGTCGCCCCCCGCCACCTTGGGCCAGTCCGCATCGCGCCCTTGAATGGAAACGCCCGCCACCCGCTTGCCCTGGTATTCGACGTCGGCCGACGCGTTCTCGTCGACGACGACGAAGCTGACCGCGGGGAGCTGCTCCAGCCGGTCGGCTTCGTCGACGGTCAGCGGCGGACGGCGCCGCCACGGGTTGGGGTCGTCGGGATCCTCCGCCTGGGCGCCGCCCCAGAAGCGTCCCACATAGAAGGTCTTCGGTCCGAGGGACTCGAGCATGTCGGTGAGTCCCTTGTCGAATCCGCTGATCAGGGCGCCGATGACCATGACGACCATCACGCCGATCGCCACGCCGAGGATCGTGAGTGCCGCGCGCGCCTTGTGGGCGCGCAGCGAGGCGAGGGCGATGCCGGCGCTTTCGAGCAGGGGCGTCATCGCCTACTCCTGACGCAGCGCGGCGATGGGGTCGAGGCGCGCCGCGCGGCTCGCGGGATAGACGCCGGCCAGCACGCCGACGCCGCCGCCCAGCACCACGCCGAGCACGATCGAAATCGGGGAGACGGTGGCGGGGAGCGGCGTCGCGGCGTTGATCAGGATCGACAGCAGAATACCCGTGGCGATCCCCAGGGCCCCGCCCAGGGTGGCGATCATCGCCGACTCCGCCAGGAACTGGCGCAGGATGTCGGTCCGTCGGGCGCCGAGCGATTTGCGGATGCCGATCTCCCGGGTCCGCTCCGCCACGGCCATGAGCATGATGTTCATGATGACGATCCCCCCGACCACGAGCGAGATCGTCACCAGCCCCGGCCCGATCACGAACAGGATGCGCTGGATGCCGGCCCAGAAGGTGAGGACGCCCTCCGAGGTCTCCAATACGAAATTGTCCCCCTGCGCGGGGCGGAGGTGGCGCCGGCTGCGCATGATGCCTTCCGCCTGATCCATCGCGTTGCGCATCTGCTCGACGGAGCTCGCCTTGACGATCAGGGCGTCCACGATGCCCGGCGGGTTCACCAGATCCTGCACCGGTGAGCGGGCGGGGGCCACCACGAAGCGGTCCAGCGAAAACCCGAACAGCTTCCCCTGTTTGGCGACGACGCCGATGACGCGGTAGTGATCGCTCCCGATCCGCACCGTCTTGCCCAGCGGATCGCGGCCGGCGAACAGCTTGTCGGCCACCTCGAAGCCGATGACCACGACCGGGACGCCGCGGCGCGCTTCCTGGGCCGAGAACGCCCGGCCCTGCTCGAT
>JBGQHV010000268.1:0-3503 GCA_041498155.1 Gemmatimonadota bacterium | reverse complement strand
GGCGGGAAAGTGGGTAGTTTGGCGGGAATTCCGGCGGACAGCACGGTGCACGGAGTCCGTCGTGCAACCACGCACGTGAGAGGGGGGACCGCATCATGCTGAAAGGGCGAGTAGTGGGCGGGCTCGCGTTGTTGGTGGTCGGGGTCGCACTGCCGGCCGCGGCGCAGGACGCGACGATCGGGTTCGACGCGGCGTTCAACAGCGCGTACAACTGGCGCGGCCTCAGTCTCACCAACAAGCCGGTGATCCAGCCCGACGTCTGGCTCAGCGCGTTCGGCTTCACTGGTGGCGTATGGGCCAATGTCGAGCCGACGAAGTACGACGGGGCGACCGACTTGAGCGAGAGCGGCGGCGTTCGCAGCGGGATCGCCGAAATCGATTACTGGATCGAATATGCCCGGACGACCGGCAACGTGTCCTGGAAGGCCGGCTGGGTCGCGTACACCTACAACAAGAACAACGCTGGCATCAACAATCTGTTCAACACGAGTGAGGTCTACGGCAATATCTCCCTGGGGGGTCTCCCGGTGACGCCGGCCCTCGGCATCTGGTACGACATCGACAACGTCAAGGGCGCGTTCATCCAACCCAGCTTGAGTCTCCCGGTCAAGGTGGCGCCGACCTTCACGGTGAATCTGACCGCGATGGCGGGGATTTCCGCCGGACAGGAAGTCAATACGAGCAATCTGAACGAAGGGGCGAATTTCGCGAAGAGCGGATTGGCCCACGCCGATCTGGGCGCGTCCACGTCATTCACGGCGGGACCCGTGTCGTTCGCACCGCAGCTCCATGTGCAGTGGTGCCACGACGATTTCGTGAAGACCTCATCCGTCGGGCATCAGCACAGTGTGAAATTCTGGGGTGGCGTCACGCTGAGCTGGTCGCATGGCCTCGGCGCCACCAAGTCCGAGTAGCATCGTCATACCGTTCGATCAGCGGGCCCGCCCTTCGGGGTGGGCCCGTTGTGTTTTCCCGTGCTTGCCCCGAACCATCGCGGGTGTATCGTCGAGCCCCATCGCCTGAGGTGGCCGTCTTCACAATCGAGGGAGGGGGGGCGCATGGCGGACCGCAGCCAGCACCGCGACGAGCAAATCCGGCAGGATATCCGCGATCTGCACAAGCTGGGCTACGCGCAGCAGCTGTTCCGCGAGATGGGTGGGTTCTCGAACTTCGCGATCTCCTTCTCCATCATCTCGATTCTCACCGGCGCCATCCTGCTGTTCGGGTTTGGCCTGCGGTTCGCCGGCCCGATCATCAACACCGTCGGATGGCCGCTGGTCTCCGTCTTCGTGATGATCATTGCGGCGTCGATGGGAGAGCTCGCCTCCGCCTATCCGACCGCCGGCGGCCTCTATTTCTGGGCCCATCGCCTCGGCGGCCACCGCTGGGCGTGGGTGACGGCCTGGTTCAACATGATCGGCCAGATCACCATCACCTCCGGAATCAATATCGCCGCGGCCATCTACATCGTTGGCGCGCTCTCCAAGATCACCGGTCACACCTTCTCGACGAACTGGTACTTCTACGTGTTCGTCATGGTGTTGATCATGATCCCGCAGATGCTGATCAACATCTTCGGCATCCGGTTGACGGCTCGGCTGAATGACTTTTCGGTGTGGTGGCACATCCTCGGCGTAGCGGTCATCGCGTTCTTCTTGACTGTACTGGGGAAGACGCATCACGACATGCACTTCGCGATGTCCTTCGTCAACACCACGAACCCGTATGATTTCTCGTCGGCGATGTTCCCCGACAGCACGACGGCCCCGGCGCTGTACCTCGGCAACCCGATCACCGCGCAGCCGCTAGTCGTGATCCACTCCCCGCTCTTCGCGATCTTTCCGTTCCTGACCGCGATCTACAAAGCGGCGCCGTTCTGGCTGGTGTTCGCGATCGGGCTCTTGCAGGCTCAGTGGACCTACACCGGCTATGACGCCTCGGCGCACGTGGCCGAGGAAACCATCATGGCGCGGAAGAACTCGGCCTGGGGCGTGTTCCTGTCGGTCGCCGTGTCGGCCGTGGTCGGGTATGTCGTGCTCATGGTGTTGACATTGGCGATTACCGATATCCCATCGACCGCCACCGATGCCTATCCGGTCCTCAAGATCGCCAGCGACAATCTCTCGCCGTTCCTCGCCAATGTCGTGGCCGTCATCATCGCTGGCGCGATGTGGCTCTGCGGACTGGCGTCGATCACGTCGATGAGCCGCATGTGGTTCGCATTCGCGCGCGATGGCGGGATGCCGGGGTACTCCCTCATCCGGAAGATCCACCCGAAGTACCGCACCCCGGTGAATTCGATCGTGATTACCTGCGCGCTGGCGGTGATCATGCTCCTGTGGTCGGGAGCGTTCTATATCGTGACCGCCATCAGCGTCGTCTTCCTGTACTGGGCCTACGGGATTCCGATTCTATTGAACCTGCGCAATCGCTGGCGCGGCAAGGGAGAGTTCACGACGCGCGAATCCGCCCCGTGGAATCTGGGGCGGTGGACGGTGCCGCTGAACGTGATCTCCGTGATCTGGATCGTCCTGATCTCCGTGTTTCTCGTCCTACCGCCGAGCGAGCTGGTGCTGTGGACGACGGTGTTGATTTGCATCGGCATGTTCCTGTACTGGCACATCGATGCCAAGCGCCGCTTCCATGGGCCCAGCAAAGCGGACGAAGCCGCCCTGCGGGTGCTGGAGCAGCAGGTCGGTCAGGCGCCGACCGCCGGGTAGCCGGCGGTGCGCAATCTGTTGATCGCGGATCGGCGTCCGGCGGGGGCGGGCGCCATCCGCGTGATCGAGCCCGCCACGGGCGAGCCGTTCGACGAAGTGGCGGCGGCGGGTCCGACGGAGCTCGACGCCGCGGTGCTCGCCGCCAAGCGGGCGTTCCCGGCGTGGGCGGGCCGGACCGCCTTCCAACGCGCCGAGGTGCTGTTCGCCTTCGCCGACCGCGTGCGGGCGCACGCCGAGGAGCTCGCCCGGCTCGAAGCGCGCAACGTGGGCAAGCCGATCGGCGACGCCCGCTGGGAGGCGAACCACGTCGCCGACACGCTGCGCTACTACGCCGGCGCCGCGGACAAACACCTGGGTGAGACGATCCCCGTGAAGAAGGGCGGCTTGGACGTCACGCTGCGGGTGCCCCTGGGCGTCGTCGGGCTGATCGTGCCGTGGAATTTTCCGATGGTGATCGCCACGTGGAAGGTGGCCCCGGCGCTGGCGTGCGGCAACACGGTCGTCCTGAAGCCGGCGAGCCTCACGCCGCTCTCGGCGTTGCGCCTGGGGGAGCTGGCGCTCGAAGCGGGGGTGCCTCCGGGCGTCCTCAACGTAGTGCCGGGCCCCGGCGCGGCGATCGGGGCCGCGCTGGCGTCGCACCCCGACGTCGCCAAGATTGGCTTTACGGGTGAAACCGCCACCGGTCGGGCGATCATGACGGCGGCTGCGACGACGATCAAACGCATCGGGCTCGAGTTGGGGGGGAAGTCACCCAACATTATCTTCGCCGACGCCGACATTGAG
>JBGQHV010000267.1:0-3527 GCA_041498155.1 Gemmatimonadota bacterium | reverse complement strand
CCGATCCCGGGGCGCGTCGTGTCACCTTCGCCGTTGCCCGCGCCCGGGCCGTCATCGCGCACCAACAGCTGCACGCGATCCTCAAAGCGCCGCGCGGTCACCAGGAGATGGCCGGCCCACAAATACGGCGCGATGCCGTGGCGGATGGCGTTCTCCACGAGGGGCTGCAGAATGAGATGCGGCACCTTCGCATCCAGGACCTCCGGTTCGGCGTCGATGGTGACCTTCAGCCGGTCGCGGAAGCGCACCTGCTCGATGTCGAGGTAGTTGCGGATGAACTCGAGCTCCTCGCGGAGCGGCACCTCCTGTTGCGACGCGCCGTCCAGGAGGCGGCGCAGCAGGTCGCCCAGTCCAGCGACCACGCGGACCGCCGTCTCCCGGTCGTCGGTGCGCACCAGCGATCCGATGGTGTGCAGGGCGTTGAACAGGAAGTGCGGATGCAGCTGCATCTTGAGCGCCTGGAGGTCCGCCTGGGCGAGCTGCGTTTCGAGCTGCGAAGCGGTGAGCTGTCGCTCTCGGAACCGGCGCTGCTGGTCCGTGACCGTGCCGACACTGAGGACCATCCAGTAGAGGAGCCCGTCTCCGAACACCCAGACGACGAAGATCTGCAGGGCCCAGGCGAACACCGGACGCTCGGCCCGCGGGAGCACGTTGTTGGCGTGGAAGGCGTACACGACATCGAGCAGGAACACGAACGTCAAAGACACGGCGATGTGGACGGCAAGGCTCGTGAGCCAGCGACCGCGCTCGAGGGGGAACTGACGCCCGAGCCAGACGATGCCGGGGGTCGCGAGCGCCCAGGCGTACGCGAAGGGCATCTGCAGCAGGAACGACACCCACCACGGCGGCGGTTGTGAGCCGGACAACGAGTAACTGAGGTGGTGTTGCGCGGAGTTGAACAGACCGTACGCGGTCCAGACCGCGAGGATCAGCCCCCAGCGAATCCTCGGCTTGGCCGCGTCGGCGACGGCGTCCATCGCGCTCCTCCCACAAGTGTTTCGAGACCGGGCCTCGATGCTAGGCAGGCGGCGGCGATTTCCAAAGTGGCCTGCGCCGAACCCGCACGCCAGCGGGACAGACCGCCGCCCGGGAGCGACGAGTTGCGGATCGCAGCGACGAGCGACCCCGGAAGACCCGGGTGGTGTGGTGTGGGCCTGGGTCCGCGCTTCGTCGTACGCCCGGTGGCGTTCATGGGGCCCGACACGCGGTTCGTCGCGTCTTCCTTGTCCGGGCGGCGGGCGGGGTGTTAGCAAGGGACCGGAGGTGCAGGTCCACGCGTCCCACACCCAGGGGGTTTCATCCATGATGCATCGTGTGCGAAGCGCTCTCAGTCGCTTCCTCGGGACCGCCGTTGTGACGGCGCTCGCACTGTTCGTGACGGTCGTTCCGGCCGCCGCGCAACAGACGACGGGGAAGGTTGAGGGCACGGTGACCGATCAGGCGGGCGTCGCGCTCGCCAACGCCCAGCTCTTCGTCGCCGGGACCTCGTTCGGCGCCGTGACGAACGACAAGGGCTACTACTTCATCAACAACGTGCCGGTGGGCAGCTACACGCTGCGCGCGCAGTTCATCGGGTACGCCCCGACGGAAGTGCGGGACGTGCGGATCTTCGGCGGCCAGACGATCACGCAGGACATCAAGCTCGCCCCCTCGGCGATCCAGGTGTCGGGCCTGACCGTGACGGCGGCGTCGAATCCGATCGTGCCGCGCGATCAGGTGGCGTCGAAGTCGATCGTGTCGGGCGATCTGGTCAACAACCTGCCGATCGACGACGTGCGCAACGTGATCGCGCTGCAGCCGGGCGTCGTGGAGTCGGGGGTCGTGGGGGGCGTGTCGATTCGCGGTGGCCGGCCGGGGGAAGCGAACGTCTACATCGACGGCGCCTCGGTGCGCCTCACCAACGGCGGCAACATGGGCGGCCAGCGGATCACGCTGGGCACGAACTCCGTGGAAGAGGCGTCGGTGACGACGGGCGCGTTGGGCGTGGAGTTCTCCGACGCGCAGTCGGGCGTCATCTCGTTCACGACGCGCTCGGGTGGCCAGGCGCTCAAGGGCAACGTGTCCTACGAGACCGATCAGCCGTTCGGGGACGCGATCAGCTTTGGGTACAACCGGTTTGAGGGCTCGCTGGGCGGCCCGGTGTTCGGGAACCTGCGGTTCTTCGCCTCCGGTGTCCTCCAGGGGCAGTTGACCGACTTCCGGCAGAAGGGCGCGGAGAACGCTCCGTTCTTCTCCGTGGGTGGCGTGGATCAGGTGGTGGTGGACAGTACGGCGAGCGGTGGCGCGTCCAGCGTGACGCTGCCCGAGTTCGTGCAGTACAGCGGGCAGTGCGGGCAGTTCGGGTCATCGGCGACGCCGCTGTCGCAGGCGATCGCGAACAACTACGGGGTGAGCTGCCAGGGCGTGCGGCGGCCGATGAACTGGTCGAACACGCTGCAGGCGCAGGGCAAGCTGTCCTACAGCTACGGCAACGGGTCGAGCGTGTCGCTCACCGGGCTGGCGCAGGGGCAGCAGAGCCGGAACTTCCCGGGCACCAACATCGACGCGCCGGGGCTGTACACCGGAACGCACTCATGGCAGCGGCTCGCGGTGTTGAACCTGACGCACTCGGCCTTCAAATCGGCGGAGCGCGAGCTGGCGATCAACCTGAACCTGTCGTGGGCGCGGGATCGTTCGATCTTCGGACCGCTTGATCCGCAGAGCGAGCTGGCGACGCGCGACCCCACCATGGGCGTCACGTTCAAGACGCTGCAGTTCTCGGGATTCCCGAACTTCCCGTTCCCGATCGGGGACGACATCATCCGCAATATTCGCTCGGGCGCGGGGTTGCGGGTGCCGATGTTGAACAACGGCACGATCGACGCCGGGCAGCCGTTCCGGCTGAACCCCTATGGGATGCAGTCGGGTGCGTGGTCGACGAGCGGCAGCAATACCGGCGGCACGCTGCTTTCCGAGACCCGCCTGGGCGGGCGCCTGGTGGTGGACTGGCAGGCGAACCGCTTCCACCGGTTCACGCTGGGCGGCGACGCCAAGAAGACCGACCTGTCCTACTGGCAGGATGGTAGTTTGAATCGCCAGATCTTCATGAACGCCTACGTGGTCCATCCGGTGCAGTACGGGTTGTTCGCGGCCGACCGGCTCGATCTGGGTGATGTGGTGATCGAGGTGGGCGCGCGCTACGACTACTACGATTCGCGCACGCTGTTCGCCAAAACGCCGGGGCGCATCTTCACTAACCCCGACTGGAACGTGGACGCGGCAACCGATCCCGCGATCTACCAGCAGATGCTGGCCGACACCAACATCTTCCAGCCGTCGAAGGGACATCACACGATTTCGCCGCGGCTGCGGGTGTCGTTTCCGATCACGGAGCAGACAGACTTCCGGCTGTCGTATTCGCACCAGGTGCAGACGCCGGAGTTCACGACCCTCCTGACCGGGATCAACAACGACCTGTCGTTCACCAACTCGAACGACGTGTTCGGGCGGGACCTCGATTTCGGCAAGACGATTCTGTTCGAGTTCGG
>JBGQHV010000266.1:0-3549 GCA_041498155.1 Gemmatimonadota bacterium | reverse complement strand
TGTGACGCCGTCGCTGCGCCTCGGCTTTGGCGGCATCTACTACACCGAGAGCCGGCGGCGGCCCGATGCCCTGGGGCTCGATTGGAATCAGTTCCGGATGACCGCGAGCGCCGTCCTCATGCTCGGCAGAGGAGCGGATCTCCAGTCACTGCCGCCGGCGGTGCGGCGGATTCCGACCGGGGACGGAACCCCATGAGCCGTCCCCTGACGCTTACCCTCGTGATCGCCCTGCTGGTGGCTGCCCGCGCAGCCGCCCAGCAACCGCAGCGCTTCGATCACCTGAAGCACGCCAGCCTGTTCCCGACCTGTGCGGCCTGCCACGCTGGCGTGGATCAGCCGAACCAGCCCCTGTGGCCCGACTCGGCGCAATGCGCCGCGTGCCACGACGGGGAGGTTCAGCCGCGCGTCCCCTGGCAGTATCCGGAATCGTTGCGGACCAACCTGCGATTCTCGCATGCAGCCCATCGCGCCGTTTCGGCCGGGGCCACGTCCCCGGCGTGCATGGACTGTCACGGGGAAATCGGGGCCCGCTGGATGGCAGTCAAGCCACCCGTCGTCACCCGCTGCTTCGCGTGTCACGGGTTGAAGACCGAGCACCTCGCGGCAACCGACGCCGACTGCGCGACCTGTCACCTCCCTCTGGCTCAGGCGTCGCGCCTCACCCGCGCGGACGTGGCGGCGATCGACACACCGCCCTCGCACCGGGCGCCGGGGTTCGCCGCGGGGACGGGACACGGCCGGCTGGCGGCGGGGCCGGGCGGCGCAGTCGCGGCGAGCTGCGCCACCTGCCACGCGCGCGAGTTCTGCCTCACCTGTCACGTGGATGCGCCCGAGCAGGCGATTATCCAAGCGTTAGCTCTGGATCCGCGCTCGACCGCGATCGCCGCGCGGCTCGCGGCCCCCGGCACGCATTCGGCGCCGGACTTCCTGGAGCGTCACGGCCGCTCCGTGCGCGCCGATGTCCGCCAGTGCGCCACCTGCCATACCCGGGAAAGCTGTCTGATCTGTCACGCGGGCATGACGCGGGTCGCGGTGGGGCTGTATGCCGCCGGACCGGGCCGAGGGGCGGGGGCGGTGATCACGCGCCATCTCCCGGCCTCCCACGCCGGTGGGTTCGCGCAACGGCACGCCGCCGAAGCCGGGGCCCGGTCCGCGACGTGCGCCGGGTGTCATACGCGCGCGGACTGCCTCGCCTGCCACCGCCCGAGCGCGGCCAGCGCGCCGGGATATCATCCGGCCGGGTTCCTCGCCCGGCATCCGGTGGCGGCCTATGCACGGGAGACGAACTGCAGCGACTGCCACAATACGGGGGCGTTCTGCCTCGCCTGTCACGCTCAAGTCGGTCTCACGGCGCGCACGCAGGTCCTCGGGTCCTCTGGCTATCACGACGCCAAGCGGTTCTTCGGCCTGGGACACGGCCAGGCGGCGCGGCAGGACCTGGAATCGTGCATCGGCTGCCATGTGGAGCGAGATTGTCTGACGTGCCACGCGTCGTTCGGCGCGCGCCGCTTCAATCCGCACGGCCCCGGCTTCGATGCGGCGCGGCTGCGGCGCAAGAACCCGCAGATGTGCACGGCGTGCCATGGGACGAACATCCCGAACTGAGCCTTTTCATCGTAGCTTCAGGTCTCCTTATGTGGTTTCCGTTCTCCTTTAGATGAAGACTCCTTTCCAAGTCCGCAGGAGGTGGGAATGCGTCTCACTGTCGTGGTCCCGGCTCTGGCCCTTTCGCTCGCCTCGCTGGCGGGATGTCAGTCCGCCAAGCCGCCGGCCCAGCAGGCCACAGCCGACACCGGCGCGGGAGGGCTGAGCCACGCGGACCAGTTGCTTTTGGCGGCCGCGAAGGTAGCGCTGCCGCCGCCCGGCCTCGCCGCTGGGGACCTTCCGGACCCCGCCTCGCGCGACGCGCAGCTGGTGATCACCTATTGCGGACAGTGTCATGGGTTGCCGTCTCCGATGGCCCACAGCGCGACGGACTGGCCCAGCGTGGCCCGGCGCATGTGGCTGCGGATGGACTGGCTGCCGCCCTCCCTCGGCGTGAAGGCGCCGACCCCGGCCGAGCGGGGCACCATCCTCAACTATCTGATGACCAACGCGTTGAAGGTCAGCGGCTCGGTGCTTCCGGCCGGCAAGGGACGCGACGAGTTCTCGGTCGTGTGCAGCCAGTGCCACGCCTTGCCCGATCCGCGCGTCCATTCCGCCACCGATTGGCCCGCGGTGTACGCGCGGATGGAGCGCAACATGGAGCGGATGCAGGTCCAGCCGCCCGGTGGCAGCGTCGGCACAGACATTCTGCTGTATCTGCAGATGGTGGGCGGCAAGCGGGCGGCGCCGGCCGGGCGGTAGGCAAGTCTCACGCTCGATTCAGCGCCGATTCACGGCGCGGAGTCTAGGTTGTCGGGCGTGAGGGGAGGTGAGAACACATGTTAGCAGTTACCCGCAAGACCCCGCGTGATCCGATGCTCGATCTGCTGTACAACCTCGAGCGGCGGATGGGGAAGATCTTCAACGAGCCGCTCGTCTTCACGGATTGGGCGGTGCCGGAGTTGGCCAGCACGGCCTGGGTGCCGGTGGTGGACATCTTCGAGGAGCCCGAGCACATCCGTATCGTCGCCGAGATCCCCGGCGTGAAGCCGGAGAATTTCAAGATCTCGGTCGAGGGCAACGTGCTCACGATCCAGGGTTCCAAGGAGCAGGTGGCCGAGGAGAAGGCCGAGAAGGTGCACCGCTATGAGCGGACCTACGGGACCTTCGAGCGCAGCTTCACGCTGCCGGGAACCGTGGACCCCGCCGCGATCAAGGCGACCTATGAGCACGGTGTGCTGACGATGGTGCTGCCGAAGCTCGAAAAGGCGAGAGCTCGCGAGATCAAGGTGGACGTCGCTCCGGTGAAAGCCCTGAAGAGCTGAGCGATCCGCAGTCCAGAGAATCGAAGTGAAGAGAAACGCCGGGATCGAACCTGATCCCGGCGTTGTTGTTTCGCCGCGGGCTGGCTCAGCCGGTCAGGACCTCGGACACCGGCCGCCGCGGTGTCCCTTGCGCCTCACGCCCGAAGCCAAGCCGCAGCAGCATCTGGGGAAAGCCCGGCCGCCCCGCGACGAGCTGCAACCGCGGGCGCAGCTCGACGATCTCGATCGGCTGGTTGAGGTACGATGCGGACACTCCATCCACCTGCGCGCGCAGCAGGACGTGGGAGAGCGCTTCACCGGCCTCCAGCCAGTGATAGGGGGTGTCCCGCGGCGTCCCCAGCAGCGCCAGCATGGGTGAGCCTTCCGCCAGCTCCTCGTCGTGGGCCGCTCGGCCCGGGCCGACGTCGAAGGTCCGTACGATCAAGGGGCCCGCGGCCGCCATGACGTCTCCCAATCCGAGGGCGAAGCCCGGCATCCCGTCACGCCGCTCCGTCCAGTTGGGACGGAGCCATGCGGCCAGCTCCCGGCGGAATCGCTTGTCGGCCATCTGAATCCGGTCGCCTTCGGCGACGAGGCTCGCGATCGCGCCGCGTGCCTCCGGGGTGCGGAACACGTGCAGCCAGGCGCCGCTCGCCTGGGC
>JBGQHV010000265.1:0-3566 GCA_041498155.1 Gemmatimonadota bacterium | reverse complement strand
TCGAGCGCCACGACGTAGGGGCCGTCGGCCTGCACGACCCACTCGCTCGCCACCTCGCGCGTGACGGTGACGTCGTCGGGGAGAAACTCCCATTCCCCGCTCCGCACCGATTCGCCGCGCTCCAGCGCGTGCAGCTCGCGCGGCGCGAGCGCGCCGACCGCCGCCGCCGCCTGCGGGGTCGCCTTGCCGTAGCGGCGCCCCAGCGAGCGGAAGTTCGCCTTGCCGTGCAGCGTCACCAGCTCGTCGTCCGACTCCACCACCTGGTACGCCTTCACGTTCACTTCGGCGACCAAGATATCTAACAGGTCCGCCAAGAGCGGCCCCCGCACCGCGGCCGGGACGGCCAGCTGCATCCGGGCCAGCGGCTGGCGCACCCGCAGATTCCGCGACTCGCGCGCCGCCCGCGCCAGGGAGGCCAGCCGTCGCACGGCCGCCATCGCGGCCAGCAGCTCCGGCTCACGGCGCCCCTGGTCCTGGGGAAACCGCTGCAAGTGCACCGAGGTCCCGGTGAGGGCCCGGTGCAGCCAATCCGCCACGAACGGCGCGGCGGGCGCGAGCAGTCGGGCCGTCGTCGTCAGGCTTTCGTGCAGCGTGGCGACCGCCGCCTCGTCGGCCGCCCGGTCGGGGGCCCAGAAGCGCGGGCGGTTGAGCCGCACGTACCAGGTGGAGAGATCGTCCACCACGAACTCCATCACCGCCCGGACGCCGGTCGTCACGTCGTAGTCGTTCCAGGCTTCCCGGACCGTGGCGATCGTCTGGTCGAGCCGCGCCAGGAGCCAGCGGTCCACGAGCGGGCGGTCGGCCGGCGCCACGACGGCGGCCGCCGGGGTCCAGTCGCCGGCGAACATCTGGAAGAACTGGTAGGTGTGGCGCAGCGTGTTGAGGAATCCGCCCGCCAGCTTCCCCACCTCTTCGGGATCGAACCGCTTGGGCAGCCACACCTGGCTCTGGCCCAGCAGGTAGATCCGGACCGCGTCCGCCCCATGCTGCTCGATCACCTGCCACGGATTGACGACGTTGCCGCGGCTCTTGGACATCTTCTGTCCCTGCGCGTCGAGCACCAGCTCGCCGACGATCACATTGCGATAGGCCGGGGCGTCGAAGCACCCCACCGCGATCGCCAGCAGCGAATAGAACCAGCCGCGCGTCTGATCGACGCCCTCGCAGATGTAATCCGCCGGGAAGTGCGACTTGAATTCGGCTTCGTGCTCGAACGGATAGTGCCACTGAGCCGCGGGCATCGCGCCCGAGTCGAACCAGGCATCGATGACCTCGGGGACCCGGTGCATCGTTCCCTTGCAGGACCGGCACCCCCACGTGAGCGCGTCGATGAACGGCTTGTGCGGATCGAAATCGGACGGGATGGGCCGCCCCGCGCGCGTCCCCAGCTCCTCGTAGGAGCCGATCACTTCGCGATGCTCGCGCTCGCGGTCGCACTCCCACACGTTGAGCGGCGTGCCCCAGTAGCGGTCGCGCGAGATGGCCCAGTCGACGTTGTTGGCGAGCCATTCGCCGAAGCGGCCCGTGCCGATCTCGGGCGGGTGCCACTGCACCTGGGCGTTCGCCTCCAGCAGCCGCTGCTTGAACGCCGTGGTGCGGACGAACCACGAGCTGCGCGCGTAGTAGATGAGCGGCGAGTCGCAGCGCCAGCAGAACGGATAGGTGTGCGTGAGCGGCCGCGTTTCGAGCCAGCGCCCGTCGCGCTTGAGCCGCTCGATGATCGTGTGGTTGGTCCCTTTGTCGGTGACCAGCTTGCCCTCGATCTCCGGCCACACGGTGCCCTGAAACGTGCCGTCGGCAGCGACGGGGTTCACGAACGCGAGCCCCTGCTGCTGGCCAACGGCGTAGTCGTCGGCTCCGAACGCCGGCGCCAGATGCACCAGCCCCGAGCCGTCTTCGGCCGACACGAACTCGGCCGCGACCACCACCTGGTGCTTCCCCTCGGGCGGGAGCGCCACCACGTCGAGCGGCCGCCGGTACTGCTGGCCCACCAGCTCCCGCCCCTGAAACGTGCGTACCAGCTCGCCGTCGGTGAGGGCCTTGCCGTGCACGTGGATGTCCCAGGCGCGCGCCGTGGCGGCGAGGTAGCGCCGCCGCTCGCCCTGCGCGTCGGGCAGCGCGTATTCGCCGTACTCGAGATCGGGATGCACCGCCACGGCGACGTTGGCGAGCAGCGTCCAGGGCGTCGTGGTCCACACCACGAGCTGGCCCTGCGGGTCGTCGGCCAGCGGAAAGGTCACGAACACCGAGTTGGTCTGCTCCTGGTCGTAGCCCAGGGCGAGCTCGTGCGAGGAGAGCGCCGTCCCACAGCGCGGGCAATACGGCAGCACCTTGTGCCCCCGATAGAGGAAGCCGCGGTCGTGCAGCCGGCGCAGCAGCCACCAGACGGTCTCGATGTAATCCTTGGTGTAGGTGATGTAGGGATGCTCGTAGTCCAGCCAGTAGGCGGTGCGCTCGGACAGCGCCTCCCAGTCGTTCTTGTAGGTGAACACGCTCTCGCGGCACAGGCGGTTGAACTTCTCCACCCCGTACGCCTCGATCTGCTTCTTGCCGCTGATCTGAAGCTGCCGCTCGACCTCGATCTCCACCGGGAGCCCATGGGTGTCCCAGCCCGCGATGCGGGTCACGCCCTGGCCCAGCATCGTGTGATAGCGGCACACGAGGTCCTTGATGGTGCGCGCAAAGACGTGGTGGATCCCGGGGCGTCCGTTCGCGGTGGGCGGCCCCTCGAAGAACACGAACGGCGGTCCGTAGCGCGTCGCTTCCTGGACGCGCGCGAACAACCGCTCGTGCGTCCAGGTGGCGAGCAGTTGCTTCTCGAGCGCGTCGGCGCTCGGATCGCGCGGCAGCGGCGGATACGGCATCAGTTGAGGCGGGCCACGACGCCCTGCACCAGCGCCGCGAGCTTCGGCTCCGCCGCGCGGGCCACCGCGAGGATCTTGCCCACCGATGCCGGCTCGAGCGCGTCGGGGAGGCACAGGTCGGTGATGATGGACAGGCCGAGCACCCGCATCCCTTCCTGCCGGGCGACGATCACCTCGGGGACGGTGCTCATGCCGACCACATCGCCGCCCATCGCGCGCAGCATGCGGTATTCGGCGCGCGTTTCGAGATTCGGACCCGTCACCGCGACGTAGGTCCCTTCGCGCAGTGTGATCCCCTGCTCCAGCGCGACGCCGCGGGCCAGCGCGCGCAGCGCGGGATCGTACGCCGCGCTGAGATCGGGGAACCGCGGGCCACGGCTGCCGTCGTCGGGGCCCGTGAGGGGATTGTCGCCCAGGAGATTGATGTGATCGGCCAGGAGCACGAGATCCCCCGCACCCCACAGGGGGTGCATCCCTCCGCTCACGTTGGAGACGATCAGGGTATGCGCGCCGAGCGCGTGCAGCACGCGCACCGGGAAGCTCACCCGGTCGAGCGCGTAACCCTCGTAGCGATGGAAGCGGCCCTGCATGGCTGCGACGGGCCGGCCGGCGAGGCGGCCCAGCAGCAACCGCCCGGCGTGACTCTCCACCGTCGGGACCGCGAACCCCGGGAGCTCGGCGTACGGGATCACCGCTTCGGCC
>JBGQHV010000264.1:0-3600 GCA_041498155.1 Gemmatimonadota bacterium | reverse complement strand
CCGGCAAAAACCGCACGTCGCATCGTGTCCCCCTTCGGTGTGAAGATCATCGCGCCTTGGCCGCCTCCGGCGGCGGCGCTACAATCCAGCATCGTGAATCAAGCGTCGTTTCCCGCGGCCACCGAGCTCCACGCCGCCGTACTGCTCGCGGCGATCACCCTGGGCCTGGCCCTCGTCTGCGGCCTGTTGTACCACCGCTACCGCAAGCCGTACCTCGGCTGGCTGGCCGTGGCCTGGCTGCTGTACCTGCTGCGCGTCGGCGCGATCGTGAGCTTCCTGGCGACGCACCAACGGTCGTGGCTCTATTGGCACCAGGTCCTGACCGGCTGGACCGCGCTCGCGCTGCTGTGGGCGGCGCTCGTCTTCTCCCGTCAGCTCGAGTGGCGCCGCCACTACGCCTTGGTCGTATTGTTTCCGCCCGCCTGGTCGTACGTGGCAATCTATCGGCTCGACAATTTCCTGTTGGCGGCGGGCCCCGCCGTCCTGTTCCTCAGCCTCGTCACCCTGTGGACCGGCGGGACCTTCCTGCGCTATTACCGCCGCGTGCGGGCGACCGGCGCGGCGCTGTTGTCGGGCGCCCTGCTGCTGTGGGGACTGCACCACCTGGATTACCCGTTCCTGCGCGCCCGCGGCGCGTGGAGTCCGTGGGGATACTACCTCGACATCCTGTTTCTGTTCGCCACCGGGGCGGGGATCCTGATGCTGGTACAGGACGAGCTGCGCCGGGGAGTGGCCGCGCTCTCGGCCCTGTCGGGCGATCTTCAGCCGCGGCGCGACGCCACCGACAGCCTCGGCACGCTGCTCGAGCGGCCGCTCGGGCTGCCATCGGTGGGCGGCAGCGCGATGATTGCCCTGGACGGTGACGGCGTGCGCTGCCTCGCCGGGGCGGGCGCGTGCGCCGGGTGGGAGGCGGAGCCGCTGCCGGGGCGCGCGGCGGAGGCGGCCGTGGCCGCCATCCGCAGCGGGCGACCCGCGTTCCTGCGCGACTGGCCGGACCCGCGGCCGGGAGGCACCAGCTTCCCCTACGCAGCGCTGTTGCCGGTGTGGCGCGCCGGCGCCGCGACCGGCGCGTTGCTCCTGGTGGGCGACGCACGCGACCCGTTTACCGCGCTCGACGAGAGCTTCCTGCGCGCGCTGGGCAGCCAGATCGGCGCCGCGCTGGAAAACGCGGACCTGTACCGGCGCCTGGAAGCGCGCACCGCCGAGCTGGCCCGGCTGTCGAGCGGCATCGTGGAGCAGCAGGAGGCCGAGCGGCGGCGCCTGTCGCTCGAGCTGCACGACGAAACGGCGCAGGTGCTGGCCGCCGTGAAGCTGCAGCTCGGCCTGCTCGCGGAGCGGCTCGATCCGGAGCTGGCGCGGCGCGTCGCGCATACCGTGGAGCTGATCGACACGGGGATGCAGAGCGTGCGGCGGGTGACCGAGCAGCTGCGCCCTTCGTTGCTCGACGACCTCGGGCTCGTGCCGGCGCTGCGCTCGCTCACGGAGTCGTTCGCGGAGCGAGCGGGGATCGCGGTGACGCTCGACGCACCCGCCGAGCTGCCGGATCTCCACCGCGACACCGAGCTCGCGCTGTTTCGCGCGACGCAGGAGGCGCTCGCCAACGTCGCGCGCCATGCCGCCGCGCGCACCGTCCGCGTCCGCCTCGCGAACAGCGCGGGCCGGATCACGCTCGAGATCGCCGATGACGGCAAGGGGCTTCCCGCCGGATTCGACCTCGCTCGGGCCGAGCGCGATGGACATCTGGGGCTCGTGGGGATGCGCGAGCGGATCAGCGCGCTGGGCGGGACGGCGGACATCGCCGGGGCGCCCGGCGCCGGTGTGCGGGTCCGCCTCGAAGTCCCCCTCGGGCCGACGGAGGTGTCGTGACCACTCCCCAACCGATACGTGTGCTGGTCGCCGACGATCACGCGGTGGTGCGTCAGGGAATCCGGCACGTGCTCGAGGAGGATCCCGGGCTGCGCGTGGTTGCCGAGGCCGCGACGGGCGGCGAGGTGCTGGAACGGGCCGTGCGGGAGCGTCCCGACGTGGTCCTGCTCGATCTCACGATGCCGGGGGCCACCGGGCTCGACATCGTCCGGGCGCTGCGCGAAAAGGTGGCCGAAGCCCGCATCCTCATTCTCAGCGTGCACGACGACCGGGAATACGTGCTCGAGAGCGTGCGGGCGGGGGCGCACGGATACCTGCGCAAAGACTCGAGTCCCGCCGATATCCGGCAGGCGATCCGTGCCGTGCACGGCGGGGATTCCTTCTTCAGCCCTCAGGTGGCCCGCCATCTGGCGGCCGCGGTACAGGACGGGGCTCCGCCCGGGGCCCTGGAGGAGCTGACGAGCCGCGAGCGCGACGTCCTGGTCCGGATCGCGCGCGGGCTCACGAATCGCGAGGCGGCCGGCGAGCTCGGCATCAGCGTGCGCACGGTCGAGGCCCATCGCGACAGCCTGATGCGCAAGCTGCGGATTCACACCGTGGCGGGACTCACCCGGTTCGCGATGGAGCACGGGCTGTTCGGCGAGCGGACACCCTGAAGAACGAGCGCGCCGGCGTCGCGCCCGCGCACCGCCTGATGGGCCCGTGCAACACCCCGGACGCCTAGACTCTCGCGCGTTCGCGAGCAGATTTCCGACATGTCCGACACGCCTCACGCCGAGACCACCGCCGCGCCGGCGACGACGCCCAGCGCGCCGCGCCGCTCTCGCAGCGGCCCGGTGGTGCAGCCGCGCTTCGAGCTCGGCGAAGGAACCAAGCGCCCCTTGCGATTCAGTCTCGAAGGGAAGACCGCGATCGTGACCGGTGCCGGCCTCGGCATCGGACGGAGTATCGCGTGGATTCTGGCCGAGCACTGCGCCAAGGTGATGGTGCTCGATCTCGATGGCGGTCCGGCGGAGGAAGCGGCGGCCGGCATCCGCGCCGCGGGCGGGGCCGCGCACGCGTTCGTCTGTGACGTGACCGATGATGCGCAGGTGCGCCGCACGTTCGACCAGATCGCCGCCGACCACGGCGGCATTCAGCTGCTGGTGAACAACGCGGGGATCTCGCACGTCGGGACCGTCGAAACGACGACGGGCGACACGCTCGACCGGCTGTACCGCGTCAACGTGCGCGGGATGTTCCACTGCCTCCAGGCCGCGATTCGCCACATGCTGCCGGGCGGCGGCGGCGCGATCGTCAACATGGGCTCGATCGCGTCGCTGGTGGGAGAGGACGAGCGCTTCGCCTACGGCATGAGCAAGGGCGCGGTGCTCGCGATGACGAAGTCGGTCGCGGTGGACTACGTGAAGCGGGGCATCCGGTGCAACTGCGTCTGCCCGTCGCGCATCCATACGCCGTTCGTGGACGGCTTCCTGGCGCGGAATTATCCGGGGCGCGAGGCGGAAATGTTCGCGAAGCTCTCCGCCTATCAGCCGATGGGGCGGATGGGGAAGCCCGTGGAGGTGGCGGCGCTCGTGCTCTATCTGCTGTCGGATGAGGCGTCGTTCGTCACCGGGCAAGCCATGCCGATCGACGGCGGCGTGCTGCGCTAGACCTTGCGGTAGAGCAGCAAGCGGTAGGATTTGTATTTCTTGAAGTTGGCCCCGTTGCGCCGGCCGCTGAAGTGCTTGTCCT
>JBGQHV010000263.1:0-3616 GCA_041498155.1 Gemmatimonadota bacterium | reverse complement strand
GACCTCGATTTCGGCAAGACGATTCTGTTCGAGTTCGGCGTGCGGCACGCGTTCAGCCAGAACCTGGTGCTCGACGTGTCGGCGTACAACAAGGACAAGGTGTCCGACTACGCGGCGCGTATCCTGCCGTTCGTGGATCCGCGCACGACGAGCGACACGTTGAACATCAACGTGCTCACCAACCGCGATTTCGGGAACGCGCGGGGCATCGACACGAAGTTCGACTGGCGGGTCGCATCGTACTTCAGCGTGTCGGCGGCTTACACGTTCCAGAACTCCAAGAACACCGGCTCGGATCCGTTCTCGTATCTGAACACGTTCGCCCGGCAGGTGTCCGGGTTGACGGGGGACCGGACGCCGCCGCCGGAGGCGTCGCAGCGCACCAACGACGACCGGACCCACAACTTCGTGGGCGCACTGGCGCTGTCGTTCCCGAACGACTTCCGGCACGGGACCACGGTGGGCGCGATCATGCGCAACGTGGGGGTGTTCTCGACGGTCCGCGTGCAGAGCGGCCTGCCCTACACCCGGCTGGTGAACAACGGGGACGGGCAGGGGGCGGCGCATCTGGCCTTCGGGCTGGGCGGCCGGGCGGCGGAGCCGTTGAATGCCTCGGTGCTGCCGTGGACCAAGTACGTGGACCTGCGGGTGAACAAGGGGTTCCGCCTCGGCCGGCTGGACGTAATGGCCTTCGCCGACGTGCGCAACCTGTTCAACTGGGCCAACATCGTCGATCTGTTCGCCGAGAGCGGCGACGTCGTCAACGGCATACACAAGGAAAAGACGCTGTCGTCGGAGTTCGCGGGGCTGCTGGAGGAGGCGGGGCAGGCGGCGGCGCTGGAAGCCGACGGCACGACGATCGATCTGCGGGGCAGCTGCCAGGACTGGGGCCAGCCGGTGAACTGCGAGTCGCTGCGCCGGGTGGAAGCCCGGTTCGGGGACGGCAACGGCCAGTACAGCCTGGCGGAGCAGACGCGCGCGCTGGATACGTACTACAATGCGCAGTACGGCGCGTATCGGTTCAACAGTCAGGGCCGCAGTATCCGCCTCGGCTTCGAGACGAACTTCTGAGATCGGCGCGTGGCGGCGTCGCCTCCGGGCGGCGCCGCTTCCCGTTTCACCTGTGGAGGAACGATGATGCGTTCAGTGTTCAGCAGTGCGCTGGTGCGGGCCGCCGCGGCGGTGATGCTGACGATCGGCGTCATGGCTCCGGAATCGGCTGCCAAGCCCCTTCCGGGGCGCCCGATCCGGCGCGGTCAGCTCAACCTGTTTGCCAGCAACGGCCTGCTCTTCGAAGTGAACCGGCAGCAGTGCGGCCTGCAGGCGGATGGACAGACCTGCGTCGCGTTCGCCGGCTCACCGGTGGGTGGCGGCGGCTTCTGGCCGAAGGGCACCCCCGATCAGTACATCTTCAACTCCGGATTGCAGATCGCCGGACACGTGAGCCGCACCGCGGGATTCGCGTGGGCGGGCGACACGGTGGGCGCATTCTTCATGGATGCCCGCGGCGACCAGTTCTCGGGGTCGCCCGCTCCGGGCACCGGCGGGTGGTACAACTCGCTGAACCCGGCGGACATCGCGGCCTGGCCGAACGGGGCCGTTGTCCGCAACGCCAGGGACTCGATCTACAGCACGTTGGTGGAAGGCGCCCAGACGATTTCCCAGGGTGACGCGTGGGCGCGGTACTGGGAGGGCGATCCGGCATTCTCGACCGGCCGGCCGCACCCCAGCGGGCTGCTCGTCGATCAGCGGGCGCTCGCCTGGAACTTCCCGAGCGGCAACGAGGACATCATCTACTTCGTCTTCACCTTCTATAACATCACGGCGCGCTCGACGTCGGGGCTGTACAACAACCCGACGATCCCGGGACCCGTGCAGGCTGAAATCGCCTCGTTCGGCGATCAGTTCCAGGACCTGAATGAGAACAAGTTCAAGCTCGACGTGCCCGACGGCGGGTACGCGCTCGACAGCATTTACGCCGCGTTCACGATGGACGCCGACGTCGCCGTGTTCAGCCAGAACTACACCACGGCGTGGCTGCCCTTCAACATCGGCGGCGAGTATACGGGGACGTTCCTGCCGGAAGTGGGCTGGACGTTCCCGCCCAGCGTGTTCGGCGCGCCGTTCTTTGCCGGGGCCGGGTTCATCGGCGTGAAGTACCTGAAATCGCCGGAATCCTCGCCCGGGGTCCAAGTCGGCCTGACGATGTTCTCGCAGACCTTGAATTCGGCGACCGGATTCCCCGACCCCGTCGGCGTGAACCAGCTGCTGCGCTATCTGAGCGGCTTTCACGGTCCGACCGACCTTCCCTGCAGCTTTAGCGATCTGGCGGTTGCCCGGCTGCGCCGCCTGTGCTTCCTCGGGCAGGGGCAGGGTGACGCGCGGTTCTTCGAGGCATCCGGCCCGTTCAATCTGGCCCCGGGCCAGGCGACGAGCATCGTGGTGGCCTACATCAACGCGGCGCCGGTGGCCGTGTCCGGCACCACGCCGGGGCCCACCACCGACGTGAAGCCGATGACCCCATTCACCGGCGACTCGATTTTCGCCAACCCCGGCGACACGATTCACGTCCGCCGCATCGACCGGATGGCCGGCTGGGTGAGTGCCACCGACATTAACGGCAACTCGAGCATCGACCAGGACGAAGTGACCACAGTCCCGCGGTCGCTGCTCAACAAGGGGCTCGTGGCTCAGGACGTGTTCGACCACGGCTTCCTGCTGCCCAATTCGCCTAAGGCACCAGAATTCTATCTTGTTCCGGGTGACGGTCAGGTGACGGTCGTCTGGCAGAAGAGCTCGAGCGAAGCCACTGGCGATCCGTACTTCGCGGTCGCGTCGGATCCCACGATCCAGCTGTACGATCCGAACTTCCGCCAGTTCGACGTCGAGGGATACCGCGTGTACCGCGGCCGGACGTCCAGCGACCTGAGCCTTGTGGCCCAGTTCGACTACGCCGGGACGAGCTTCATCGATTACACCGCGGCCCTCCCCTACGGCGATTTTTGCGCGCCGGAGCTCGGTGTGACGACCTCGTGTCCGGTGCTGTTCGACTCCGTGCCCCCGAAGGTCACGGGGAACGAAGTCGATATCGCCGGGGATTTGATTCAGATCCCGCCCGGTGGGCGGGTGAAACTGGCGAATGGAAGCGTGCTGGTCCTCGCCGCCGACACGGCGGTCACCGGGGCCGCCAGTGGCGCGTTCCCCGTGCTCGAGAACACGGGCGTGCCGTTCGCGTTCGTGGACCGGAGCGTGCGGAATTCGTTCTCGTACTTCTACACGGTGACCGCGTTCGACGTGAACAGCTTCAAGTCCGGGCCCACGTCGCTCGAGTCGCCGCGCATCACCAAGCGGGTGACGCCGCGCGGCTCGGTGCCCAACCTGACCACGGCGGAGCTGTCCTTCGGCGTGTTCGGCGACGACAACGTGGAGCTCGATCCGTCGCCGGCATATCCGATCGACGCCGCGACCGGCCGGGTCACTGGTCCGCCGCCTCCCAGCGGGGCGGGTGCGCTGGCGGCGGCGTTCGCGCCGCTCGTGCCGCAGCTGTTGCCGGCGCTGAATCTGACCTTCCAGGTCGATTCGGTGAAGCCGAACAGCGACGTCGCCTGCGACGGCG
>JBGQHV010000262.1:0-3627 GCA_041498155.1 Gemmatimonadota bacterium | reverse complement strand
GCGCCGGCGGTCGTAGTCGGACTCGATGCTGTTCACGGCCTGGAAGAACGCGGGGCTCATCGCCGTCGTGATCGGGTGTTTCTGGATCAGCACGATGAGCACTTCAGCGAGGTCGTAGTCCGATTCGATGTGCCCGGCCGACCCCAGGATGGCGGTCGCCAGCTCATCGGGCAGGTTCTTTCCGGCCAGCACCACCGCGAGCACCCGATGGCGGTCGTAATCGGAGTCGAGATGATCGGCAGCCGTCACGAACGCGGTGCGGGCAGGCTCGCTCAACGGATACCGCGCCGCCACGAGCACTAGGACCTCGGCCAGGTCGTAGTCGCTGGAGATCTCGCTCCCCGCTTGGCTCACGATTCGGGCCACGCCGGCCGCATCCAGGCGGCCGTCGGCCACGAGCTCTTGATAGTAGAGACGTTTCGCGTAGTCCCCCGAGATCTGGGTGATCTCCTGGAACAGCGCATCCTGCCCGCGGGTCTGCAGGATCCAGCGGCTGCGCGCCTCGCCGGCGTAGCCCGTCCGGCGCAGCAGCTCCGTGAGCGTCGCCGTGAGCCAGGCGCGGGCCTCGGCATCGTAGGGGCGCTCGGTGTCGTCCACGAACCAGCGGTGCGCCACACCGCCCGAGCCGGGTCGCATCTCCACGCGGCGCTTTTCGTTGCCGTCGCGTCGCTCCAACACGACGGAGCCGCCGTCGTCGATCTGTGAGACATCGGTGAAATCGGTCGTGAAGCGGAATCCACCTTCCGCCACGAGCTCCAGCGAGCAGCCGCCGGTCTTGTACAGCAGCTGCGTGCGGCGCCCCGAGCTGTGCTCGCTGGACGTGCTGGAGCTGCTGGTGCTGCCGGATCCGCTGCGAGACGGCCGCGGCTGGCAGTCGCTCGAGTCGGCGGGGGGATGGTGGAATACCGGGTCCCGCGCCATGGCGCGATGCACGCCCTGCAGGGTCTCCTGCGGATCGTCACTCATGGTCCAGGGCAGCGTCGCCCGGGCGGCCTGATGGGCGGACAGACGCGTGGGATGCAGCACGGCGAGCGGCAGGACGATGAGCGCCGCAGCGCAGGCGCCGCGGACCGCGAGCCGGCGGCTCAACGCGTCGCGCCGCCGCGCGGGATCGAGCACATCGAGCAGCCGGCTGCCGAGCTGCGACGGCCGGGCCATGGCAACGCTTGCGAGTCCGGTGACCGGCGCCGCGCGCAGCGTGCGGGCGATGTCGAGCAGATGGCCGGCGTAGTCAGACGGCTTGGCACCGCCGGCGAGCACCCGGTCGTCGCACGCGCGCTCGCGCTCGACGCGCAGCCGCGCCGCGGCCACCCAGACGAGCGGATGGAACCAGTAGGCGGCGCAGGCACAGACGGCGAGCAGCTGCGTCAAGCAGTCGCGCCGCTCCACGTGCGCCATCTCGTGGAGCAGGACGTCGCGGCGGCGCTCGGCGGGCCACTGCTCCGCGTCCGCCGGGAGCAGGACGACCGGCCGCCGGATGCCCCAGGTCATCGGCATCGCGGGTCCGGCCGCGGCGAGCAGCCGCACCGGCGTGCGCAGCCCCAGCCCGGCGGCGATCGACGCCTGCAGCTCGAGCCAATCCCGGGAGCGGACGGCGCGGGCACGGCGGGCGATCCGCGCGACGCGCCACGCGCCGGCCATGTACGCCCCGAGCACGAGCGTCATTCCGGCGAGCCAGATCGCGGCCAACCACGGGCCGAATCCGAACCCCGCCGGTGCCGCCTCCGGTGCCATCGCGACGGTCGAGGTAATGGGGGTGGCGGTGGTGGAAACAGGGCGCGACCAGACGACCGTCGCGTTCGCGGGCTCATCGATGCGAACAGACGCCAGTGCCGTCGCCACCGGCGCGCGCGCCGGGAGCACCGCAACGCGCCACGCGGGCCCGAACAAGCGGGCCGCCGGCAGGACCAGCGTGCCGGCGAGGCCCAGCGTCCAGACGAGGTGCCGCGGCGCGGCCGCGCGCCAGGCCAGGGTGACCAGGCCCGCGGCGCCGAGCAGCAGCGTCATCTTGGCCAGCGAGTCGAGGACGAAATCGCGCATGGGTCACCGTCCTTCTTTCTTGGCCTGGGCGATGAGCCCGGCGAGTCGGTTCAGTTCGGAGTCGGAGAGACGGGCGTTCGAGAGATCGAGCAGGGCCGCGACGGCGGCCTCGGTGGAGCCGCCGAAAAAGGTGCTGACGACCTGGCGCAGGGCCGATTCCCGCGCGCGCTCCCGCGGCACGGTGGGGGAATAGACGTAGCGCGGGCCGTCTTCGATGTGCCGCAGATGGCCCTTGCCCTCGAGCACGCGCAACAGCGCGCGCACGGTGGAATAGCTGGGGCGGTCGGGGAGGGCGTCGTGGACGTCGGCGGCGCTGGCGCGGCCGAGGCGGTAAATCACGTCCATGATCTGACGCTCGCGGCGGGAGAGCTCCGAGCGGGCCGGGGGTGCCATGTGCGCTGCTCCGGATGAGATGCTAAAATTCTAGCATTGTGCTAAAAACTTAGCAACCCGGCTTGACCAGTTCTTGACGGTCCACCCCGAGCTTCCCCCTCGATCACTTCCTTCACAGGGGTAGCTCATGCGCACACTCTGCACGCTCTTCGCCATCACCGTCCTGGCCGCCGCCTGCGCCGATCGCGATATCGCGGGGATCACGGCGGATCGTTCCAATCAGGAGAGCGGTGACCGCGGGGACCATGATGGCTCCGGCCTCACCGTCATGACGTACAACGTCTACTACGGCACCGATCCCGCGCCGCTGCTGACTGCGCCCCTCGATCAGGTGCCGTTCGTCGCCGCCGGAGTGTGGGCTCTGGCCCAGCACACGGACTTCCCCGCGCGAGCCGGGGCGTTGGCAGCGCTCATCGCGAGCCGCCGGCCGCACCTCGTCGGCCTGCAGGAAGCGGCCCTGTATCGGGTGCAACATCCCGGGGATGCGGCGTTCGGTGGAGCGACGCCGGCGACGGCCGTTGTATACGACTTTCTGGCGCTGCTCGTCGATTCCCTTGCGGCGCGGGGCCTCCACTACGTGGTCGCCGCCGCGGACTCGACCACAGACGTGGAGCTCCCGGCGTTCACGGGTATCGACGGCGCAGGAAACCCGACGTTCGATGATGTCCGGCTGACCGACCGGGACGCGGTGCTCGCCCGTGCCGACGTCCGGTTCGCCAACGCGCAGCACGGCAAATACCAGGCGTTCATTCCGGTGAGCTTCGGACCCGTACAGACGGGGGTGTTCGAAGGGTGGGCGTCCGTTGATGCGACGATCCACGGCCATACGATCCGGTTCGTCTCGACGCACCTCGAGGCGCAACTGGCCGTCCCCGTGCAGGTGGGGCAAGCGCAGGAACTGCTGGGGTTGCTCCAATCCGAGACTCGGCCCACGATTCTCGTCGGCGACTTCAATTCCGACGTGTTGGGGCAGGTTCCCGGCACCGCCACCCCGTCCTACGGCCTGATCACGGGCGCGGGATTTGCGGATAGCTGGCTTCGACCGCACCAACCGGACCTGGGCGCCACCTGCTGTGAGCGCGCGGATCTCGGCAATCAACAGCCCACCCTGAATCAGCGGATCGACTTCGTCTTCACGCGACATTTGCCGCGATTCGCCGTCCCGCTACGGCGTGAAGTCGTGGGCGACCGTCT
>JBGQHV010000261.1:0-3631 GCA_041498155.1 Gemmatimonadota bacterium | reverse complement strand
CACCGGCGACACGATGGGCGTCTTTTACACCGAGTCGCCCGCGTCGCGGCTGCTGTGCCAGAAGAGCCAGTCCGATACGTTCGACCTGCTGGTGCTCAACACCAGCATCATCCGTCCTGCTTCGAACCGCTACATCAACACGTATCTCGAGCGACTGCACGGGGCGTCGTGGGAGCCGCCGCATCCGGTGCTGCGCGACGTGCTGGCGGAGACGTTCGGGGTGATGGTGTACCAGGAAGACGTGGTCAACGTGTGCGTGGCGCTCGCGGGGATGGACGTGGCGGAAGCCGACGGCGTGCGCAAGGCGCTGACCAAGAAGCGCCCGATGAAGGAGCTACGCGCCTACGAGGAGCAGTTCCGCGCCGGAGCGGGCGCGCGCGGCGTCGCGCCGAACGTCGTGGACGAAGTGTGGTCGATGATCCTCTCGTTTTCCGGCTATTCGTTCTGCAAGGGGCACTCGGCGTCCTACATCCAGGTGGCGCTGCAGTCGGGCTACCTGCGGGCGCATCACCCCGCGGAGTTCATCGCCGGGGTGCTCTCGAACGAGGGCGGTTACTACGCCCCCTTCGCCTACATCGCCGAAGCCCGGCGCATGCGACTCGAGATCCTGCCGCCCGACGTGAACGCGAGCGACGTCGCCTATGCCGGCCGCGGCCGGACCCTGCGCATCGGGTTGATGGCGCTGAAGGGGTTCTCGGCCGCGGGACTGGCGGCCCTCGTGGCCGAGCGGGGGCGGGGCGGGCCGTATCGTTCGGTGAACGACCTGCGGCAGCGTGCCGGCCTCGCCCCGGGCGACCTGCGGGTACTCGTGCAGGCCGGCGCGTGCGATGGCGTGTCGCAGGGGCGAACGCGCCCCCAGCTGATGTGGCAGGTGGACGCCGATCCCCGGCGCGGCAGCGGCGCGCAAGGCGGATTGGACCTCGAGGATGCCGGCACGGCCGCGCTCCCCCCGCTCCCCGAATACGACGCCGACCGGCAGCTGCGGGACGAGTACGCGGTGCTCGGCTACCTCGCCTCGTGTCACCCTATGGCGCTCTTCGCCGAGACGCTGCGCGCCATCCATCCGGTGCCGGCGACGGCCCTCGGCGCGCACGTGGGCACACTCGTCACCTGCGTCGGCATGCTCACGACGGGGAAGCCGGTGCACACGATCAAGGACGAGCCGATGGAGTTCGTCACCTTCGACGATGGTCACGGCCTGATCGAGACGGTGATCTTTCCGAACGTCTATCGCAAGGTCGTGCCGCTGCTCTTCGGCACAGGACCGTACGTGATGCGGGGGCGGGTGGAGCAGTCCTACGGCGCGGTGACGCTCACGGTCACCGCGCTGGACCGGTTGGATCGGTACGCGCAGCGGCGGGCGTTGCCGTGGCGCGCCCTGGCTGCGAGTCCGCCGTGACGCGCTGCGATCAGAGCTTCTGGACCCGGAAGTTCAGCGTTCCGCTGACGTCTACGAGATCCACCCGGATCGTCCATGCCCCCGCGACGCCGGCGGTGGTGGTCGGCGTGCCGCTGGCGACGAGCGCCCCGCTGTACACGGTGGTGCCGTTGGCGTCCTTCACGGTCAACGTGGCGGTTCCCGTCGTCACCACGCTCGAATGATTGATCGTCGCGCTGGCGCCGCTGTTCTGCCACGTGTACTGCACCGTGGTGGTCACATTGGTGAGGGCGGTCGCCTGGAACTCGTAATTGTCCGGGAGGTTTCTGATCTCGGGTTGGAACGGGGCCAGTGAGTTGTTGCTGCACCCCAAGGCGGCAACGGCCGCCGCAAGTACCGCTCGATTGAACTTCATGACGCGCTCCGGGTCTCTTAGTGGGTACCTCGCAAGCTGCCCTCCGGTACGTGAAATCCCATTGTGGGAGGCGTGAGTCTTTCTTGAGACCGGCCTCCTTGAGTACCGTGCTCCGTCGCCGCAGACTTGGAGGGATGAGACACATACACCAAGGGTCGCGGCCGTGACGCAACCGGATCTGTTCGGCGCCGTCCCTCTTCCGGAGCCACCGGCCGACCTCAAGGCGCTGGCGCAGCGCGTCCCCGACAACATCCGTTTCGGCACGTCCACCTGGACCTATGACGGTTGGGCGGGGGAGGTCTATCATCGCGACTACAAAGGCGCTCAATCCGCCAAGCGCCTCGAGGAATACGCGCGGTATCCGATGTTCCAGACGGTGGGGATCGACAGCGCCTTCTACGACCCGCCGTCCGAGGAGACCCTCGCGGCCTACGCGAAGGCGTTGCCGCCCGGATTTCCCTGTGTGAGCAAGGTCTGGGACCGGATCACCGCCCGTCGCTTCAACCAGGATCGTCGCTGGGGCAACCTGACAGGGCTCAGGAATCCCGACTTCCTGAACGCCCAGCTCTTCAAGGACGCCGTGTTGCTCCCCTACGCCCGCGCGTTTCGAGACCACGCCGGGTGCTTCGTGTTCGAATTCCAGGCGATGCGCGGCAAGGACCTGCCCGACATCGGCGCCTGGGCCGATGAGCTCCACGGGTTCCTGGAGCAGCTGCCGGCCGAATACCGCTACGCCGTGGAGCTGCGCAATCCGGAGCTGTTGCACGACCTGCACGGCGCCGTCCTGAAGCAGCACGGCGTGGCGCACGTGTTCAACTCGTGGACCGAGATGCCGCCGATCGGCGCGCAGCTCGAGCTGCCGTGGACGTTTCCGGCGGGCTTCACGATCGCCCGGGCGCTGCTCAAGCCGGGCCGCAAGTATGAAGACGCGGTTCGGCGCTTCGAGCCGTACGACCAGGTGCGAGAACCGCAGCCCGATTTGCGCCGCGACATCCTCCGCCTCATGGCCGAGGCGGTGCGGCGCCGGATCGAGGCGCTGATCGTGGTGAACAACCGGGCGGAGGGGAACGCGCCGGGAACGATCCGCGCCCTGGCGGAGGCGTGGGCCGGGGGGCGTGTGACCTGAGCGCCCGCGCGCCGGGTATGCTCACGGACCGTCTCTGGAGGTGTGCCGTGCGTCCTGCCCTGTTCGCGTGTGTGTCCCTCGCCGTCCTCGCCTGCTCGGAGCCCGATAGTGAAGTCGTCCCGGCGGAAGTGAGCTGGATGGAATGGCCGGCGGAGGTGATGGCGGCCGAGCCGTTCACCGTCCGCCTGGTTGGATACGGGACGTCCTGTCGTGAGGTGCTGCGCTTCGATCCGGGCACGACCATCGACAACTCAGGCGTCACCTTCGAGCCGTTCTTCCTCGTGAGCCGTCGGCAGGTCTTCTGCCCGGTGGATCGGCGCGTCCCCGCGCCTGCCCTCAGCGTGCCGATCATCGCGCCATTCTTCGATACCCGGGCGTCGGTCGCGGGGCTCACACCGCAGACGCCGCGGAGCTACGAGATCCGGGGCGCGGCGGATGTTTCGCTCCGCGGCTCGACCACACCCGCGCTGCCGGTGCGGATGTTCGGGGAGGTGGTGGTGCGCAGCGATTCCGTGGATCGGTCCCGGACCAACGCCGGCGGGGTGGTCTACGCCTATCGCGATTCGATTGGGTGTGTGTCCATCTACGCGTCCGTGGTCCAGGGCGAGTACATCCTCGAGAACCCGCCGGCGGACACCGCAACCTTCTGGACGGCGTTCGTCCGGGGCTACATCCACAAGGCGGCCGTGCCGGTGTGCGGCGAAAGCGTGGT
>JBGQHV010000260.1:0-3644 GCA_041498155.1 Gemmatimonadota bacterium | reverse complement strand
TGGCGCGCGGCGCAGGTCGACCCCGCGAATACGTTGCGCGCGGAGTAGTCAGCGGCGGCCCCGCCACCGCCGGATCGCCGCCGCGTGTTTCGGATAGTGGCCGTACGTGTCGAGCCGCAGGCGGTGCCGCCAGCGCGTGTCTGTCGTGATCTGATCCGCCGGCGCGCGCTCGATGAGCGTGATGAGGCGCCGGTGGGTCTCTGCCTGCTCCCGCAGCACGTCCGCGAGCGACAGCTGCCGTTTTCGCTCCGTCATGAGGGCGTTGAACGCGTCGATGCCGCCATAGGTCACCGAGTACCGCGGCGGCGTTTCTCCCCGCAGGATGTGCGGCAGGTGCTGCAGCGCCTCCTCCTCCCACCACGTCACGTGCGCGATGATGTCGCGGATCGACCAGGCGCCGGTGACGCCCGGTGTCAGGAGATCGGCATCCGACAGGTCCGCATATGAGGTGGTGAACGCGGCCCAGGCTTTGTCGAGCCGCGCGAGCAACTGTGCTCTATCCACGATTCGTCTCCCGGCGGCTCATCGCGCGTCGTGGAAGATGATGCCGACCGTATGGCGGCGACCCGACCGCACCCGGCTCACCCCATGGCGGAGGTTCACCGGGTACGTCCCGCGTGCGCCGCGCACCGGGCGGTGGTGCACGGCGAAGATCACACCATCGCCTCGGCGCAGTGGCACGACTTCGACGCGCGACTGCATCCGCGGCCGTTGCTCGGTCAGCACGAACTCGCCGCCCGTGAAGTCCGCTCCTGGCTCCGCCAGCAGGAACGCCACCTGGAAGGGAAAGACGTGGTCTCCGTAGAGGTCCTGGTGCAGACAGTTGTAGTCGTTCGCGCCGTACTGTAGGAGCAGGGGGGTGGGGCGGGTTTGCCCCGCGGCGTGACAGCGCGCCAGGAAGTCGCTGTGGCGCTCGGGGTAGCGGACGTCGACGCCGAGCCGCTCGTTCCAGTGGTTCGCGAACGGCACCAGACCCGCATACAGGAGGGCCCGCAGATCCGCGATGATTTCGGGCAGCGGATACCGAAAGTACTTGTATTCGCCCCGCCCGAAACCGTGCCGGGCCATGATCACGTGGCTGCGAAAGTGACCGTCCTCGTCGTACAGAGCCGCGAGGGAACGGCAGTCGTCGGTCGACAGCACGGCGTCGATCGTCGCCCAGCCGTGGTCGTCGAGGGAGGCCGATACGTCCGGCCACGGGATCTCGTGTCTCACCCCGCCACGATACCACCGTCCTGGAGCGACGACACTCCGCTTTTGGCGGTCAAATCACGTAGCGCGGGGCTCGCATTCGGCCGCGCGCTCGAGCAGGAGCTTGGTTTCGCGGGCGTTGCGCGTCAGCGACGCCGCGCGCTGGAACTCCGCCCGCGCTTCCTCGAAGCGGCCCAGCTTGGCGAGAAAGTCGCCCCGCACCGCCGGCAGCAGATGGTAGTGCCGCAGCGACGGCTCTGTCAGCAGCGGGTCGGCGATCTCGAGGCCCGCCGCGGGACCGAACGCCATGGCGTAGGCGACGGCTCGATTGAGCTCCACCACCGGAGATGGCGTGAGCTGCGCGAGCGCATCATAGAGCGCCGTTATCCGGGTCCAGTCCGTGTCCTCGGGCGTCGTGGCACGCGCATGGCAGGCGGCGATCGAGGCCTGCAGCGCGTAGGGACCGAGGGCGCCGCCCAGGGACTCGGCCCGCGCCAGGGCCGCAAAACCGCGGCGGATGAGCAGATGGTCCCAGCGCGAGCGGTCCTGCTCGAGCAGCAGCACCGGCGCTCCCCCCGGGCCCACCCGCGCCCGCACGCGCGAGGCCTGGATCTCCATCAGGGCCACGAGGCCGTGCACCTCCGGGTCGGCCGGCGTCATCTCGGCCAGGATGCGACCGAGGCGGAGCGCGTCCTCACACAGCGCGGGCCGCAGCCAGTCGTCGCCGGCGGTGGCCGAATAGCCTTCGTTGAAGATGAGGTACAGGACCTCGAGCACCGACGAGAGGCGGTCGGCGCGGTCGGCGGCGCGGGGGACTTCGAATGGGACCCGGGCCTCGGCCAGGGTCCGCTTGGCGCGGACGATCCGCTGGGCGACGGTGGGCTCGGGGACGAGGAACGCCCGGGCGATCTCATCCGTCGTCAGGCCGCCGAGCAGGCGCAGCGTGAGTGCCACGCGCGCCTCGGTCGAGAGCACCGGATGACAGGTCGTGAAGATGAGGCGCAGGAGGTCGTCGCCGACGTCGTCGTCGATCGCGGCGGCCAGGTCGCTCTCGGGGCTCTCCTGACGGCCTTCCAGCTCGACGCCGAGCTCCGCGTGCTTACGCTCGAGCATCTTGCCGCGGCGCAGCTGGTCGATCGCCCGGTGCTTGGCGGCGGCCATGAGCCAGGCGCCCGGGTTGTCCGGGACGCCCGACGCCGGCCACCGCTCCAGCGCGGCGACGAGGGCGTCCTGGGCGAGATCTTCCGCCAGGCCCACGTCGCGCACGAGCCGCACCAGCCCGGCGATGAGGCGGGCGGACTCGATCCGCCACACCGCCTCGATCGCCCGGTGGGTGTCCGACGTCACGGAGCGAAGAACGTGATGGGGCGAACCTCGCACTCGCCTTCCCACGACGGCCAGTGCTCGCTGTGCAGCCGCATGAAAGCGAGCGCGGCTTCGACGGCCTTTTCTCGAGTCGGCCACTCGAGCACGGCGTAGCCACCGACGACCTCTTTGGCTTCGGTGAATGGCCCGTCGATCACCGTCAGCCTCCCTCCGGCGCTGCGCACCCGAAAACCGCTCGAGCTGGCGCCGAGGCCGCCGGACTGGACCAGCGACCCATCCTTGAGCGAGTCCGTAGTGAGCTTGGCCATGGCGTCCTGCAGCGCCTGGGGCGCGGGTCCCTGGTTCTCGACCGATTTCACAATCGATAGGAATTTCATGGTTACCTCCCCGCTGCCTTCTGCACGTCGGGCGGGAAATCCTCGATTTCCTGTACCTGTCGTACCTCGATGATATCGCCCTCCAGCATCGGCGCGCGCTTGGCCCACTCCACGGCCTCCGCCTTGGACTTCGCCTGGATCATCCAGTAGCCGCCGATGACCTCCTTCGCCTCGGCGAACGGCCCGTCGGTCGGGTTGCCCTTCCCGCCGGAGAATCGCACCCGGGTTCCACGGGCTGGCGGCGTGAGCCCCTCGAGGCCGAGCAGCACGCCCGCCTTGCTGAGGGACTCGTTGTACTTCGTCATCTTGGCGACGAGGTCGGCGGGAGGCACGAAGTCCGCCCCGGCGTTCTCGTAGGCCTTGGGAATCACCACCATCATGAATCGCATCGTCGATCTCTCTTTCGGTGAGGGGTCGCGAGCGGGACAGTCCCGGCTCCACTGGTACGACGAACGAGGCCCCGCGCGATCGACAACGGGGCCAAGTCGTTGCAGCATAGAGAGATCGTGTGCCGCCCGGGAGCTAGACGTTGCGCTTCGTCCGGGACATTTCCACCAGATGCTCCGCGAGCCGCTCGAAGCATTCGGTCCAGCCTCCCCGGTGCCCATCGCGCTCCGCGGCGGAGGCGAATTCCGCCTGACGCAGCGTGACCTCGGTCTTCCCGCCGCGTTCGGCGAAGGTGACCGTCACCAGCGTTTCGTGGCCGGGTTTCCCCTGGTCGTCCAGCCACGCGTGAGTGAACACGAGACG
>JBGQHV010000259.1:0-3741 GCA_041498155.1 Gemmatimonadota bacterium | reverse complement strand
GCGCGCCGGCTCGGCCTGGTGACGGCCGAGAAGAAAGAGTCGGTGGAGATCTGTTTCGTCCCCGATGGCGATTACGTCGGCGTGTTGCAGCGCCGCCTGCCGGCCGACGCGCCGGCGCTCGCGCCCGGGCCGCTGGTCACGGTGGGCGGCGATCTGGTGGGCGAGCACGCGGGCTTCGCGCGCTACACCATCGGCCAGCGGCGCGGCCTGCCCGGTGGATTCGCCGAGCCGATGTATGTGGTGGACATCCGGCCCGAGACGCGCGAGGTCGTGATCGGTCCCGGTGACGCGTTGTTCGGGCACGCGGTGACGCTCACCGACGTGAACTGGCTGGCCGATCCGCTCGAGCCCGGCGCCCACGTCCTGGTGCAGTGCCGCTATCGCGCGCGCGCCGTGGCGGCGACGATCGATGCGGTCGATGCGGACGCGGTCGCGCTACGCCTTTCGGAACCAGTGCGCGCCATCACCCCGGGACAGTCCGGGGTGATGTACGACGAGGATGCCCGCGTGCTGGGCGGCGGTCTCATCGCCTGAGGTCGCAACCACAAGCGGGGCGCCGGCTTGCTCGCGTGCGCCACGTCACCGCCCCGCCCCGCGCCGTGCCCGATACTGGGGCGGGAATGCCTGCACCCCTCACCCGTCGTTCGTCAATCATCCGGAGGCCATCCATGCCCCTGTCCCGCCCGTTGCGGGCGTTCGCCGTCCTGGGAATCGCGCTCACCGCCGCCTGCAGCGACAGCACCGGCCCCAAGACCATCACCGATCCCGTCGCGACTATTTCCGACCTGACCGCCATCGACAGCGCGTTCAACAGCCCGGCGTTCATCGCGCTGCAGCAGCTCACCAGTAATTTCCCGGCGCCCACCGCCCCGCTGCCGTTCGCCCGGCTGGCGGCGGCGTTGCGCGTCACGTTGCCGCCGTCGCCGGCGGCGCTGCGGGGTCGCGCTGCGCTGCGACGCGCGGTGCCGCGCCACGACGTGCCGCTGCTCGCCAGCCTTGCGGCCGGCCCAGCGTCCGCGCCGGTGCTGCCGGACACGTTGCTCGGCGTGACCTTCGAATGGAATCCGGACTCGCTCCGGTACGAGGCCACAAGCCGCACCGGCGCGCCGCTGAACGGCGTCCGGTTCATCCTGTATGCGACCGACACGCTGACCGATACCCCGGACACGGCGCAGGAGGTGGGGTCGCTCGACGTCATCGACAAGGCGCCGGCGCTGGGCGCGCAGCTCCAGTTCGTGGTGCTGGGCGTGGCCGGGTCGCCGACGTTCCTCGATTACACGCTGTCGTTCCTCCCGGCCGCGAGCGCGTTCACGATCCAGGCGCAGGGGTACATCAGCAACGGCCGGCCGGGCTTGCTGGAGCGTCGTTTCACCTTCGACGCCGCGATCACGCACACCGACACCGCCAACGGCGCGTCGGAGGCGATCGATTTCAACTATGACGTGAACGTCCCCGACGTCACGGTGAATCTCCATTTCGCCGCGGTGGGCGACACGCTGACCGACACGACCATCACGGTGCTCGATTTCCGCTTCACGCGGCGCCGCGAGAACATCCGGTTGGTGGGGACCGACACGTCAACAACCGCCAGTGACGACGGCCTGTTCACCGTCACGGTCAACGGCGGCTTGTACGCGACGGCCACCCTCACCGGCGGGATTTTCGTCATCAAGGACCACACCGGCGCCGTCGTGCCGATCGACTTCAACGATCAGCAGTACGAAGACGACGTGTTCGTCGCCCTGCTGCTGGGCGGCGTCTTCAACGCGATCGGGGTGCTGGGGGCAGTGCTGGCGATTCCGGCCATCCTGCTGGGCATCACGTTCGGCCTGCTGTAGGGCCGCACACCTCCGGCGTCGCAACGCCCCCGTCGGGCTCTGGCCCGGCGGGGGCGTTTGCGGTAAATCCAAGCGTCTCCTCCCACAGGATCCTGCCGTGCCGTCTCGCCGCCGCTTCCTCGGTTCGCTGGTCTCGGCCTCGTCGGCCCTGCCGCTGGTTCCCGCGCTCACCAACCACGCCCTGGCGCACATCGCGCGCACCGTCGGCGCCGTGGCCGGCCGGCCCGCGGCCGCCCTCGCGGACGACGAAGACTTCTGGCGCGAGATCCAGAACGCGTTCACGCTGGACCGCACGCTCATCAATCTGAACAACGGCGGCGTCTCCCCCTCGCCCCGCATCGTGCAGGAGGCGATGGAGCGCTACCTCGCCATCTCCAACACGGCGCCGGTGGTGACGATGTGGCAGTGGCTGGAGCCGGAGATCGAGAGCGTGCGCCGGCGGCTCGCCCAGGACTTCGGCTGCGATCCCGAGGAGATGGCGATCACGCGCAACGCGTCGGAGGCGCTGGAGATCGTCCAGCTCGGCATGCCGCTGCAACGCGGTGACGAGGTCCTGACGACGACGCAGGACTACCCGCGCATGATCACCACCTGGAAGCAGCGCGAGCGGCGTGACGGCATCGTACTGAAGCAGTTTTCCTTCCCCGTGCCGCCGCCGTCGTCGGATGATCTGGCGCGGCGCTTCGAGGACGCGATCACCCCGCGCACCAAGGTGATCCACGTCTGCCACATCACCAACCTGACCGGCCAGATCTTCCCGATCCGCAAGATCATGCAGACGGCGCGGGCGCGCGGCATCGAAACGATCGTGGACGGGGCGCACGCCTACGCCCACTTCCCCTTCACGCGCGACGAGCTGGACTGCGACTACTACGGCACGAGCCTGCACAAATGGCTGCTGGCGCCGCACGGCACCGGCTTCCTGTACGTGCGCAAGGAGAAGATCCCCGGCATCTGGCCGATGATGGCCGCGCCGCCCGAGATGAACGCCAACATCCGCAAGTTCGAGGAGATCGGCACGCACCCGGCGGCGAACCACAACGCCATCGCCGAGGCGCTGACCTTCCACCAGGGCATCGGCGCCGAGCGCAAGGCGGCCCGGCTGCGCTACCTGCGGGACCGCTGGGCGAAGCGGCTGGCGCAGGTGCCGGGCGTGGTGATCCTCACCCCCGACGACCCGAAGCAGTCGTGCGGCCTGGCGTCGTTCACGCCGGGGAGTCTCGACGTCGGCAAACTCGGCGGGTACCTGTGGGACAAGCACCGCATCATCGTCACGCCGATCGTCCATCCCGAGTTCAACTGCATCCGCGTGACGCCGAACGTGTATACGCTGGCGGCGGAGGTGGACCGGTTCGCGGATGTGGTGGAGGAGACGGTGAAGAGGGGGATTCCGGTATGACAAAGGCGCTATCGGCCATCAGCTATCGGCTATCAGCGGTTGCGGCGACGTGTGGGGTCGTGCTCGTGATCGGGGCGTGTGGCGGGAAATCGGATGAGGCCCGGAAGGCCGCCGCCGACTCGCTGAGCGAGCGGCAGCGCGACAGCATCCTGGCGAAATCGCGGATCCCGGGCGCGTCGGCGGTGGGACGGGCGATGACCGCCGCGGATTCGACGAGCGCACGGGTGCAGGCGAGCGACACGGTGCAGTGAGACGGCTGGCGACAGCCTGGACCGCGCTCGCCTTGGCCTGCGCGCCCGGGAGCCCGTGCCGCTCCGGCCCCGGCGTGCGGGAGCTGTCCCGCTTCTCCCATCCGTACGTCGGCCACTGGGTCGTCGGGACCGGCGACACGCTCACCCTGCCGGACCCCACGCTCGCCGACCACTTCAAGCTGACCGATATCGTGCTCGACACCGATACGGTCTCGATCGCGAAGCAGTGCCTGTACCGCGGCCAGCTGGTGTT
>JBGQHV010000258.1:0-3745 GCA_041498155.1 Gemmatimonadota bacterium | reverse complement strand
GTGACCCGGGCTGCGGCGATCCCTCGATTCGGCGGTGATGGGTGCGGCGCGAGCACCAACACCCGCACTCCGGTGGGAAGCGCGATCCGGTCCGTCGCCAGTGCCGTGCGCTGCACATCACTGATCACAAGGACCTCTCGCACGACCGCCGGATCGGCACCCACGACCTGCACGGCCTCCCGCGCCGCGGAGACGAGGTCGAGTCGCCGCGGCTCCGCGACCGCTCCCTCCAACGCCGCGAGTAGCTCATCACGCCCACCCGCGCGGATGATCCCATCCGCCAGCACCAGCCAGAGCCGGTCCTCGGGGCTCGCGCTCCGCAGTACCGCGCGCGCCGCCGCCTTCAGGCGGTCGAGCGTCACCTGGCCGCCCGCCGTCACAGCCCCCGACGACAGCGAGTTGTCCAGGATCAGGGCGAGCGCGGTCGGCGGGTGGGCGGCGCCGGACCGGCGGGCGGGTACGAGGGGGCGCGCCGCGGCGAGCACCAGCACGCCGATCAACGCCGTCCGCAGCAGGAGCAGCAGCAGGTGCCGCAGTCGCAGCCGTCGAGCACTGCGTCGTTCGGCTTCGCTCAGGTAGCGCAGCGGCGGGAACTCGATTTCCGGCGGGACGCGACGTTGGAACAGGTGCAACAGCGCCGGAATCGCCGCGGCGGCGATGCCGAACAAGGCCAGTGGATGCAGGAAGATCACGCGAGGCGGCGCAACACGTGGCCGAAGGGCTCGTCGGTCGTCACGTCGTGATAGCCGATGCCGTGTCGGCGACACGCGGATCGCCACGCCGAGATTTCGCGCTGCACGGCATCCCGATACGCCCGCGCCAGCTCTCGCGGCCGCACCACCAGACTCTCGTCGGATTCCGGGTCGCGAAATCGCACCTCGGGGGGCCCGGAGAGGGTGCGCTCGGCAGGATCCATGAGATGCAGGACCACGACCTGGTGCCCCCGGTGACGCAGAAAACGCAGCGCGACCAGCGCGAGGCTGCGCTCCAGCAGGAGGTCGGAGATCAACACGACAAGCCCCCGGCGCACCAGCAGCGAAGTCACCTGTCGCAGCGCGGGCTCGGCCGCCGTTCCCCGCCCTTCCGGAAGCGCCACGATTCCATGCAACAACCGCCGCCACTGTCCCGACTTCACCCGCGGTGGGACCACGTCGCGCACCGCGTCGTCGAACGTGATGAGACCGGTGGCATCCCGCTGCCGCAGCAGGATCAACCCCAGCGCCGCCGCCAACCGCTGCGCGTATTCACGCTTCGTCAGGCGCTCGGGAGCCCCGCGCCACGACATGGACCGGCTCGCGTCCAGCAGAATCATGGCGCGGAGATTCGTCTCTTCCTCGAACTGCTTCACGAAGAGACGGTCCGAACGGGCCAGGATGCGCCAGTCGAGATAGCGCGGCTCGTCGCCCGGCTGGTAGGCCCGGTGCTCGGTGAACTCGACGGAGAATCCACGGAACGGTGACCGATGGAGCCCCGAGAGAAAGCCTTCTACGACCCCCTGTGCAACGATCTCCACACCGCCGAGTCGCGCGACTTCGGTGGGATCGAGCAGGTCGAGGCGTTCTCTGGGGGTCATGGCTCGCGGAAGCTAGAGGCGGTCGGGTGTCCGTGGTAGAGGACATTCCCGTCCGCGGTTGACGAAGAACGACCTCGTAACGAATTGCAGAGTATCCGGTTAGGCATGGGGCTCACACGGCATGTTGCGTGCCCCTGCGAAGGCCTGGAGGAGCCTATGATCACAACCATCGTGCTGTTCGCCGCCCTCGGCGGCCGCCCTGTTCCGCCGCCGGTCAGAGCCGGTAGCAATCTCGATCGCCCCCGCGTAGAGGTCTGGACCAACCGCGGTGACGATCCCTTCCACAGCGGCGAGGACGCCCGCGTCTACCTGCGCGCCGACCGCGATGCGTACGTCGCGCTGTTCCGAGTCGACACCGACGGTCGCGTACGGGTGCTGTTCCCGCGCGACCCCTGGGATGATGACTTCGTGCGCGCCGGTCATGAGTTCGCGGTCGAGGGGGGCCATGGGGACGACGCGTTCGAGATCGACGACTACCCCGGCATCGGCTACGTCTTCGCAGTCGCGTCGGCCGATCCGTTTGATTTCGACGCGATCACGAGCGGCGACCACTGGGATTACCGGGTGATCGCCGACGGCCGTGTTCGTGGGGACCCCTACGTTGCCCTCACCGACCTGGCCGAGCGCATCGTCTCGGGAAGTGACGCCGATTGGGACTATGACATCACCCCCTACTATGTGGAACGACGGTACGACTACCCGCGCTTCCTGTGCTACGACTGTCACAGCTACGCGACCTTCTCCTATTGGAATCCGTACGACTACTCGTGCGTGCGTTTCCGGATCGTGGTGTTCGACGACCCCTACTACTACCCCTATCGGTATTACGGTGGCAGGCGCGTCGTTTTCACCCGTCCGCTGCGGCCGCAGCCTCGTTTCATCTTTAAGGATCGAGGCGGAGTCGGCGACGATCGATTCGTGACCCGTGAGCGCGAGCGACCGGTGAACGACAACGGACGCCGCGGTGTGCGCGGCGCCGATCTGGGCGGTCGGGGCTCGATCCCCGTGCCCGACGTGTCCCGGCGGCGTCAGCCCGACCGGCCCGATGGCGGCGAGCGCCCGGAGCGCCCACGGTCGGCTGATCCACGCGATCGTGGCGACCGGCCGGACTCCCGACGCCAAGAGCCTGCTCGGCGCCCGGACGACCAGAACCGGGGGCAACCCGAGCAGCGTCCTCAGGTCGGCGAAGATCGCCGTCGGCCACCGTCTGAGCGGCCGGACCAGCCGTCCCGGCAGGACGATCCGAAGCGCGATCAGGGACGCGATCAGTGGCGTGATCGGGGACGAGACGACCACGACGCTCCACGGGATCCGCAGCCGCGCCGGCCTCAGGCCGAGCCCCGCTCGCAGCCCCCGCGGGAAACCCCGCACGCCGAACCACGGCGAGGGCGGGACGCTGATCCGGGAAAGGGGAAATCGCCTCAGAAGCCCGAGCTGCGCCGGCGGCGCCCGTAGCATCATCGCTGCTTGCAACTCGCTGACGCGCCCGTCCGTAGTCGACCGCGGACGGGCGTGCTAGTTTGCTCCCCGAAATCCATTTCAAGCCTGCCTTTCGCTCACCGCTCGGAGTGCTTTCATGCGTCTCATGAGATTCACACCGCTCGCCGCCGCCCTCGCCTGCACGGCAGGTCACGCGCAATCACCGGCCGCAGCGCCGGCGCCGGTGGCGGCGACCGCCGCGCAACGTGGTGTCGCGTCCATTACCGCAGAGGACGTCCGCCAGCGCATCTATCGGATCGCGGACGACTCGATGCGCGGCCGGGCGACCCCCTCCCCCGAGCTCGAGAAGATGGCCGGCTACGTGGCCGCCGAGTTTCGTCGGTTCGGGCTGACGCCGGCGGGTGACAGCGGCGGGTACCTGCAGCGGTATCCCCTGAACGTCTACGAGGCCGTCGCGGAGAGCGCCACCGTCTGGGCCAGCGGAACGGCCTCGGTACGCTGGACACTTGGGCAGGATATGAAGTTCATCCAGGGGACGCCGAGCGCGGATCGGACCGCTGCAGGAGCCATCCTCGTCACCGGCACACCGCAGTCAGGGGGCGGGATCGACTCGGCGACGGCCACCGGGAAGATCGCGATCGTCCCCATCGGGGCGACCGGGTTTGCCGGCGCGATCGCCCTGCTCCAACGTCATCCGGCCGCCATCGTCGTGATCCTCGACCTGCCCGATTC
>JBGQHV010000257.1:0-3780 GCA_041498155.1 Gemmatimonadota bacterium | reverse complement strand
GGCCAATGACGTGTCGAACGCGACATACGCGTCGTAAGCCGCGACGACCTCGAGCGTGAGTGAATCGTTGATCGTGCCGTTGTTGATTTGGTACAGTTTCGCGAAGTGGCCCCCCCGGTGCGGCGCGGCGCAGTCCGCCGTCGTCAGCGAGGTGGACGCCGAGTCGTCGAGCGAGATGGGCGTGGTGCGGCAGGAGTGGATGTTGAACCACAGCGGCACCTGCTGCACGCCGCCGGAGGCCCCCGTGACGACGACCGTGTCTTGGTAGACGCCAATGTCGAGACCGCTCGGATCGAAGATCACCTGTAGCGTCGGCGTCTGGCCGGCGGTCCCGGTGTCGGGATCGAGCGTAACCCATGAGCTGCCACGCGTGGTATGCGCGGTCCACCTCAGGTCACCATCGCCCTTGTTCTCGATGTCGACGGCATTCGGGCGGGGAGCGGTACTGCCGAACGCGGAGGAGTCCTTCAGCGAGTCAGGCATCGCGGGAGCGACGAACAGCAGCGCGCCCTGCGGCTTGCCGATGATGTCACCCAGCCGGCACGTCGCGACGCCGACGGCCGCGACCACGACCAATAGTCCCCGCGCCAAAGGGGTCGGTACGGGGACTCGAAAACTGGGGCGGTTCATGGTAGGCACATCCACGACCTAGACAATCTATCAGTAAGTGACCCCCGATAGCAGGGCGTGCGCCACGTCCGACTTGTGACCGGTGACCCTCGCTTGACCCGCCCGCCGGGGGCCCGCTAGGATTTCCCCCTCGGGGCGGCGTAGCTCAGCTGGTTAGAGCAGCGGAATCATAATCCGCGTGTCGGGGGTTCGAATCCCTCCGCCGCTATAGCAATACTGATAGGCCGGGGCCCGCATCCCCCGGCCTTCCTGTTTCCCCCGCCAAACTGTTGGGCCCCTGCCACGCCTTCTGCCTGACGCCCTGTGAGGTACTTTTCCCGTCCTTCATTTACCGGGATGGCGACCGGCGTGGACATAAAGGAACGGGCGATTCGCGATCCGGCCCGCCTGCAGGCGCTGCGCCGCCTGGGGCTGGTCGACGCACCCCCGGACCCCGCCCTCGACCGTCTCACCCTCGTCGCCCAACGGGTGCTGCGCGCACCCGTCGCGCTGATCTGCCTGGTCGATGCCGATCGCCAGATCATCGTCAGCGCCGTCGGGCTCCCCGAGCCGATCGCCGGCCGCCGCGAGACGCCGCTCACCCATTCGATCTGCCGTCACCTCGTCACGAGCGGTCAGTCGCTGGCCGTCGGCGACGCGCGCACCGACGAACGGCTGCACGACCACCCCGCCGTCCTCGAGCTCGGCATCGCCGCCTACGCCGCGAGCCCGCTCATCACCGCCGACGGTCACGTCGTGGGCACGCTCGCCGTCATCGACTTCACGCCGCGCACCTGGCGCCCCGACGAGCTGGATCTGCTCGATCAGCTGGCCGGCACCGTGTGGACGCACATCGAGCTGCTGCGCGCGCGGCGCGATCTCGAGCGCCAGGCCGCCGCGCTGCGTCGCGCCACCTCGGCGCGCACCGAAGAGGCGACCCCCGGCGTCCTCGAGGTGACCTACACCCTCGCCCCCGACGGCACGATCCAGTCGCTCGGCACGGGCTTCGAGGCCCTCACCGGCTGGCCCGCCGTTGACTGGGTGGGACGCTCGCTCGTGTCGCTGGTGCATCCGGACGACCTGGCCGCGGTGCTCGACTTCCTCTCGCGCGCGATGGACGGCGCCCCCGTCGCGCCATTCACGGCGCGTCTGCGGCGACCCCCGCCCGAGGGCGGGGAGCACCTCGTCCAGCTCACGGCGCGGGCGCAGCTCGAGGGAGAGACGCTGCGCCGCGTGCAGGGCGAGCTGCGCGACGCGGCGCACGCCCACGTCGAGCCGCTCTCCGCCCTCCAGGCCGATGCCTGGAGCGCGCTGCTCGATCATCTCCCCGACCCGATCTTTCTGAAGGACGCCGACTGCCGCTTCACGCGCGTGAACCTGGCTCAGGCGCAGGTGCTCGGCGTGGACGACCCCGCGTTGGCCGTGGGGAAGAGCGACGCCGATTTCTTCACGCCCGAGCACGCCGCCGCGGCGCTCGCCGATGAGCACGAAGTCATGGCCACCGGCCGCCCGCTGGTGGCCAAGATCGAGCGGGTGGAGGATCTGGCCGGCCGCGTGCGCTGGTTCTCCACCAGCCGCCTGCCGGTGGTGAACGCCCGGGGCGCCGTGATCGGCACGCTCGGGTGCTCGCGCGAAATCACCGACGTGATGGAAGCGGACGTGGAGCGGCGCCGCACGCTGTCGCTGCATCGCTCGACGCTCGAGTCCACGGCGGACGGCATCCTCGTGGTGGATCGCGAAGGGCGCGTCTCCAGCTACAACCGGAAATTCACCTCCCTCTGGCGCCTGCCCGATGATGTGATGGCGACCGGGCAGGACGAGCGGCTGCTCGAGGTGGTGATCGACCAGCTCAAGGACCCCGATGGGTTCCTGCGCCGCGTGCGGGAGCTGTACGCCGACATGGAAGCGTCGAGCTTCGACATCATCGAATGCGTCGACGGACGGGTGTTCGAGCGCTATTCCCAGCCGCAGCGCATCGACGGTGAAGTGGTAGGCCGGGTGTGGAGCTTCCGCGACATTAGCGAGCGGCGCCGCACCGAGGAGCAGAACCGCCTGCTGGCCCACACGATCCAGAGTACCGGCGACATCATCAGCATCACCGATCTCGACGGCCGGTTCACGTTCGTGAACCGCGCGTTTCTCACGACCTACGGCTACAGCGAAGGGGACGTGATCGGCCGGACCCCGGCCTTGATCGACTCGCCCCGGAACCAACCGAGCCTGCAGGCCGAAATCCGCGATACGACACAGCGCGGGACGTGGCGCGGGGAGCTGTGGAACCGGAAGAAGGACGGCACCGAGATCCCGGTGGCGCTGACCACATCGCAGATCCGCGATCCGGATGGGCGCGTGGTGGGGCTGGTGGGGGTGTGGAACGACATCACGCAGCGGCGGCGCAGCGAGGCGGTGCAGCAGGCGGTGTACCGCATCGCCGAGTCGGCCAGCGCGGCCGAAGGCCTCGAGGGGCTGTTGCGGGCCGTGCACCACATTGTGGGCGAGCTGATGCCGGCGGAGAACTTCTTCGTGGCGCTCTACGACCGCGCCGCCGAGCTGCTGACGTTCCCGTACTTCGTGGACCAGGTGGATACCGCCGACGCGCCCCGGCCGCCGGGTCGCGGGCTGACCGAGTACGTGCTGCGCACCGGGCGCCCCCTGCTCGGCACGCCCGACGTGCTGGCCACACTGGAGCGCCGCGGCGAGGTCGTGCTGGTGGGTGCGCCCTCGGTGGACTGGCTCGGCGTGCCCCTCAAGGTGGGCAGCGACGTGATCGGCGTGCTGGCGGTGCAGAGCTACACCGAAGGCGTCCGCTTCGGGACCGAGGAGCTGGAGATCCTGGAGTTCGTCTCGGCGCAGGTCGCGATGGCGATCGAGCGCACCCGGGCGGCGGAGCGGGTGCAGGTGAGCGAGCGCAAGTACCGCCAGCTGTTCGAGGGCAATCCGACGGCGATGTTCGTGTACGACGCCGAGACGCTTCGCTTCCTCGCGGTGAACGAAGCGGCGGTGCTCCGCTACGGGTACACGCGCGAAGAGTTCCTGGCAATGACGCTCACCGACATGCGGCCGGAGGAAGAGGCGGTCAAGCTGCGCGAGGTGCTGGCGCAATACCGCGGCGGCACCGCCCGGGCCACGGGGCTGCGGCACCGGCTGCGGGACGGCACCCTGATCGACGTC
>JBGQHV010000256.1:0-3785 GCA_041498155.1 Gemmatimonadota bacterium | reverse complement strand
CCCAGGCGGTCATGACGAGCACGGGGAGGGTGGCGTCGAGGATCTGGAGGCGCGAGAGGAGATCGAGTCCCTCGATTCCTCCCGTCGTGTCGCGCGTGTAGTTCATGTCCATCAAGAGGGCATCGAAGTCGCGCGCTTCGGCCGCGGCGAGAACTCCGCCTGGGGACGTAGCCGTCTCGACCTGGAAGCCCTCGCCGCGCAGCAGCAGCCGGAGGGCTTCCAAAATGGAGGGGTCGTCGTCGGCGACGAGGAGGCGGGGGGAGGGCAAGGTGCCGGGTGTCAGGTGTCGGGTGTCAGGTGTTGCGCCGAGAGATACCGATGTGCGCGATTGGGATACCAGTTCATCCGCTTTCCTCCACCAGATTCCGGTTCCGCATTCAGGCGACCGAGACCTTTCCCAAGCGAGAGATGTACAGCCTCACCGCCCAGGTCCGCAAAGCGGCGGTGGCCGTTCCCTCGAACATCGCGGAGGGTCATGGGCGCGAGCATCTCGGCGATTACCTGCATCACCTCTCCATCGCCAATGGTTCCTTAATGGAGGTCGAGACGCAAGTGATCCTCGCTTCGAGGTTGGGACTCCTGCCGCCTGACGTCGAGCTCGGGCTCCTCGAGCGCAGCGCGGCAGTCGGCCGGATGCTCGCCGGCCTCAGTCGGTCGCTCAAACGAATCCCTCGTGCGCGCCCCTGACACCCGACACCTGGCACCCGACACCTATTGATGGCGCAACGCCACCATCGGATCAACGTTCGTCGCCCGGCGCGCCGGGAGGTATGAAGCGAGCAGCGCGACCACCACCAGCGTGAGCGGTGCCGCGATGAACACCGAGACGTCGGTGACACTCACCTGATAGAGGAGATGCGTCATCACGCGAGTGGCCGCCCAGGCGGCACCGAGGCCGCCGGCGACGCCGGCCAGCGTGAGGATCATGCCGTGGCGCAGCACCAGTCGCAGCACGTCGCGGCGTGCCGCGCCCAGCGCCATGCGGATCCCAATCTCGTGCGTGCGCTGTGCCACGGCGTATGCAATCACGCCGTACACGCCGACGGCGGCCAGGACGAGAGCGAGCAGCCCCGCGAGGGCAATCAGCAGGGAATTGCTGCGCTCGGGGCCGATCGACGTGGCGACGACCTCGTCCATGGTGTGCACGCTGTAGAGCGGAATGGCCGGGTCTACTTCCGCCACCGCGCGACGAACCGCACCGACCAGCGATACCGTGGGAATCTGGCCGTGCACGGTGAACGTCATGTACGAGGGATGCTCCTGCTGGTACGGCGTGTACGTCTGGAGCGCCCAGACCTGCTCTTTCAGACCCACGTCCCGGACATCACCCACGACCCCGACGACGGTGCGCGGGGCGGTGTCGATCATCATCTTGACCTGTGCACCCAGTGGGTTCGCGTCGGGCCAGAACCGTTTCGCCATGTTCTCGCTGATGACGATCACCGGCGGCGCATTGGCTACGTCCGCCTCCGTGAAGCCTCGCCCTCTGAGGATAGGAATGCCCAAGACCTGGAAGTACTGCGAGCTAACCACGAGGTGCTCGGCGAAGGGCATGTCCTCGCCCATTGGAAAGGGGGGCCGTCCGACAATCTGAAATGGGAACCCGGCCGCACCCTCCCCGAGCAGCGGCAGGGCGTTCACCGCACCGGCCGCCGCGACCCCGGGGATCGCGCGAATCCGCTCCAGCGCGTCGCGGAAGTAGCCGCCGTAGCTGCCAGGCGCGGTGTACTTGGAGCGCGGCAGACTGGCGGTCGCCGTGAGTGTGCTTTCACGCCGGAAGCCGGGATCGACGTGCGCGAGCGTGTACAGGCTCTTCAGCATCAGGCCCGCTCCGATGAGCAACACGAGGGCGAGTCCCAGTTCACCCACGACGAGCACGGCGCGCAGGCGGCGCGCGCGCACACCGGGCGCACGATAGCCGCCCGCCTTGAGGGGCTCGTGGAGGTCGGCGCGCGAGAGGCCGAACGCCGGCACGAGGCCGAACAACAACGTGGCGAGTCCTGCCGCGGCGAGGGTGAAGGCGAGCACCCGCACATCGATCGAGACGGGAGTGACGTCCGCCAGGCCGGCCGGGAGCAGGGCGGCGAGCGCTCCCATCGCCCACCAGGCCAACACGAGTCCCGCGATCGAACCGGCGACGGCCAGGAGCGCCGCCTCGGTGAGCAGCTGGCGCACCACCCTGCCGCGTGTGGCCCCGAGCACAGCGCGCACCGCGATCTCGTGCTGGCGGGATGCGGCGCGGGCGAGCAACAGCCCGGCCGCGTTGGTGCAGGCGATCAGCAGGATCAGCCCGACAGCGCCAAACAGCACCAACAGCCCGGTGCGTGCATCACCCAAGAGGGTTTGGCGCAGCGGGTGCAACACGAGGCCTGGGGGATGCGCTCCTTCCGGCAGCGGATGGTCCTGCCGGAAGGCGGTCTCGACAGCGGCGACCCGCGTCTGGCCTTGGGCGAGGGTGAGGTTGGCGTGCAGCCGTCCGATCACCGTCTCAATGACCGCGGCGTGGAACATGTCCCAGTTCGTCCCGTTGTCCGGGCTGGGGTGCGGAATCCAGACCTCCGTGCGCCGCGGGTAGGTGAAACCGGGCGGCATCACACCGACGACCACGAAGGAACGGTCGTTCAGGACGATGGTTCGCCCGACGACATGCGGGTCGCGTCCGTACGCCCGTCGCCACAATCCGTCGCTCAGGAGCACGACCCCCGCCCGGTCCGGCGTGCCTTCCTCGGCCAGGAAGCCACGACCGAGCGCGGCCGTCACGCCCAGAGTTCCATGGAAATTGGGCATGACCTGCGCTGCCTGCACCCGCAGTGAGCGATCGGGGCCGGCGAGGTTGAGGCCGCCGACCTCATACGATGTGACGGCATCGAAAACCCCTGGCTGGGCCGCCCAATCCGTGAGGTCGAGGCTCTCCTTGGGATAGCCCGCGGGCCCGGGCCCGTTGGCGTTCTCGAGGACCACCAGCCGCTGGGGCTCGGCGAATGGCAGCGGCCGCAGCAGCGCCGAATCGATCACGCTGAACACCGCCGAATTGGCGCCGATGCCGAGGGCCAGGGTGACTACGGCGACCAGGGTGAACCCGGGCGCCTTGGCGAGCGTGCGGAGGGCATAGCGGATGTCTTGAAGTACGGTGTCCATGAGGCTCCTTTGAGAGCCGTTAGCGATCAGCACTCAGCAATCATGATTGCTGACGGCTGATGGCTGATGGCTAATAGCTATTCAGCCCGCAACGTCACCATCGGATCCACTCGGGTCGCGCGCCGCGCCGGCAGCCACGTGGCGAGGAGCGCCACGGCGCCGAGCAGGAGAGCGGTCGCGGCAAAGGTGCCGGCGTCCTGCGGGGCCACGCCGAACAGCATGGTGGAGAGCGCGCGGGTCGCGACCAGCGCGATCGCGAGCCCGATCCCCACGCCCACTGCCACGCGCACCAGGCTTTCGTTCACGAGCAGGCGCACGACGTCCTGCGGCTTCGCCCCCAGCGCCATGCGGATGCCCAGCTCGCGGTAGCGCTGCGCGACCGCGTAGCTCGTCACCCCGTAGATGCCGACGAGGGCCAGCACGACGGCGAGGACGGCGAACGCGCCGAGCAAAGTCGTGTTGAATCGACGGGCGGCGGTCTGCCGGCCGATCAGCTGCTCCAGGCTCACCAGGTCGCCGATCGGCTGCTGTGGATCCGACAGCCGGACCGCGTCCCGAATCGCGCCGGCCAGTCTCAAGGGAGATCCGATGCGCGAGCGCATGACGACCCACATCTCGGGCTGCCCGTCCTCCTGTAGCGCCGACGT
>JBGQHV010000255.1:0-3789 GCA_041498155.1 Gemmatimonadota bacterium | reverse complement strand
CGATGCGCTCGAAGCGCGGTTGTCCCCGCAGGGGATCGAAGAACGGCTCGTCCAGAAACGTCATGAAGAACGACCGCTCACGATACCCGCGCTCCAGCCAGTCGAGCGCCCGGGACGTATCGCCGAGACCCAAGGCGATCAAGGCGAACGCCTCGGGGGTGATGTAGCGCTCCCGCGCCCGCTGCTCGAGGCGCCGCTGGACCGCCAGTGCCTCGGCGCGATGGCCGGTGACGCCGTACACGTATCCCAGCGTCCCAGCCACATTGTACCCGGCTCCAAGATCGCGATCGGCTGGGAAGGTCGCGAGCGCCTCCGGCAAGCGGCGCTCGACGGCCAGCACTTGCCCCAGCTCGATGTAGGCATTGACGTTGCCGGAGTCGAGCTCGATGGCCTGGCGCGCCGCGGTAGCCGCCTCGTCGTAGCGACGCATCGGTCGCAGGATCGCCGCCACCCGCGCGTTGATGATGGCTGACACGGGGTCGAGGCGTTGCGCGGTGCGTAGCTCATCCAGAGCATCTTCCAGCCGCCCGACGGCTCTGTAGTACCAGGCGTGGAACAAATGGGTTCTGGATTCCGTGGGGTCGAGCGCCAGCGACCGATCGAACTCGCGGGCCGCCGTCGCCCAATCCCAATCGTGGAACACGGCGATGATCCCGAGCGAAGTGTGCGCATCGGCCAACGTGCTGTCGAGCGCTACGGCCCGCTGAGCGGCGGCTTTGGCCTTGGTGAACGCATCACTGGGGGGCGCGTCGCCGAACGCCGGCAGGAGGCTGTACGCGTCGGCGAGGCCGGCCCAGGCGCGGGCGTAGTTCGAATCCAGCGCGATCGCCTGTTCGAAGTACCCGATCGCCCGGCCCAACGCCGGCGGCGCCGTCCGCTGGTTCCAGAAGTAGCGGCCCTTCAGGTACAGGTCGTAGGCCTGAGGGTTGTCGGTCCGGCGCTGCACGAGCGGGCGATTCGCCCCGATCAGGCGCAGCTGCAGTGCACCCACGATCGCACGCGAAATCTCGTCCTCGACGTCGATGATGTCCTTCCCCTGACGGCGGTAGGTGTCGGACCACAAGACGGCGCCGGTCGCTGCGTTGATGAATTGCGCCGTGACGCGCATCGTCCCGCCCGCCCGCTGCACGGTTCCCTCGAGCAGCATCGTCGCGCCCAGCCGCGCGCCGATCGTCCGGACGTCGAGACCCGAATCCCGCAGCGCGAACGCGGATGTCCTGGCCGTCACCCGCACGCCGGGCACTTGCCCCAGGGCATTGATCAGCTCGTCGGTGATCCCATAGGCGAAGTACTGATCGTCCGGGCTGCTGCTCTCGTTGACGAAGGGGAGCACGGCCAGCGATGGCGGCACGGCCGTCCCACGGCGCCCGCGGGAGGCCCAGACGACCGCGGCAACTCCGAGGGCGGCGATGAGGAGAGCCACGCCTGCGGCTCGCCGTCCCACGCGCCACCGCATCGTGAGCCCGGGGGCTGGTACGGCCCCCATCAGGGCGTCGCGGAGCTCCGCCGCGCTCGCGAATCGGTCCTGCGGTGCCTTCGCCAGCGCCTTGGCGACCGTGCGCTCGATCGCGACGGGGATGTCCGTCCGGATCTTCCGCAGGGATGGGGCCGGTTCGATGGTGTGCCGCGCCAACACCGCCTGGGCGCTCGGTCCCGTGAAGGGAGGACGACCGGCCAGCATCTCGTACAGCACGCAGCCCAGGGCGTAGACGTCGGTCCGGCCGTCCACCGGGTCGCCCGTGATCTGCTCCGGGCTCATGTACGGCGGAGTCCCCAGGACCACCCCGGTGCCGGTCATCTCCGTGTGGCCCGCCTCGGCGGCCGCGGCGTCGATCGCGCGCGCGATCCCGAAGTCGGCGACGATCGCCTGTCCGGTGTGCAGCAGGATGTTCTCGGGCTTGATGTCGCGGTGCACGATGCCCTGCTGGTGCGCGTAATCGAGTGCGGCCGCGACCTCGGCGGCGAGGCGCACGACGGTGTCCACCGGCAGCCGATCTTCGCGCGCCAGCCGTTGCCGCAGCGATTCCCCTTCGACGTACGGCGTGACGTAGAACAGCCGGCCGTTCACTTCACCCGAATCGTACAGCTGCAGGATATGGGGGTGGCTCAGCTTGGCGGCGATCTGGATTTCGCGGAGGAACCGATCGGTGCCGAGCGACTCGGCGAGCTCGGGGCGCAACACCTTCACCGCGACCAGCCGATCGAGCTTACGGTCGCGGGCCAGGTAGACCGTCGCCATGCCGCCGCGTCCCAGCTCGCGCTGGATGTCGAAGCGATCGGCGAGGGCCGCGGTGAGGCGGGAGAGGTCGTCAGCCGGCAGAAGCGGGCTCGTGTCGGGAAGTGAGTAGAAAAGCCGTTTAGATAATGTAGCGGCGGTGTGATCGCCGCTATCCACGATCGAGAGGGCGATTGACCCTCAATTGACTACGTGCTACTTGATTGAGGGTTGTTCTGCAATCGCTCCCCTGCGGAGGAAACACGTATGCAGCGTCGCTCACCAGCGGCATGGGTTCGGCGGATACCGATGGGTCTTGGCATTCTGCTCGGTCTCTTCGCCGCGCCGGCGTTCGGACAGGGCTGCATGCCGGTGCGTTTCACGTCCCCCGCGTTGGGTGGTCAGCAAGCCGCATTCTTGCAGCCGCATGAATGGCAGCTCGGCGTCTCCGTTCGACGGGTGGCGACCAACCGCTTCTTCGTTGGAACGCAGGAGGACGAAACCAAGGCCCCAATGGGTCAGCCACTGAACCTGCGACTCAATTCGCTCGATCTGAGTTTGACCTACGCCACCAGTGAGCGCTTCAGTCTGACCCTGACGGCGCCGCTGGCCTACAGCACCATTGAGACCACCCATCCCGACCACCTGCGTCACAGGGTTCCCACCTCCGGGGTGGGTGACATCAATCTGATGGGCCATCTCTGGCTCAGCACCCCGACACGGCACCCCAACGGCAACGTCCTGGTGGGGCTCGGACTCAAGACGCCGACCGGGAGCAACCACGTCACGGGCGCTTTCCACGACTCCCTCGGCAACGTGTCGCAAACGACGCTCACCCAGGCCGTCCAGCTCGGGGATGGTGGGTGGGCGGTGCTGCTCGAGGGGCAGGCCTTCCGGCAGGTCTTCTCGCGCGCCTCGCTCTACTTCTCCGGCTCCTACTCGGTCAGTCTGCGGGAGCATACCGATGTGCTGCGGTCGCCGGGCGTCTTCTATGCCGTGCCCGACCTCTATTCGGCGCGGCTGGGGTTGGCCTACGGCTTGATGGCCGAGCCGGGGCTCTCGGTGAGCTTGGGCGGCCGGATCGACGGGACCCCCGTCCGCAACCTGGTGACCGGCAAGTCCGACTTCTTTCGCAGCGCGGGCTACACCCTGTACCTCGACCCCGGGCTCTCGCTCCAGAGTGGACCCAATCAGCTCACCCTCAGCGTCCCGGTACGGATTCGCCACAATTACCTGAGCATGCCGCTCAGCACCGGGCAGACGCGGACGGGGATGGGGGGCGTGAGTGACTACGTGATCTACGCCGCCTATTCTCGGCGATTCTAAGGACGGACTCGATCGGCTACGGCGGCGGCAGGATTTCACCGAGATGCTGCTGCAGCGCCGCCGCGCTGAGCGGCCCGATGTTGACGGCGCGCACGACACCATCCGCCCCGATGAACACCGTCGTTGGAAGCCCGCGCAACTTGTAGCGTTTGCGCACGGTGCCCTTCTCGTCCAGCGGGACGGGAAAGGACATCTGGAACTCCGCGACGAAATTGCGGACGGCCCGAGTCGAAGTTTCCTGGTCCCTG
>JBGQHV010000254.1:0-3792 GCA_041498155.1 Gemmatimonadota bacterium | reverse complement strand
TCCGAGCAGTATCCACCACGTATGGTTCCACGGCGACACTCAGGTGGCCGACGTGGAGCTGCAAGTGGGCGGATCGCCCTGGCGCACCTGGAGCCGCAAGACGGTCCCGCCGGACTGGATGGGGGCCTGGCGCGTCGAGATCCGGGACGCCGGCGGCACCGTGCTCAAACGCCTGGAGTTCACCGTCGGATCGTAGCGGGGGCGCGGGCTGTTCTCGGCGAGCCGCGTAGAGATCTGGCAGCTGCCGTAACAAAGGGAATGGAATTCGAGATTTCGTCCATCGGCCTCGCGACGGCGCAGGGATCGGCCGCCGAGATCGTCGCGGGCCTGCCTGTCACGGCGCCCCGCGACGTTCCCTGGACGGCCCGTCTGGGGAGCGACTGCCGACTGTGCCATTCGGCACGAGGACTTCCGGATGACCTCGTCGGCCCGGAACGCTGGCAGGCGCTCGCCCTGGCAGCGCTCGGGGAATGCGCCCCGCCCGTACAACCCGGTGCGCCCATCGTGGTCGCCTCGTGTAACGGGGCCGCGGACACCCTGGACGCCTCAGGGTGGGTCGCTGCCTTCGATAGCCAACAGCTTCTGTCCGGTACTCCGTGGGCCGGGGACCACGTCCCGGTCGTCAGCGGCTCGTGCGCGTCGGGTTTGCAGGCCCTGTTTCTCGCCGCGCAACTGCTCGCTGCCGGACACGACGAGGTCGTGGTCCTTGCCGTCGACATCCTCTCTCGGGCAAGTCACGAGAACTTCGCGGCGCTGCGGATCCTCGCGTCCGAGCCCGCCGCTCCCTGGCAACCGAGCAGCACCGGGTTCATTCCGGGGGAGGCGGCTGTCGCGCTGCGAGCGACACGGACCGGGCACTCGGGGCGGCCGCTCGTGATCGGGGAGCCGGTGTTGGGGCAGGATCCAGGCGCGGGAGTCGGCCTCCGAGCCGTCGTGCACCCGTTCCGGTCTCGAGTCCCGTCCATAGTCGTGGGCCAGGGCACCGGACCGGTCGCGGTAGACGAAATGGAGCTCTCGGTGCTCGACGCCACGATCGACCGTCGCATCCCAGTGACGACACCGCAGCTTCATTTCGGGCACACGCTGGGCGCATCTGGACTGCTATCCGTGGGTCTCGCTGGGCTCGCGGTCGGAATCGGTGCACTGCCGCGTGCTCTCACGATGCCTACGGGAGTGACCAGCTCCGACCGCCCGCTCGCGGACGGCGACACGCGGCTCGACAGCGCCCTGGTTGTCTGTCGCGCGTTGAGCGGCGCCTGCGCGGCCACTAGCGTGGCGACGACCAGCCAGGCCGCCGCGCGGGAGCCGACCGCCCCCTACCGGCGTTCGTCCGCAGCAGAACCGACGGGACATGTCGTGCTGCGCCGGATCAACGCGGAGGCTCTCCGGGTCCGCCCTGCCGTGCCGCCCGACATGTTCTTCGTTCGTCTGGAGGCGCCGCTCGTCCCCGCCCCCGCGGGATCGCTCGGGAACCGTCTCCTGCCGCACGCCGTGCTCGAGATTACCCCCGGTTCGATCCCGCGCGCCGTGGCCCGTCGTTGGGGCTATGCTGGCCCGGCGCTTTGCCTGGTGGGGGAGGGGAAGCATGACGCCGAGGAGGCGGGGGACGCACTGGTCCGCGCCTGTCAGGCGGCTGGGCGCACTGTGGCGCAGGTCCGCATCCGCGGAACCGGTTACGATCGCGAGGTGGAGTGGGATGTCCAGTCCGGGTGAGTCGAGCCTGCTCGGCGGCCAACGAGTATTGGTGACCGGTGGGTCCAGCGGGATCGGCAGGGCGATTTGCGAAGTGGCCGCCCGGGAGGGGGCGCGCGTCGCCTTCACCTGGAACACCAACGAATCGGGTGCGCTGGACACGGCAGACCGAGTGCGCGCCCACGGCGTCCAGTGCTTGGCCCTGCAAGGCGATTTGCGCGAGCGCGACGCGGCGGATCGGCTCGTCCAGGTGGTCGAACGCGAGTGGGGGGCGGTGGACGCGCTGGTCAACAATGCGGCGGTGAGCGAAGCCGTTCCCTTCGTGCTCCTGAGCGACGACGACATTGCGGACGTGCTCGAGCTCAACGTCGGGGCTGCGTTCCGGACGTGCCGCGCCGTCCTGCGAGGGATGATCCGGCAGAAATACGGTCGCATCGTGAACATCAGCTCCATCGCCGGGTCGCGGTCGGTTCCCGGACCGGTCCACTACGCCGCGAGCAAGGGGGCGCTCGAAGGCCTGACCCGCAGCCTGGCGCACGAGGTCGGTCGCTACGGCATTCTCGTCACCGCCGTCGCTGCGGGGATTTTCGATGGGGGGCTCCGCTCGACGATTCCTGAGCATCACCAGCGGCGCTATATCGATGCCTCGGCGCTGTCTCGCATCGGTGAGCCCCACGAATGCGGCGAGCTGGTGGCATGGCTCGCCTCGAAGCGCAATACCTACATGACCGGGACAGTCATCTTCCTGGACGGCGGGACGCTCGCGTAGTTTGGGAGGGTCTCCTTCTTGGACCCTACCCGGTGCGATTGAGCCTGCCGGCCCTGATGCTGTTCGTCGCGACGCCCGCGTCGATCCAGGCACTGACCCAGGCTCCCCGCGCTCCTGGCGATCCCCCCGCGCGGATTATCGTCGAGCTCGATTCCTCCTATCGCCAGGTGGTCGTCACGGTCGGGCCGTTCCGCGTCCCGGCCGGAGTGGCGATGAACCACCCCGACCCGATGGCGATGGCGATGATGCAGGATTCCTGCATCGGACAGTTCATCTGGCCGCAATCCGCGTTGTTCCACGGGCTTCGTCTCGAGCTGCTGGACGCTCGCGGTGCGCCTCTGGCGCGCTCGCTGTTGCACCATCTCCGGCTCAACAATTTCGACCGCCGCGACCTGATCTATCAGCAGATGGAGCACATCGTGGCGTTCGGGCGGGAAACGGAGATCATCTTGATGCCGGCCACGGTCGGGATGCCGATGGAGCGCGGGCACCGCATCGCGGTGGTGGTGATGTGGAACAACGACAGTGGGCACGACGTGGATAGCGTGCGCCTGCGGCTCACCTTCAAGCTCAATGCGCGCCGCCAGTCCCCGACGCCGATCGCGGTACCGCCGTTCGTGGCCAACGCAAGCCTGGTTCCCAGCGGGTTGTTCGACGTGCCGCCTGGCGGCGTCACCCGCGACTTCGATTTCACGATCCCGCTCAGCGGACGGCTGCTCGTCGTCGGTGGGCATCTGCACGATCACGGCGCCTGGCTGAGGCTGGAAGACGCCGCAACCGGACACGAGATCACCACGGTGCGCCCGATCAAGGATCCCGGCGGCACTGTGGTGGGAGTGTCGCGGCGCGTGCTGGCCCTGCTGGGCCGTGGGCCGCATCTGAGGGCCGGTCATCGCTACCGGCTCACGGTGCGCTACGAGAACTCCACTACCGCCACACTGGTCGGGGTGATGGGGATCATCGGCGGCTTGTTCGCGCCCGACGACCTACGGGCGTGGCCGCTGATTGCCCCTTCCAACCCGGGCTATCCGGACTACCCGGCCGACTTCTGCGGCGCGCGGCCGGATCTCTAGAGGGGTCAGAGCACCAGGACGATCTTGCCATACCGATCGCGACTCGTGATGAGCTGGTGCGCGCGGCGGATATCGGCAAACGCGACCTCCGCGCCAATCTGCATCCGCAACGCGCCCCGCCTGACCCAGCGGAGCAGGCGCTCCACCGAGGGCCGCACCGACTCGGGGTCGCGTAGCAGCGCTCGGAGGTGGAAGCCGAGTACTCTGTGGGAGCGAAACAGCAATCGCACCGGATCGATCGGGGGGGTCGCTCCGCTC
>JBGQHV010000253.1:0-3841 GCA_041498155.1 Gemmatimonadota bacterium | reverse complement strand
TCCCGTACGACTTGCATGTGTTAGGCACGCCGCCAGCGTTCGTCCTGAGCCAGGATCAAACTCTCCAATAGAGAATTCGAACAGCTCAAATCGAACGACTAGATTCTGCTTGTCGTCCGAATCACATTTCAGAGTTAAACCCCTGACGATACGCGTCTGACCGCGCATCGCTCATATCGGGGCCGCACTCCACACGCTCGACCATCAATTCTCAAAGAGCACGCTACGAAAAAACCCATAGCGAGACTCACATTCTAGCCTCCCCGCATGCCTACGTCAATGGGGCCCCACATATAGAGATACGTCCCCACCCGGCCGCCGCCCAGTTTCCCCCAAGTCTTTCCCCGGCATGCACCGGCGCGCTAAATTCGCGGACGCCACCGCCCCTACGATGACCGTCCAGAACGCTTGCGCCCACTGCGGCGCCCCGCTCGCCCCAGGCGCCCGCTTCTGCTCGCGCTGCGGCCACGACGTCACCGGCGTCCAAGGCGGGTCCGCGACCGAGCGCATCGCCACCCCGCCCGAGACGCCCGATCCGCAGGCGGGACTGATCGAGGAGCTGCGGAAAGCGACCCTGGGCGACTACGAGATCGCCGGCGAGCTGGGCCGCGGCGGCATGGCCACCGTCTTCCTGGCCCACGACATCTCGCTCGACCGCAAAGTCGCCATTAAAGTCATGGCCCCCTCGCTGCTCTCGAGCGGCAAGGGCATGGCCGATCGCTTCAAACGGGAAGCCCGCACCGCCGCGGCGCTGTCCCACCCGCACATCATCCCGATCTACGCGGTGCGCGAGTCGGGCCGGCTGCTCTTTTTCATTATGAAATACGTCCAGGGCCGGGGCCTGGACGCGATCATCAAGGAGCACGGCGCGCTGCCCATCAAGATGGTGCAGGCGATCCTCTCCCAGGCCGGCAGCGCGCTCGACTACGCGCACCGCCACGGCATCATCCATCGCGACATCAAGCCCGCCAACATCATGCTCGATGTCGAAGGGTGGGCCGTCGTGACCGATTTCGGCATCGCCAAGGTGACCGAGTCGCAGGGGCTCACCATGACGGGCGCCACCATCGGGACGCCCACCTACATGAGCCCCGAACAGTGCGCCGCGAAGGAGATCACCGGCGCCACCGATCAGTACTCGCTCGGCATCGCCGCCTACGAGATGCTGACGGGCAAGGTCCCGTTCGACGCCGACTCGGTGATGTCGCTCATGTGGCAGCACTTTCACGAGCCGCCGCCGCCGATCGTCGAGCGCCGCCCCGACTGCCCCCCGGAGCTGGCCCAGGCGATCGAGCGGATGCTGGCGAAGAAGGCGCCGGACCGCTGGGCCACGCTCGAAGAAGCGGTCGAGGCGATCGGCACACCGCCGCTCAACGATCCGGTACGTCAACAGATGAAAGCGCTGGCCCGCGGCGGCAGCATCGCCGACGCGGCGCAGCGCGCCACGCCCGTGAGTCCGGTACCGAAGCACGCGATGACCCCCGAGCCGCGCACCGGGAAACCCGTCACGCCGCCGCCGCCGCCGATCGTCACGTCGGCGCCGACGACGCCGATTCCCCCCGCGGCGACGACCCCGATCCCCGCGACCGCCGCCGTGCCCGAGCCGCCACCCGGACTGCCGGCCACGCCCGTGGAGCCGATCTCGCCCACCACGCCGCCCGAAATCGCCGAGGTGCCGACGGCGATCTTCGCCAAGCGGCCGCCGCCGCACGCACCCGCTCCGCCGCCCGACCCGTGGTCCTCACGCAAGCCGGGCCGACGCCCCTCGAGCGGCGCCATGCCCGCCCCGGGAGGGGGACGGCCCTCGCGCGCCGAACCCGCACCCGTGGCTCCGCCGCCCTACGCGGCGCCACACCGCACCGACCCGACGCGCCTGATCGGCATCGCGGCCGTGCTGGTCGTCATCGGCGTCGTCGCCTGGGCCCTGTTCGGCCGCTCCAAGACGGCGTCACCGCCCGCGAACCTCCCGGCGCCCGCCGCAGCTGCGTCGGTGGCCTCTGTGGCCGTGACACCCTCCCCTGCCGCCGTCGCGGTGGGACGCACCGCGCAGCTCACCGCGGTTCTGAAAGACGGCAACGGCAACCTGCTGAGCGGGCGCGCGGTCGTCTGGACGTCGAGCGACAGCACGATGGCGCGCGTGTCGCCCACCGGGCTCGTGACCGCGCTCGCCCCCGGATTCATCAACGTGCTGGCGACGAGCGAAGGGCGCAGCGGCACCGGGACGGTCATGGTGACGGCCATCGCCGCGCCGGTCGCGAGCGTGGACATTCCGCCGGCGACCTCCGTCCCGCTGGGCGACACGGCGGTGCTCACGGCCGCGCCCAAGGACGACCACGGCAATACGCTGAGCGGCCACCCCATGACGTGGACCTCCAGCGACCGCCGCATCGTCGCCGTCTCCCCCGGCGGCACCCTGTCGGCGCTGCGACTGGGGACGGCGGTGATCACGGTCGTGGTCGAAGGCAAGCGCGCCACGACCCGGGTCAGCGTCACGCCACCCGCCGTCGCGATCGTGGTCATTTCGCCGCCCACCGCGTCGCTCCAGATCGGCGGCCACCTCCGGCTCGACGTGGCGGCCCGGGATGCGCACGACCACCCGATCGGCGGGCGCGCCGTCACCTGGCACTCGAGCGACGAGACGATCGCGTCGGTGACCGCGCAGGGCGCGGTGACGGCGCTGCGGGCGGGGAAAGCGACGATCACGGCGCAGATCGAATCGCAGAGCGCCTCCGCCGCGGTCACCGTGAGCGCCGTGCCGGTCGTCAGCGTGGCCGTGACGCCCGCCACGCTCACCCTCCCCATCGGGAAGAGCGCGCAGCTCACGGTGGCGCTCCGCGACACGCGCGGCGGGGCCGTGAAGGACCGCGACGTGACCTGGTCCTCCAGCAATCCCACGGTCGCCAGCGTCTCGGCAACCGGCTCGGTCACCGCCACGGCCGGCGGCAACGCCACGATCACCGCGACCAGTGAAGGCATCACCGGATCGGCGACGATCACCGTCCCGGCCGCGCCGAGCCCGCCGCCGGTCGCCGTCAACCCGACCCCGACACCCACACCGCCGCCGCCGCCGAGCGAATCCCAACCGGCGCCACAGCCCGCCCCGACGACGGAAGCGACCGCGGTCCGGCTGCCGCGGCGCAACGTTACGGCGGGCAACGCCCACTCCTGCGGGATCACCCAGAGCGGAGCGGTCGTCTGTTGGGGGAACAACGCGACCGGCCAGCTGGGGGACGCAGCCGCCGGCACGTCGGCCAACGTCCCGGTGATCGTCAGCGGCGCCAGCGGCTACACCGCACTGGTCGCGGGCGGTGACCATACCTGTGGACTTTCCGGAAGCGGCAGCGCCGTCTGCTGGGGCCTGAACACCAAAGGGCAGCTGGGCAACGGCCGCACCGCGGGACTCCCCGCACCCGCGCCCGTCGCCGGCAACCACAGCTTCGTCATGCTCACCGCCGGCGCACGGCATACATGTGGGTTGACCGGGGACGGCAGCGCCTGGTGCTGGGGCGACAACGGCGCGGGACAGCTCGGGGACGGCAGCACGCGCGGAGCCAACACGCCGCGGCAGGTCACGGGCGGCGTCAAGTTCCGCGCACTCGCGGCGGGATCCGATCACACCTGTGGCCTCGCGACCGATGGCCGCGTATTCTGTTGGGGCGACGGATTCTCGGGCCAGCTGGGGCGGGGCGCTCGCGAGAGCCAGACCGAGCCGGTGACGGTCGATGTCAACGGGAAATTCACGGCGCTCGCGGCCGGAGGAAAGCACGTCTGCGCGATCGCCGTGGGGGGGCGGATCTATTGCTGGGGCGCCAACGTGGCCGGCGAGATCGGGGACGGCAGC
>JBGQHV010000252.1:0-3876 GCA_041498155.1 Gemmatimonadota bacterium | reverse complement strand
TCCACGCCGCTCGCGATTTCCACGAACCCGGGCGTGCGCACCCCGATCCCGACCTGGCGCCGATTGGCCTTCCCCTCCGTCACCACCCAGACGAAGTTCGCGCCCTGCACCGGGACGAGCGCGTCCTCGGGTACGACGACCGCCTTGGGCCGCACCGACGTCACCAGATGGGCTTCGATGAACATCCCGGCCTGGAGCAGGTGTTGCGGGTTGGGCACGCGCGCCTTGACGAGGATGGTCCGGCCCGGGAGCTGCACGACGGGATCGACGAAGTCCGCCTCACCCACGAATTCCCGTCCCGGAATGGCGGCGACGCGAAACGTGACTTCCTGCCCCCGTTTGAGCGAGCGGGCGAATCTCTCCGGAACCTGAAACGCCGCCCGCATCGGGGTGATGGTCTGCAGTGTCACGAGCTTGCTGCTGTTGTTGACGTAATCGCCCTGGCTCACGAAGCGCTGGCCCACGACTCCGCTGAACGGCGCGCGCACGGTCGTGCGGGCGAGGCGCGTGCTCTGCAGCCGATACTGGGCGTCCGCGCTGCGCGCGGCTGCCTCGGCGTGCTCGAGATCGGAGGTGGAGGCGGCATTCTGCGCCACCAGCTCCTTGGTGCGGGCCAGGTCCTGCTGCGCCAGATCCCGCTGGGCGGCGAGCTGGGCGACCTGGGCGGCCAGCTCGGTCGAATCGATCTGGAAGAGCGGTGTGCCCGCGGCCACATCCTGCCCTTCGCGGAACAGAATCGCCACGATCCGGCCTTCCACTTCAGGCTGCAGCACGATGGATTGCAGCGCCTCGATCTGGCCCGTCGCGGCGATCTCGTCGCGCACCGTGTCGACCCGTGCGACGGCCACCTCCACCGGGAACCCCGGCGGTCCGCCACCGGCGCCCTGCGCACCACCCTTGCCCTTGCACGCCACGGCAGCCAACACGACCACCGCGCATCCCACGCCACGCACCACGGACCGATTCGTCACGGTGTTCCCTGATCGAAGGTGATACGCTCGCCGAGGATGACTTCCAACCCCGCGCGCGCGCGCCGCGTGTCGTACAACGCCTGGACCAAATCCGCCTCGGCCGAGACCAGGCGATTCTGGGCATCCAAGAGATCGAGGATCGTCGTCGCCCCGGCCCGATAGCGCGTCTCCTGGACGCGGTTGTTTTCTCGCGCCACGAGGACCGCGTTCTGCTCCAGCGCGACCGTGGCCCGGCTCGTCTCGTACGCGTCGTAGGCGGCGGCCACGTCGTGCCACACCGAGCGCTCCAGGTCGACTCGGATCGCCCGCGCGACATCCCGGTTCACGCGCGCCTGCGACAATTGAATCTCGCGCTGTCCGTTGTTCCACAATGGGAACGACACCGTCAGCGAGAGGGTGGACCGCCTGATCGCATTCGGATAGAACTTGTCCGTATCGAACGCCCCACCCGTGAAATCGAGGGACGCGTGGGGCAGAAAGTCCCCGCGTCGAGACCAGAGCTGCGCCGCAGCGGTACGCTCGTTGGCGCGCGCGATGCGCCAGGCGGGACCTTGCGACAACGCGCGCGTCACCGCATCCGATACCGTAAACGGCAGGGCGCGCATGGTCGTCGAATCGTCGAGGGCGGGAGCGGCATCCGCCGGACCCGGCAGGCCGATGCGCCGGCCCAGCTGCAGCTGCGCGGTCCGCAGCGCCGATTGCTGCTGCAACAGCGCCACCCGCGCCTGGGCCAATTCCAGCAACAACTGCAGGGAATCGGTCTGGACGGCGGCTCCCGACGTCACGCGCGCCCGCGCGACCGTGAATTGCTGCTGGGCGCGCTGGACCCGATCATCGGCCACCCGCTCCAGGGCCCGCTGGGCCAACACCGCGTAGAAATCCGACTCCGTATTCATTGCCGTCGTCAGCCGGGCTTGCAGCTCCCCGGCGTGGGCGCTCTCGAGCGCCGCTCCGCTCGAGGCCAGCCCGGCGAGCTTCTGTCCCCCGGTGAACAGGTCGATGCGAGCATCGATCGTAGCCGCAAACGTGTTTGCGGCGGTCGACGTGAACGTGACGAAATTGAAGGTCGGCGGCCAGTAGTGCGTTTGATTGGCCGACAAGGTGACCGCGGGGACGATGAACACCGCGAACGCGGCGCGCCGCGCCCACTCGGCGTTGTTGACCTGCCCCGCCGCCGCGACGTACGTGGGATCGAGACGCGCAGCCCGTTGCAGGGCGTCGGAGAGGGTCACGACCGGCGTCGGTTCCTGGGCAGACACCAGCTGCAGCGCCGCCAGCAGAGGCAGGATCACTTCGCCTCCACCGGCTCGAGCGACTGGAGATCTTTCGCTTCGCGCACGCGCAGCCGGTCGAGCAGCGTATAGGCGACCGGCACGACGAAGAGGGTGAGCGCGGTGGAGAAGAAGATGCCGCCCACAATGGCGTAGCCGAGCGGCCGACGCGACGTGGAACCGGCCCCGACCCCGATCATCACCGGGATCGCGCCCATGATCGTCGCCACCGAGGTCATGAGGATGGGGCGCAGGCGAATCCGCCCGGCTTCGATGACGGCGGCGATGGTGTCCAACCCCCGGGCCTTGAGCTGGTTCGAGTACTCAACCAACAGAATCGAGTTCTTGGTCACGAGGCCGATGAGCAGGATCATGCCGATCTCGCTGTACAGATTGATCGTCCCGCCGGGACGGTGCAGCAACGCGGCCACGAGTAGCGTGGCCAGGGCCCCGGTCACGGCGAGCGGCACCGACAGCAGCACCGTCAACGGGTGCACCAGCGACTCGAACTGCGACGCCAGCACCATGAACACCACGAGCAGCGCGACGCCGAACGCGAAATACAGCGCGCCCCCGCTCTCCCGGAACTCGCGGGAATCGCCCGCCAGGGCGGTCGTGCTGCCCGGCGGCAGCACCTGCTTGGCCAACCGATCGAGCGAGTCGAGCGCTTCGCCCTGGGCGAAGGGCGGAATCAGCGAAGCCGCCAGCGTGAACGAGGGCACGCGGTTGAAGTGGTTGATCTGCCGCGCACCCACGCCCTCTTCGACCTTGGCCAGGGCGGACAGCTGGACCAGTTGCCCGCCGTTGCCCCGCAGATAGATCCCCGACATGTCGCTCGGCGTGGCCCGTTGACTGGGGTCGAGCTGCACCATGACGTAATACAACTTGTCGTTGCGGGTGAAGGTGCTGACGCGGCGGCCGCCGAGGAACGTCTGCAGGGCGGCCGCGACATCGCGCACCGGTACCCCGAGGTCCTCGGCGCGGTCTCGATCGAACGTGACCCGCAGCTCCGGCTTGTTGACGCGCAGGTCGGTGTCCACGTTCGTCAGCCCCTTCACGGCGCGGGCGCGCGGCACCAGGGTGTCCATGGCCTGCGCCAGCCGGGCGAAATCCGGATTCTGCACCACGTACTGGATCGGCTGGCTGAACCCGAGAGCCCCCGGCGAATACGGGAACGCCCGGACGCCGGCGATCCCAAAGAGCTGGGGGAACAGCCCACCCACCATCTGCTGGACACTCGTGTGCCGGACGCCCCAGTCCTTGAGGATGACGCCGACGAATGACCGGTTGACCCCGCCGGCGAATCCGCCGATGATCGTGAAGTACCCCTGGACGTCCGGCGTTTTTCCGATGATCTGCTCGATCTGGCGGACGTAGCCGTCGGTGTATGCAAGCGACGCGCCCTCGGGCGCCGAGGCGACGACCAGGAAGAACCCGCGATCATCGTCCGGCAGGAGCTCCTGTTTGAGGTTCTTGAACAACACGACCGCCAGGAGCACCGTCACGGCCGTCCCTGCGACAACCAGAACCCGGTGGCGCAGCGCGGACCGCAGCAACGTCGCGTAGCGCTCGGCGATGGCGTTGAACCCGCGCTCGAACACCTTGAATACGGCGCCATGCTCGTGCGACACGCG
>JBGQHV010000251.1:0-3951 GCA_041498155.1 Gemmatimonadota bacterium | reverse complement strand
GCGTAACGGGACGACTTCGGGCGGCCATTCCGCGGGGCGGGGAACGCCGGGAAAGACGGAATGGATCTCCGGCGTCAGGCGTGACAGCTCCGCTAGGGCTTCGGGCTCCGCCGCGCCGAACGAGCGCTGGAGTGTGAGCTGCCGCACCAGCTCCGCCAGCACCGCGTAGGGCAGCTCGCGCTCGGCGTCGTACGCCTGGGTGCGCGCGATGATGGCCCCCTCCATCTGGCACGACGAAACGAACGCATTGGTCAGCGTCGTCTTGCCGATCCCGGGGTCGCCCAGCACGACGATGACCCGGGGCTCCCGGCGCCGCACATCGATCCATGCGTCATACAGGGAGGAGAACTCCCGCTCCCGCCCGATGATCGTCTCCGCTTCAAACCGGCGCTCCTCCCGCGGCGGCACCCCATCGGGTGTCGGCCGGGGAGTGGCCCGCCGGCCCTCGCGCAGCAGGTCCACGATACGCACCAGCTCCGGGCTGGGCTTCGCGTTGAGCTCTTCGGCGAGCCGTCCGGCAAATCGCGCAAACGCCTTGAGTGCGTTACTGCGATCCCCCACCCAGGCGCGCGCCTCCATAACGCCGCGCACGGCGTCTTCGGACAGCGGATCGAGCTCCTCCAGCAGCAGCGCGTGCCGCTCCACCGAGGCGAAATCGCCGATGCGGCGCCCGGCGTCCATGCGCTGCACGAGGCAGTCCCGGATACGGGGGTAGAGTCGGGCGGCCAACGCCTCGCGCCACTCGTCGAATCCCCGCGCGCCTCGGAGCTCGAACCCTTCGAGGAACCGGCCGCGGATCTCCGCCTCACACGTCTCCAGCTGCAAAGCATCGACCTCGACCACTCCCTCGTTCAACGCGACCGTCGTACGGTGGGCGGCTACGGCGGTACGACCTAGCGTCTGCCGTAGCACGGTGATCGCCTGCGACAACGAGTGTCGGCCGCGTTCGCTGGGCACGTCCGGCCACAACAGGTCGATCAGGTAGTCGCGGGCGAACTTCCGGCCGGGCTCGAGCGCCAGTCGAATGAGGAGGGCGAAATGCTTGCGCGTCCGATACCGCACCGCCTCTTTAGAGGCGGGGACGAGCAGGGGGGCCCCCAGGGTGAGTAGGCGAAAGTGGGGGGCCAGATGGAGAACCACGATGCTACCTCGCGACGGCGGCTGTGCAGAGAATAAGGGCCCACCTTCAAACCATTGTCAACATATTGATTGACAAAGGATTGAAGCACGTTCGCGGGGTCCGAATCGAGAAGAATCAACAAAAGGAGCGAAAGCCACGGTGAGCCGACCGTTCTACAAGCTGGCCCATAACCCCAACACCCTCGAGGCCGTCCGGGCCGCCCTCGACGCCGGCGCCAACGCCATCGAGCCGGACGTCAACGTGTTCGCCGCTCGACCCGATGATCTGTGCATCGGCGAGCCCGGCCTGCTGGGCGGCGGCAACGGACCCAGCGCCCCGTCGCTCACCGAGTACCTCACCGGGTTGCACCAGATCGCCCTCGAGCGACCCGAGCTGGCGCTCGTCGTATTCGACTGCAAACCCAAGGCCGCCACGCTGGAGCTGGGCGCCATACTGCTCCAGACGATCCGCTCGCTCCTGACGTTCGATACCGACTTGAACGTCATCATCTCGGTCGCGAGCCTGTCCCACGCCGCGATCTTCGAGCAGATCCGGCACGAACTTCGCCCCCGCGAAGCCCTGATGATCGACCAGGAAAACGACCCGGTGCGCGTCGCTACCTTCTTCACGAACGCCGGGGTCGAACGGCAGTGCTACGGCAACGGGATCTCGTTCCTCAACTCTCTCCTCGGCCCCAACGTCCGCCCGTCGCTGGAGCGCGCCTGCGACCTGCGCGCCTCGACTGGCGCACCACGCTTCACCTACGCCTGGACCGTGGACGACGCGCGTCTGATGCGGGAATACATCCGCATCGGCGTAGATGGGATCATCACCAACAACGTGGCCCGGCTACGCGCCGTCAGCGCCGAGCCCGAGTTCCAATCCACGATCCGGCTCGCCACCCGCGCCGACGACCCCTTCGCAGGCCCCCACGCAGCCTACGGGCTAATCGTGCACACCGGAGACAAATCGATGGCCGGTACCGACGCGCGAGTGACGTTCACGCTCACCGGGGTATCCGGATCGGCCAGCGTCACCGTGGACACCCGCTGGCGCGCCCGCATGGAGCGCAACGCCTGGAACTACGTCACGTTCGAAAGCCCCGACCTGGGCCCGCTGCACACGATCACCGTGCAGCGGGACGACCAGGGCAACGCCCCCGGGTGGTTCCTCGATCGGATTGTGGTGGAGAGTGCCTGCTACGGCGTGTCGCTCGACGCGGACTTTCGCTGCTGGATCGACGGAGCTGTGCCCGTATCCCGGCCGCTTACCTAGGCAGCCAGTGTCCCGCCGCGACCAGCTCGGCCACGAGATCGGGCGCCGCTTTCCCCGCCGCCTCGGCCGCGAAATTGATCACCAGCCGGTGCGTCAACACCAGCGGCGCCACCCGCTTCAAGTCCTCGTAGTCGGGCGCCGGCCGCCCCTCGAGCGCCGCCAGCGCCTTGGCGCCCAACACCATGTACTGCGACGCCCGCGGCCCCGCACCCCAAGAGATGTACTCGCGTACGAAATCCGGGGCGGTGGCATCGTCGGGCCGCGTCATCCGCACGAGGGCCACGGCGGCACCCACCAGCGTCTTGGTGGCGGGAATGCGCCGCACCAGGTGCTGCAGCGCCAGCACGTCGTCGGCGGTGAGCACCGGCGTGATCCGGGTCGCGTGATCCGCCGTGGTCGCGTCAACGATCGTCTCTTCTTCCTCGCGCGACGGATACCCCACCCGCAGCTCGAACATGAAGCGATCCAGCTGCGCCTCGGGCAGGGGATAGGTGCCCTCCTGCTCGATCGGGTTCTGGGTGGCGAGCACGAAGAACGGCGCCGGCAGGGAATGTGTCTGACCCGCCGCCGTCACCTGGTGCTCCTGCATCGCCTGCAACAGCGCCGCCTGCGTCTTGGGCGGCGTGCGGTTCACCTCGTCCGCCAGCACGATGTTCGCGAACACGGGGCCGCGCACGAAACGGAAGCCGCGCTTCCCGGTGGTCGTGTCTTCCTCGATGATCTCCGTCCCCGTGATGTCCGAGGGCATGAGATCCGGCGTGAACTGGATACGCGAGAACTTCAGCTCGAGCGCCTCGGCTACCGTCTGCACCATCAACGTCTTGGCGAGCCCCGGGACGCCCACCAGCAGGGCGTGCCCGCCCGAGAACACGGCGGTGAGGATGCCGTCCACCACGTCGCGCTGTCCCACGATGCGCTGCCCCACCTGCGCCACGAGCGCGCGGCGCGCCGCGGCGAGCCGCTCCAGCAGCTCGACGTCGCCTTGAGAGGAGGCAGCGGGGCGGGGCGTGGTGGTCATAGGGTGCGTAGGATACTACATCGTACTCCCAAGTGCCACATAAAGTTGCACCCCTGACCGTTTGCTTGCGAAAAATTTCACAAGCGCGTAGCTTTCGCGCGTCGCAATGGCAAACGACGATCCAGGCAACGATTCGCGCAGTTACGGTCAGGGCTACGAGTACTTCGCGATGGGCTTCGGATTCGCCTTCGCGATTCTGGCCTTCGGCGCCCTGGGGTGGCTGGTGGACGGCTGGCTGCACACGCGGCCGCTGTTCGCGATCGCGGGCGGGTTCCTGGGCGGCTTCGCCGGGTTCATGAGCATCTATTACCGGGTCACCGCCGAGTCCGCCGCGGAGCAGAAGCGCAGAGGGCAGGGCAAGGGGGACGGGTGAGGGGCTATGGTGCCCTGCTGGGCGTCGGGCTCGTCCTGGTGGCGGTGGCGGCGTGGGCGGGGGGCCGTGGGGCGGTGATCGGCGGTAGCGTGGCGCTCGCGGCGCAGCTCGCGGCGGTGGCGCTGCTCAAGCCGGCGATGGACGCGCCGCAGCCGATCTTTCTGG
>JBGQHV010000250.1:0-3967 GCA_041498155.1 Gemmatimonadota bacterium | reverse complement strand
TGCTCGTGACGGAACTCCGCGCGCTTGGCGCCCGAGCGGGATTGGAGACGATCCTGGTGCGGGGCGACGAGGCGCGGCTCACGTTTCGGCGAGACGCCCGCCCGCGGATGGCGGGGCTGACAGCGGCACTCGATGCGGTGCAGTTCGCCGCCGACGTCCGCCGCGCCGTCCCCCTCTCGCTGCGGCTGCGCCGGCTGGGGGGCGAGCTGATCGGTCCCGGGCTGGTCCGGGCCCTCACGGTGGTTTCGGCCGAACCCTGACGGGAAGAGGAGTCACTGCATGCGTCGACTGGCGTCCGTGATGGTCGTACTGGCTGTGGCGGGATGCTCCGTCCTCCGGGATGCGTTTTCCGCGCATCCCGAGGGGGCCGCACAAGCGGCCGGACAGAGGTTGAGCGTCGAGCGGCTCGCCGAAATCGCATCGCGCGTCAAGGGCATGCCGCTGCAGCCCTCCAGCCTGACACAGCTGGCGGCCACGTACGTGAATTTCACGCTGTTCGCCATGGCCATGGCCGACGGGGAGTCGCTCACCGACACGGCGGTCGTGGGACGGGCGATGTGGCCGGTCGTGTCGCAGCTCAAGTTCTATCATTTCCATGATCGCCTGACGGCGAGCCGGCAGCCCACCGATCGACAGGTGGACTCGCTCTACACCGCCGGTGACCTGCGCGCGTTTCAGCATCTGCTGATCGCGGTGCCACAGAGCGCGGCGCCACCGGTGATTCAGCACAAGCAGGCGCAGGTCAACGCCCTGTGGCGCGAGCTCGTCACGACGGGCGGCGCGAATTTCACCGCGGTCGCGCGGCGCAGCTCGGAGGACCCGGGCTCGAAGGCCTCGGGGGGGATGCTGGGCGTCAGTCCCCGCGGCCGCTACGTGTCGCAGTTCGAGGACGCCGCCTGGCAGCTCGCCCCGGGGGCGATGTCGGGGGTCGTCCGCACACCCTTCGGCTTCCACATCATCCGGCGTCCCCCCCTGGCCGAAATCCGGGACAGCTTCGCCGACGGGGTGCGCGGCATCCTCATGGCGCAGTTCGACTCGTCGTATCTCGCCGATCTCTCGAAGCAACGGGACATCCACGTCTCCGGCGGCGCCGGGGAGGCCATCCGGGCGACCTTGCAGGATCTGGACGGGGCGGAGCGCAGCAATCAGCGGCTGGCCACCTATCGCGGCGGCGATTTCAAGATGAAGGATTTCGTCCGCTGGGTGTACGCGATCAATCCCCAGTATCTCCAGGCCCTGCATACCGCGAACGACTCCGAGATCGGGTCGCTGGTGCAGCAGCTGGTGGAACGGGAGCTGGCGTTGCGGCAGGCGGACTCGGCCAAGGTGCAGCTCAGTGATTCGGAGTGGACGACGGTGCGGGCGGAATGGGATTCCACCCTCGGCATCCTGGGAACGTTGCTGAATTTCACGCCGGCCATGCTGCGTGATTCGGCAGCGACGAAGGAGAGCCGGGAGCGCTTCATGATGGCGCGGGTGAACGACTACTTCGATCGCCTCGTGTCCGGCCAGGCGCGGTTTTTCCCGGTCCCGCCGCTGCTCGCCCAGTACCTGCGCGAACGAGGCCGCTGGTCCATCGACGCCGCCGGCGTGCAGCGCGCATCGGAACGGGCGGTGGCGCTGCGGGCGAGTGCCGACTCCCTGGCGCCTCCGGGCTCCGGGGCGCCGAGCGCGGGCGTCCGGCCGGCGCCCGGGCCGCCACCCGTCCAGGGTGTCCCCGAGTCGGTGCTGCAGCGTCCGCCATCGCGGCGGGTCGTGCAGTGATCCCGACCGGCCGGGGCCTGGGGCTCCTCCTGGCCGTGGGAGCGATCGCGACTCCGGATGTCCGGGCGCAGGCGCCGGCGGCGGTGGACCGCATCGTCGCCATCGTCGGGACCACGCCGATTCTCGCTTCGCAGCTCGAGGAAGAGCTGGCGCAGGCTCAGGCATCCGGCCAGACGCTCCCGCAGGATTCCGCCGCGCGCGCCGTCCTGAAGCGCCGCATCCTGACGACGCTGATCGAAACCGAGCTGCTGGTGCAGCAGGCCGAGCACGATACGACGGTCAAGGTCACGGAGCAGGAGGTCCAGGACGCGGTGGAGCAGACGGTGCGAAACGTCCGGGGCCGGTTCGCATCGGAAACGGAGTTTCAGCAGCAGCTGCGCCTGGCGGCGTTCGGCGGCGTGGAGGAATGGCGCCGCTGGCTCACCGAGAACCAGCGGCGCGAGATTCTGCGCACGCGGTTGCTGGAGAACCTGCGCCAGAAGGAAAAGATCAAGCCGATCCAGCCGAGTGAAGCGCAGATGCGCGCGTATTGGGACGAGAACAAGCGCCAGGCGCAACGGCGGCCCGCGAACGTCTCCTTCCGGCAGATCGTCATCCTGCCACGACCCGACTCGGCGGCGCGCGCCCGTGGGCGCGCGCTGGCGGAGTCGTTGCTCGTCGTGCTGCGCGGCGGCGCCGACTTCGCGGAGATCGCGCGGCGCCTGTCGGCCGATACCGCGACGCGGGATTCGGGAGGCTCGCTGGGATGGTTCCGCCGCGGCACGATGGTCAAGGCGTTCGAAGAAACCGCCTTCCGGCTGAAGCCCGGTGAGATTTCGGACATCGTCGAGACCGATTTCGGCTACCACATCATTCAGGTGCAGCGGGTGCAACCCGCCGAGGTGCTGGCGCGCCACATCCTGATCCAACCCGAGATTTCGCCGGCGCAGGTCGAAGCCGCGCGACGGCTGGCCGACTCGGTGCGGGCGGCACTCGCTCGTGGGGGTTCGTTCGATTCGTTGGCGCTCCGCTACGGCGACGAAAACGTGCCCAAGCTCGCTGAGGCCGTGGCCCTGACGGCGCTCGGGCCCGAGTACCAGGCGCTGTTCGCCGCGGACACCTCCCCCGGGCTCAAGCCGCCGATCGAGCTCGGCGCCGCTACGAGCCGGCCGCAGTTCGTGGTGCTGGAAGTGACCGCCCGGCAGGCGGAGGGCGAGGTGAGCTACGACGACGTGAAGGACCAGATCCGCAGCCAGCTCTCGCAGGACCTGGGCGTCCGGCACTATCTCGATCGGCTCCGCCGCCAGACCTACATCGACGTCCGGCTCTGAACGTGCCCGCCCCGCGCCGCCCGCGTCTCGCCGTCACACTCGGCGATCCGCGGGGGATCGGCCCGGAGGTCGTGGCACGGGCCCTCGGAGACGCGCCGCTGGCCGCCGACGTCGTGCTGGTGGGGCCGGACGATCTCCTGAACGGGATCCCGGCCCGGAGCCGGGTCGGCGTGGGGTCGTGGGGAGCGGGCAGCGGGGAACCGTCGACGGACCCGAACCGGGTGCGTGAAGCGGGACTCCTTTCGGTGCGGTCGATCGAGCGCGCCGTCTGGCTGGCGCGCGCCGGTGAGGTCGACGCCGTCGTCACCGGGCCAGTGGAGAAACGCGCCCTCCACCTCGCCGGATATCCGTATCCGGGCGTCACCGAGCTGCTCTCGCATCTCACCGGCGACACACCGACGGCCATGATGCTGGCCGCGGGGGCGCTGCGCGTCGTGTTGGTCACCACCCACATCCCGCTGCGCGAGGTGCCGCACCGCCTCACCACCGACGGCATCGTCGCCGTCGGCCGGCTGACCGCGGCGGCGCTCACGCAATGGTGGGGACTCGCCACCCCCAGGCTCGCGCTGTGCGCGCTGAACCCCCACGCCGGGGAGGGTGGCCTGTTCGGCGACGAGGACGATCGCATCCTCCGTCCCGCCGCGGAACGGCTGGGCGCCGCGGGGCCGTTGCCGGCCGATACCGTATTCGTCAAGGCGCTGCGAGGGGCGTTCGACGCGGTCCTCGCGCCGTATCACGACGTCGGGATGACGGCGGTCAAAGTGGCCGGGTTCGGCAAGGGCGTGAACGTCACGCTAGGGCTACCGTTCCCGCGCACCTCACCCGATCACGGCACGGCGTTCGACATCGCGGGCCGGGGTGTGGCGGACCCGAGCAGCATGCGGACGGCGCTG
>JBGQHV010000249.1:0-3993 GCA_041498155.1 Gemmatimonadota bacterium | reverse complement strand
GCACGTCGGCTTCCATGCGCAGCTTGACGGCGTCGCTCAACAGATCGTGCAGCGTCTCCACCACTTCGGCGGGGTTGTCCAGCGACGGTTTGGCCACGCCCTGCTCAGCGACGGTCTGTAACGACCAGTAGGTCGTTGGCGCCGCGTCGATCTTCATGCGATCCGGGCGCAGGGTCAACCAGGTTCCCGCCGGCAGCTTCTTGACGCCGGCGTAAATGCTGTAGGGGCTCGGCACATACCCGCGCCGCAGGTACAGCGCCAGTGCGTCGCGGTCGATCTGGGGTTGGAACGCCGGGTGCGCCCGCAGTGCCTTGAGCTCCGAGCCGAACAGCAAGGTCTGCCCCATCCAGCCGTAATACAACGGCTTCTCGCCCGCGCGATCGCGCGCCAGGTGCAGCGTGCGCTCGGCCTTGTCCCACAAGGCGAACGCAAACATCCCATTGCACTGCTCCAGCGTGCGGCGCAGCCCCCACGCTTCCAGGGCGGTGATCAACACCTCGGTGTCCGAGCGCCCGCGGAACTCGTGCCCCGCTCCGGCCAGCTCGCGCCGCAGCGCCGCGTGGTTGTAGATCTCCCCGTTGAAGATGATGACGAAGCGCCCGGACGCCGACTCCATCGGCTGATGTCCGGTGGGCGTGAGATCCAGGATCGAGAGGCGGCGGAACCCGAGCGCAATGCCGGCCACGGGATCGATCCAGGCGCCCTCGTCGTCCGGGCCGCGATGGCGCAAGACATCCGTCATCGCTGTGATCGTGGCGCGCGCGTCCTCCAGATTCAACCCGTCGGACGTCCAGAAGCCGGTGATGCCGCACATGTCGGGTTAGATGGTCTCCCAGATCGCCCGTTTCGCGAGCAGCAGAACCGTGGGGAGAGGCTGTTCCGCATCGAGATCGACCACCCGGGTCGTGGGTGGGAACGTGAGCCGCCGCACCATGTCGATCCCCGTGCGCAGCTGCTCCGGCGGGGTCTCGGGCTTGCGCCGCGCCGCCACCTCCGGCGAGACGTGCAGCTTGATCACGACGTCCGGGGCCGACAGCTCCGCCAGACGAAATGCCGCTTGCTCCCGGCGCGCCGCGGTCCGCACCAATCGGGACCCCGCTTCGAGCCAGGGGACGAGGCGCGGCCCGTCGTTCCATCCCGGGAACTGAGTTTGCGGCAGCCGGTCCGACAGGACGAGCATGCCGAGCCCCCGTGCCCGGCGCGCGTCCCGCGCGCGCCGCCGACGCTCCCGCGCCAGCGCGAGGATCCACACCAGTCGCGCCAGCGACGGGGGCGACGTCGGTCGACGGGGCGGCGCGGTCGCGACGCGCTCGCTGGGGTTCGATCGCACCAGCCGCCGCCGCATCCCGCCGATCGACTGGAGGAGCCGTCGGGGCAGGCTGGCGGATCCTGCGCCACTCCCTCCGTAGGTCGTGACCACCGCGACTTCGCGCGACAGCCAATCGGCGATGGCCGAAGTGAGGGTGGACTTGCCGGCCCCGTCGGCGCCCAGGATCGCCACCGTTAATCCACCGTGGGGCAGTGTGCGCGTGCTCTTGGTCGGAGCGCCGTGGTACCAGTTCACGAGCTTCCACCAGACGACCCCGAGCTCCCGGGTGGCCATCTGCCGCACGGCGTCGCTCGTGGAGAACAGGCGGTATTCGTCGAGGGCCGGATGGACGCGGCGGCCGAACGCACGCAGCTGCCGGACGCTCGGCGCGCGATCCACCATATCCGGAAGAAGCCGTGCCGCCTGATCGCCCACGAGACGCGCACCAACGGCGTGCAGCCGGTCGCGGTCGACGCGCTGCTGCAGCCAGCGCAGCTCCCGGCGCACGCCGCCCTGAAGGAAGGGGACGCCCACGAGCTCGAGCGCGGCATCACGCGCCCGCAATTTCATGACCGCGCGCACCAGCAGGGCCACCAGCTCGATGTGGGGGTCGGCCACGTACAGACCGAACTCCTCGTCCCACACGCGGGTGGCGAGGTACTGCTCCTCCCAGGGGAGCCGGTGGCCCTTGAGGAACTTCTCGCCCAGCGTGAGCTGGTAGTGGACATGGAGATGGGTGAGCGTCCCGGTCGCTGCGTCGAACCCGACGTAGTCCTCGATCCCCGGATACCCGCGGCCCGGCTTGACGACGAAGCGCTTGAAGTTCGACTCGCCGAGGATGCCGGTGAGCGGCACGATGGCGCGGCGGTCGAACAGGACGTCCACGTCCGTGGCGCCGGTGAAGGAGGCGCTGAGATGCTCGTTGCTCTTCCAGTGGCAGTAGCGGATGTCGGCCGTGTGCAACCGGTTGAACAGGTCGCGCAATACCGCGAGCCGGCGCTCGGGCGGCGGCACGGCGACGTCGTTCGGCCGAACCGCGGGCTCGAGCGCCGTCATTGCGGCTCCTTCGCCGCCGTGGGCGCGAAGGCGCCGGACAGCTTCGGCCCTCCCTCGGTGCGCCGCAGTTTACGGACGAAGCCGAGCATGGTATCGGCCATCCACTGGCCGTCGGCGCCGAGGAAGACGCGGGGCAGGCGCCAGATGGCCAGACCGCAGATGGTGATCAGCAGTGCCCCCGCGGCAACGAGGGTGACCACTGCCGGGGCGCCCACGTGGCGCAGTCCGACCGCCGACGCCCACACGAAGGGGAAGGACGCAAGCGTCAGGAAAACGGCCGGGCGGTGGGCGACCCAGAATTCCCACCAGGTCAGTCCCGCCACCTGTTGGCCCAAGGCGGCCATCAGGAAGAAATTCACCGTGAGCGCCGACAACGCACCCCAGGAGACGCCGACGATCCCCCACCGCGTCCCGATCCAGGCGCCCAACACGACGAGGCCGCCGTAGATGACCTGGCGCCAGGCCCGCCGGTATACCGCACCGGTCGAGCGCGAGATGGAGTCGCTCATTTTGTAGCTCGTGCGGAACAGCATCCCCAGCCCCAGCACCTGGAACGGTGCGACCGCCGGCCCCCACTTGGCCCCGAGTGCGACGCGGATCACCTCAGGGGCGAGGAAGATGATTGCGGCGCTGGCGGGCAGGACCATCAACGCGATCAGGGCGACGCCGCGACGGTAGGCTGCGGCGAGACGTTTGAGATCGTCCTGCACCTTCGCCATCGCCGGGAAGAGGACCTGGTCCAGCACGGTGCAGAAGGCATAGGCGGGGGCGGACATCAGCGAGTACGCCCGGCCATAGTATCCCAACGGCGCCGCACCGAGGAATCGTCCCACGATCATGTTGTCGCCGTTGACGGCGACGTAGTTGGCGATGCGGGCCATCGTGAATCCCCCGCCGAAATAGGCGAGGTCGCGGAACGCGGGGCCGTCGAAGATCAGTCGCAGGCGCGGTGGGTGCTTCCACAGCAGCACCGCCGTCCGTCCCAGCGACTGTCCGATCTGCGCCGCGACCAGCGCCCAGACCCCCCATCCCAGCAGTGCCGTCACGATCCCGACCACGCCGAACCCGATCCCGTAGCTCACCACATCGAGGTTGGCCAGCCACGAGAAGTGCAGATCGCGGCTGAGCAGCGATTGCCCGACGGTCTGGAGGCCGTTGAGCGGGAACACCCAGGACAGGGCGCGCATCACGGGCGTGACGTCGGGCATGCGCAGGAAGGTGGCCGCGTAGGGCGCGCCGAACCACAGGATCGCGCCCAGCGACAAGCCGAACAGGAACGAGAACGTGAAGGCGGTGTCGATGTGGCGTCGTTCCAGCTCGGGCCGTTGCACCAGTGCCGGACCCAAACCGAGCTGCGAGACGATGGCCGAGAAGCCGGTGACAATCAGAGCGGCGTTCACCACGCCGAACGCCGCCGGCGTGATCAGGCGGGCGAGCACACCGACGACCACGAGCTGCAACACGAAAAAGGCGGCTTTGCCGTACGACATCCACATGATGCCGGCGACGGTGTGGTGGGTCAGGCTGGACTTACGTCCCAATGAATCGTCTCCAGGTGCGGTGAGGACACGACAATTGCTGCATTTCGCATCAGGCGTCGGACCAGCGGGAGGCACCCGGGTCGCGTG
>JBGQHV010000248.1:0-4025 GCA_041498155.1 Gemmatimonadota bacterium | reverse complement strand
GATCCGGCGCCAGGATTTGCCGTAGTCGTGGGTGACGTAAGCGTACGGCGTGAAGTCGTCCAGCTTATACCGGGTGGCCGCCACATACGCGGTGCCGGCGTCGAGCGGCGACGCGTCGACCATGCTGACCTGGGTCCCCGCGGTGATGTCCTTCGGCGTAACGTCCTGCCACGTCTTGCCGCCGTCCCGGGTCAGCTGCACCACACCGTCGTCGGTCCCCACCCAGATCAGGCTCGAATCGCGCGGCGAGGGGGCGACGCTGAAGATCGTCCCGTAGTACTCGACGCTGGTGTTGTCCTTGGTGATCGGACCGCCGGAGGATTGCTGCTTCGTGCGGTCGTTGCGGGTCAAGTCCGGACTCACGGCTTCCCAGTGCCGGCCCTCGTCGGTGGTGCGGAACAGCACCTGCGCGCCGACATAGAGCAGGGCCGGGTTCGTGGGAGACAGCACAATGGGGAAGGTCCACTGGAAGCGGTACTTCAGGTCCGCCGCCGCCCACCCCATGGGATTGTCGGGCCACGCGTTGATGTCGCGCTCCTGCCCGGTGCGCACGTCGAAGCGGCTGACGTAGCCCCCGTAGCTGCCCGCAAAGACGACGTCCGGATCGTCGGTGCGCGCCGCGATCCAGCCACTCTCCCCGCCGCCCACGTCGTACCAATCCCGTTCGCCGATCACCGCGCCATCCGTGCGGCTCGCGATGCACACGGTGCTGTTGTCCTGCTGCGCACCGCAGACTTTGTACGGCCAATGCGTGGTGGCGATGACGTGGTAGAACTGCGCCGTGGGCTGATTCGCCTCCGTGCTCCAGCTGACCCCGCCGTCCAGGCTCACGGTGGCGCCGCCGTCGTTGCCGTTCACCATCCGGTTCGCGTCACGCGGGTCGATCCACAGGGCGTGGTGGTCGCCGTGCGAGCCCCGGATCGGCTTGAACTCCTTGCCGCCGTCGATCGATTTGAGCAGCGCGGTGTTGAGCACATAGACGGCATCGGCGTTGGCGGGATCGGCGTACACGTTGCTGAAGTACCAGGCGCGCTGCCGCAGATCATGGTCGTCGCTGGTCCGTGTCCATGTGGCGCCACCGTCGTCGGACCGGTACAGACCGCCCTCGGCGGCCTCGACCAGTGCCCAGATCCGCTCCGGTCGTACCGGGGACACGGCGACACCGATGCGACCGATCATCCCCGGAGGCAGCCCCTTGTTCCGCGTGAGCTCGGTCCATGTGTCGCCCCCGTCGGTGGACTTGAAGAAGCCGCTCCACCGCCCACCGCTCGTGAAGCTCCAGGGCGTGCGCTGCGCCTGCCACAGGGCGGCATAGAGGACGCGAGGATTGGACGGATCGAGCACCACGTCCACGGCGCCCGCGCTGTCGGATTTGAACAGGATCTTCTGCCAGGTCTTGCCGCCGTCGGTCGAACGGAATACGCCGCGCGTGGCGTTGGGGGCGAATACGTGCCCCAGCACGGCGACGTACACCCGGTCGGGATCGTGCGGGTCCACCATGATGCGGGCGGTCTGTCCGGCGTCGGTGAGACCGATGCGGACCCAGGTCTTTCCCGCATCGGTGGAGCGGTACATGCCGTCGCCAGGAGAGACGTTGCCGCGCAACGTAGGCTCGCCGGTGCCGACGTAGATCACGTTCGGATCCGACGGAGCGACGGCGATGGCGCCGATGGAGCCGGCACCCAGCGCCGAATCCGCGATCGGCTCCCAGGTCAGCCCGGCATTGGCCGTTTTCCAGACGCCGCCACCGGTGGCCCCCATGTAAAACACGAGGGGATGGACGGGGTCTCCCGCCACGGCCGCCACCCGACCACCGCGGAACGGCCCGATTTCGCGCCAGCGCAGCCCCGCGTAGAGGGTCGTATCGAGACGGGCCGGCACCTGAGCCGCGACGCTCGAGCAGAGCACCCCGGCGAGCAACAGCGACGATGGCCCGAGACGGACGCTCATTGGGCCACCACCGGCAGCTCGATGAAGCTTGCGTTGTCGGCCGCCCGATAGATCCGCTCCGTCGCCCGGCGATAATCCCCCGGCTTCGCCCAGAAGATATTCGGGACGAAGGTCTGCGGATTCCGATCGTACAGGGGAAACCAGCTCGACTGTACCTGCACCATGATGCGGTGGCCCGGGAGGAAAACGTGGTTCGCCGTGGGCAACGCGAAGCGGTAGCGCAGCGGCTGGTTGGGCGTGAGGGCTTTGGGCGTCTCGAAGCTCTCGCGATAGCGGCCACGGAAGATGTCCATGGACACCGCGAGCTGGTAGCCGCCCAGATTCGGGTCCGGTGTCGCTTCATCCGGGTACACGTCGATCAGCTTGACGACCCAGTCGGCGTCGGTGCCGGTCGTCGACGCGACGAGATTCACGATCGGCTGCCCGCTGATTCTGACGGGCCCGGCCAGCACGTCTGACGTATACGTCAGGACGTCGGGGCGTCCCGAGGCTTCCCGCTGGTCGTCGACCAGCCATTGCGGCCAGGTGAGGGGAAGGACGTACCCCATCGGTTGGCTGGGGCGCGCGCGATATGGCACGGGCTTGGCGGGGTCGGAGACGTATTCATCCACACCCGAGTCGCCGGCTGCGGGGACGGTGAATCCGACCTTGAAGCCGGCTTCGAGATAGAGCGGCGTCGGACGGATGGTGCAGCCGCTGGGGCAGCCCGATGGCCAGGCGGCCAGGCGCTCCCATTCGTTGAGTCCGGTCACGAACGCGTTGACCGGGGCGACACTTTCGGACGGCGGTCCGTCTTTGAGGTAGCGATCGAGGAACGGCAACAGGATGTGCTGCTGGAAGTAGCGCGAGGTGTTGCTGTTGAACTGGATCGCACCGAGTGCGCTGCCGTCTTCGATCTCCTGGCCGTGGTGCCAGGGGCCCAGCACCAGGAAGACCTTGTCGTTGTTCGTGTCCTTGGGCTCGAGCGCCTGGTATACCGCGATGGCGCCGTAGATGTCTTCCTGATCCCAGAGGCTGTGCACCAGCATGACTGGGATCGTCAGCGGCTGCCCCGCCAGGACCTTGTCCATCGCTTGCTGGCTCCACCACGAGTCATAGCTCGGGTGCGCGAGCAGCGCGCGCCAAAACCCGACCTGCTCCAGCCCGTGGGCTCTCCCCAGCTCCCCCGCCGAACCGGCAGCCATGTACTGGTCGTAGTCGTCGAAGTGATCGGTCCACCAGTGGAACTCGTTGGTGCGGGACGCTTCCTGCTCGTAGATGTAGGGCATGTTCTGCTGACGGAAGGCGCCGTTATGGAACCAGTCGTCGCCCATCCAGCCGTCCACCATCGGGTTCATCGGGACGGAGACCCTGAGCGCGGGGTGCGGGTGCACCAGCGCCATCAGCGGCTCGAAGCCGTCGTAGGAGATGCCGAGGATCCCAATCTTGCCGTTCGTCTCGGCGACGTTCTTGACCAGCCAGTCGATCGTATCGTAGGAATCGGTCGACTCGTCCACCGGCGTGGGGTTGAGCGGTCCGTGCAGCGGCCGATTCATCACATAGTCGCCTTCCGAGCCGTACTTGCCGCGGATGTCCTGGACCACGCGGATGTAGCCGCCCGGGAGGATGACGTCGAGCGCGTTGTCGTAGCCGTTCAGGTTCGGTCCGAGATGGACGCTCGCCGCATAGGAGGTCGTGGCGGTCGCGTCGTAGGGCGTGCGGGTGAGCAGGATCGGCGCGCGGGCGGCGCCCTTCGGGACGAGGATCACCGTGTGCAGTTTCACGCCGTCGCGCATCGGGATCATCACGTCCCGCCGTACGTAGTCGAACCCCGACGTCACCGGCGTGAACGTGCCTGGCGTCTCGCTGGGGAGCGTGGGCGGATGTTGCGCGGCGAGCGGCGTCGCCAGGATCAGCGAGGCGACGAAGCGGCGGACGGGGAAGCGGGACATACGCGTTGCTCCACTGAGGTCGGGAGCAAAGCTACACCGCGAAGGGATGCCCGGGGCGGGAATCGAACCCGCATGCCGTTGCCGACACAGGATTTTGAGTCCTGCGCGTCTGCCAGTTCCGCCACCCGGGCCGGGTCAGATCTT
>JBGQHV010000247.1:0-4074 GCA_041498155.1 Gemmatimonadota bacterium | reverse complement strand
CATCTCGGGTTCGTCCCCGGCCATCTCACGCTCACCATGACGCGCGAGCTGGCCGTGCGGCGCCGCGGCGGCACCACGCCGGTGCTGTTGTCGCGTCTGCTCCCCGCCGCCCGGGCCGAAGTGCTGGGCGCCGCCCGGGCGCTCGCCGACGCGCTCGCGCCGGGCTACGACTTCACGCGCGAGATCGAGCTCACCGCTGAGCTCGGCCTGGGCGACACTGTGCTGGTCACGGGCGACGAGCGGCTCGACGCGTACGCGCTGTGGCATTCGGCGTCGCTCGCGGCCGAGCGGACCTCGGACGAGCTGCGCGTGCTGAAACTGGCGGCGCGCGACCCCACCGCATTCGATGCCGCGCTCGGCGCCGTCGAGGCCAGCGCCGCGCATGCCGGGCTGCGCCGCGTGGCGATCCGCTGTCAGAGCCGCTTCGACCCCGCCTTCCGCACATTGATTGCCCGCGGCTACCAGGTCCGCTGGACCGACCTGCGCATGCATCTGGACGGCTACGCCGAGCGTCCGGTCCCCGAGGGCGGGGGTGTGCTCTTCTCGAACTGGGAGATCTGATCGCGGGACCTGCCCTCGGTCATGGCGGCCGGGACTCCTCGACCAACCGTTGAAACCGCGAATCGGAGCGCAGGGCGTCGAAGTCCGGCGCCCGCAGGCCGGACCAGAGCCTCGCTCCGCGCACCCGGATGTGTTCGAGATAGCGCAGAGCGGGTTCGCGGTCGCCGATCGACAGGAGCGCGACGGCCGGCAACAGGTGTTCCTCGAGGTTCGCCTCCCAAGTCGTGTCGGGGGGCGCGAATCGCAGGTGACCGAGGAGAGCACGCGCCGTACTGGTGTCCCCCATGCCGGCGTGCGCCATGGCCAGCAATGCCAGCCCCAAAGCCGAATCCGCGTCTGCCTGTCGGAGCGCCATCTCCGCGTCCGCCTTCGCTCCTGCCGCGTCCCCGAGCATCAAGCGGGTGCGGGCCCGTCGAACGTACCCCCAGTAGAACTCCGGGTCGACGCGGAGCGAGCTGTCGAGCCAGCGGCGCGAATCGTCGTAGCGTCGCTCGAGGAAGCTCAGGAAACCCAACGCGCTGAGCGTGATGGGGCGCTGCGGCTCGATCGCCAGGCTACGGAGGCAGGCGGCCCGCGCCGCCGAATCTCGACCCAACTCTCGCAGGAAGAACCCGTACTGGTGGAACTCTTCTGCGTTGTGCGGATCGAGTGCGAGTGCTCGTTCGAGCGCGGCAACCACCCCCTGGAACGAGCGGGGATGGAGGAAACTCGCCTGATATGCCGCTGCGACCCACGCATCCGAGACCGCGGAATCCTGCCCGAGAGCTCGAGCGATTAGGGCGGCGCCGCGCGTCAACAGGCTGTCCCGGGGGAGGCTCGGGGAAGATCGTCCCGCGTACTCATAGCTCAGCTCATATGCCAATCCCGCGCGTGCGATCGCCCGCGTGAACAGCGGATCGAGCTGGCTGGCCGCTTCGTATTCCTCAATCGCTCGGCGAAAGCCGTCGGTCGAGCGCTTGGCCAGGTAGTAGTTGCCCCGCAGGAAGTGCTCATACGCGTCGGGATTGGTCGTGGGCCGCTTCGCCAGCGCCAGGCGTTCGACGGGAGCCAGCTGACCACCGATCGAGGTGGCGACTTCCTGAGCGATCGCCGCCTGGAGATCGAGCAAGTCCGACGTCGCGCGGTCGTAAATCTGGCCCCAGACCCGAAACCCGCTCATGGCGTTGACGAGCCGCACGTCGACTCGGATGCGGGGGCCCCCGCGCCGCAGGCTTCCTTCCACCAGATAGCGGACACCCAGCACCCGCCCCGCCGCCACGTGGTAGTCCGACGCAGTCTCCCGCAGCCGCCGGATCCCCTCACGGCTCGCTTGTTTGACCGAGAGGCGCGCGATGTTCCCGAGCCGCGACGCGATCTCGTCGCTCAAGCCATCGGCCAGGAAGGCATCGGCGGTATCGGGCGAGAGGTTGTCGAAGTAGAGCACCGCGACGGAGTTCGCCGCGGGCGCGGTGACGCGGGACGGCCGGCAAGGCGGCGGCGATCCGTCGGGGCATTGGGCGAACAACCGCATCGGCCCCAGAAGGACGAGCTGGCACAGCACCGCGCACCATCTGACCGGACTCGTCATCGCGGCGGTCCGATTTCCTCCGCCAACCGCTGAAATCGAGGTTGATCGCGGATCGCGTCGAATTCCGGCGCGCGGAGAAATGGCGACAGCAGCAGGCCCCAGCGGCGGACCCGTTCCAGCGTGCGCAGGGCGCGGTCTCCATCGCCGGCGGCGGCCAGCGCCAGAGCGAAATACGCACCGTCACGAAACCCGAGGCCGGTGCCGGCCGAATCACCAGCCACCATCTCCTGGAACGCGCGGTCCGCCTCCACACGGGCAGCGGCGGTGTCCCCGCCGGCGGCATCAGCCAGCAGCCGGATCGCGGCGGCCAACCGGTGCATTCCAGCAGTTGCGAATCGTTGAACAGCATCAGCGTCCTGCCGGACACCCGCCGTATCACCGACGAGGCGGCGGATGCGCGCACGCTCGGCGTGCGCCAGCACCAGTGTGGAATCCGCCGCCACCGCGCTGTCGGCCCAGCGGATGGCATCGTCGTACCGGCGTTGCAGCACGAGGAGCTGTCCCATGTTCCGCAGCGTGATCGCCCGTGAGGGGTCGAGCGCCAGCGCCCTGCGATACGCGGACTCAGCGGCGGAATCCTCGCTGAGCCGCTGCAGCGCCGCGCCAAACTGGTGGTAGGCCTCGGCGTTGTCCGGGTTGAGGGCGATGGACCGCTCGAACGCCTCGCGCACGCCGCGAAACGTCATGGGATAGCGGTATTCGAGCAGGAACGCCCGTGCCATCCAGGCGTCGGAGCTCGCCGAATCCTGCGCCAGGGCACGATCGGCCAACGTCATCCCGCGGGCCAGGAGGCTCTCGGCGGGAAGGCCCGCAATGGTCCAGTCGAAGTTCAAGTAGAAGGCGTATGCGTACGCGATACGTGACAACGCGGACGTGAACGTCGAATCGAGCTGCAGGGCCGCCTGGTACTCGACGATGGCCCGATCGAGCCCGGTTTCAGAGCGCTGCGCCAGCGAATAGTTGCCGCGCAGGAAATGGTCATAGGCGGCCACGCTGCGGGTCGGGCGCGCCGACAGTGAGGCTCGTTCGGTGGGCGCCAACCGACCGGCGATGGCGGTGACCACGGCACTCCCGATGTCCGCTTCGATGGCGAGCAGATCGGCATCCGTCCGGTCGTATTGCTGCCCCCACACCCGGTCTCCACTCGAGGCGCGCAGCAGTTCCACCGTCACACGCAGGCGCGCGGCACCTCTTCGGACGGTGCCGTTGACGAGATACGACACGTTGAGGGCCCTGCCCAGGAGACCCGGATCGAGCGTCGCGGTGCGGTAGCGGGCGACCGCCGTGCGGGATTTCACCTGCAGGCGCTCGATCTGCCCGAGACGCGCGATGATCTCGTCGGTGAGTCCGTCGGCGAGATAGGCGTCCGCGGTATCACGCGTGAGATTGTCGAAGTACAGCACCGCGACGCTGTTCGCGGCCGGAGCCGCGGCCGCGCGCGGCGTCCGACACGGTGGCGCTGAGCCGTCGGGGCACTGAGCGGAAAGCTGGGGCGATGCGACGGTCCCGATCAGGCAGACGACGAGACCGACAGCACGACGCGGCACGGCGCTACGACCGAACGAGTCCGGCCGCCCCCGTCATGGCCTGTTTGGAGCCCGTCACGTAGACGGCGGGCGAGAGCCCCACCACTTCGAACCCGTGCTTCGTCCCGGGCGGCAGGTCCAGCCGATCGCCGGGGCCGAGCTCCACGATCTCGTCGCCCACGTGCACCCGCAAGAAACCCGATAACACCCAGCGCGCTTCGGGGAAGGGGTGCTCGTGCTGCGCCACGGTGCTGCCTGGCACCTCCGACCACCAGGCGGTGATCAAGCCTTCCCGCTCCAGGGCCACGCGCAGCGTGGAAAGCTGCAGCGGCCCGGTGGCGTCGTCCCAGCGCTTCACCGCGAGCATGGGTCCAACGTTACGGCGCGGGCAGGGGAACCGCCAGTTTCACGACAGGAACT
>JBGQHV010000246.1:0-4090 GCA_041498155.1 Gemmatimonadota bacterium | reverse complement strand
TGGTATGCAGTTACTGAAGCGAAATGGCCACTCCCACATGGAACATCACCAGATTGGCCTTGCTGCGGACCGGATAGATCACCAGGTCGCCGTTGGGCTGTGCCACGACATCTCCCGGCGAGACGTACCAGGCATCTCCATTGGACAGGTAGCGGGCGCCAAGGTCCAGCGCGATCGGGACGTGACGGCTCCGCAGGTTGACCAGCAGGCCGCCGCCGCCCTGCAGCGCCACGGTCCAATCGTCGAAATCGGTGCCCGAGGCGAACGCATCGCAGCCGCAGCCGTCGACGCCGTAGGAGGAGCGGACCCAGATGTAGGAGGCCCCGAACGTCCCGAACCCGTACAGCCGGACCGGACCCCGCCCCAGGGTGATCTGGGGGCCCACACCGAAGGTGGCGATCGAATAGGTGGAGTTGATCGAGACCGGGTAGAAGGGCTGCGTCACGACGCGGTTTTCGCTGCCGTAGATGAGGTAGGAGCCGTCCACGCGCAGGGCGACCCCGTCGCTCCGCCCGAGGTTGAAGGCCCCGAACACGTCCACCCCCCCGGCGATGTCGACGTTGCGCCGGAACTCGCCCGTCGGCACAGCGAGCACGAGGTTGACGCCGCCGCTCCCCACGTCGTGCACCTCCCGCAACCCGGGCCCATAGCGCTGCGCCACCAGGGACACCGGAGCACTCACCAGGAGGGCGAGCCCTGCCGCCAACAGTCCGCGCGCGCCGCCACCGATCGGGGTCATCGTCGAAACCTGGTTGGGGTCGCCAGCCGGAAGGGCAAGCGATATGCCAATCGTGGAGGGGCTAAATTCCTCGGGCCTTCCCGGAACCACTGACCTCCCGGGAGGACACCAACATTCCAGCGACACCGGGGGCCACCAGGGATGGACCAGATCACCTACGACGATTTCGCCAAGATCGACATTCGGGTCGGCCGCATCATCGCCGTGGACGACTTTCCCCAGGCGCGAAAGCCCGCCTGGAAGCTGCGCATCGACTTCGGGGCGCTGGGTGAGAAGACGTCGAGCGCTCAGGTCACCACGCGCTACGGCAAGGAAGACCTGCTCGGCAAGCTCGTGCTGGCCGTGGTGAATTTCCCGCCCCGTCAGATCGCGAACTTCTTCTCGGAGGTGCTCACACTGGGGATCGAGCTCGGTCCGGGCGACATCGTGCTGGTGCACCCCGACCGCGATGTGTCCCTCGGACTGCCGCTCAGGTAGCCTTGAGGCGGGCCAGGTGCTCCTTGCGGAACTGCGCCACCTTGGGAGCGATCACCACGCGGCAGTACCCCTGCCCCGGATTGCGGCGGAAGTACTCCTGGTGGTACTGCTCGGCCGGATAGAACTCCGGGGCCGGCTGCACGGCGGTCACGATGGGATCATCCCACAACCTTTGTTGCCCGAGCTCGGCGATGAGGTCGTGCGCCACCCGCTCCTGCTCGGGAGAGTGGAAGAAGATGACCGAGCGGTACTGCGTCCCGACATCCCCACCCTGGCGGTTGAGCGTCGTCGGGTCGTGGAGACTGAAAAAGACCTCCAGCACGTCCCGGTAGGACAGCACCGCGGGATCGAACGTGACCTGCACGACTTCCGCGTGGCCTGTGCGGCCGGTACACACGTCCTCATAGGAAGGATCGGGCACGCTGCCCCCGGCGTAGCCGGAGACGACGCGGTCCACCCCCTTCACATCCTGGAAGACAGCTTCCAGGCACCAGAAGCAGCCTCCACCCAGTGTCGCCAGCTCCTTGCCGTTCGTCATCATGCGCGCCCGAGTGAACGTGCGATCGGCGGGACGTGTTCCCGGACGACACCCGCCGTGCTAGGATAGGAGCCACCGTGCTACTGCTGCGATTCTACGACGACGGCCTCGCCCAGGCCAGCTACCTCATCGGGTGCCAGGCGACCGGCGAGGCCCTGGTGGTCGACCCCAATCGGGACGTCGAGCAATACATCGCGGCGGCCGAGGCCGAAGGCCTGCGCATCGCGCACGTCACCGAAACGCACATCCACGCGGATTTCGTGTCCGGCAGCCGGGAGCTCGCACAGCGTACCGGGGCGCGGCTCTACCTGTCCGACGAGGGCGGACCCGATTGGCGCTACACGTTCGCCGCGCAGGCGGGCGCGGTGCCGCTGAAAGACGGTTCGACCTTCCACGTCGGCAACGTCGCGATCGAAGTGCTGCACACGCCCGGCCATACGCCCGAGCATGTCGCGTTTCTCGTGACCGACACGTTGACGGCGGCCGCGCCACTCGGCGTCGTGAGCGGCGATTTCGTGTTCGTGGGCGATGTCGGTCGCCCCGACCTGCTCGAGCGGGCGGCGAACTACCAGGGCACGATGGAGATCGGGGCGCGGCAGCTGTTCCAGTCGCTGGGACGCTTCAAACAGTTCCCCGACTACCTCCAGATCTGGCCTGGTCATGGAGCGGGCTCGGCGTGCGGCAAGGCGCTCGGCGCGATGCCGCAAAGCACGATCGGCTACGAGCGCCTGGCCAACTGGGCGTTCCGGATCGCCGATGAGGCCGCGTTCGTGGCGGCCGTGCTCGAGGGGCAGCCGGAGCCGCCTCGATACTTCGCGGAGATGAAACGCATCAACAAGGAAGGGCCGCGCATTCTCGGCGGCCTGGGGCACCCGCGCCGCATCCCGGCAGCGCGGATCGGCGACCTGTTGGCCGGCGGAGCGCTCGTCGTGGACACGCGGGCCGCGGCCGACTACGCCGCCGCGCACATCGCCGGGACGATCAACATCCCCTTGAACCGCGCGTTCACCGGATGGGCCGGGTGGCTCGTCCCCTACGATCGGGACTTCTACCTGCTGATCGACCACGCGCGCGAGGAGGCGGTGGAGACCGCCGTCCGGGACCTCGCCATGATCGGGCTCGATCGCGTCGCCGGTTACCTGGATTGTGATGCCGAGATGCTGGAGGCGTGGCGCGCGTCCGGCGGCGTGCTGAGCTCGACCACGCAGCGCACGGTGCACCAGCTGCGCGAGCTGATGCGGGCGGGCGACGTCACCGTCATCGACGTGCGGGGGCGCAGCGAGTGGGAGGCGGGCCACCTGCCCGGTGTGGTGAACATTCCGCTGGGCCTCCTGCCCGACCGGATCGCCGAGCTCCCGGCGCAGGGGTCGATCGTGCTGCAGTGCCAGACGGGGTCTCGCTCGGCGATCGCCGCGAGCCTGCTCGAGGCCCGGGGGCGGGGCGCGGTCGCCAATCTCGAAGGGGGGATTACCGCCTGGCGCCAGGCGGGGTTGCCGGTGGTGGTGGAGTCGGCCGTCCCGGTCTAGGCGTAGCGCCGGTCGACGTATTCCTCGAGGATCTTCAGGAACTCCGCGACGATCGCGTCGCCTTTCAACGTGACCCGCAGCTGGCCGTCCACGTACACGGGGGCCTTGGGCTCCTCGAACGTGCCGGGGAGCGAAATCCCGATGTCCGCGTGCTTGGACTCTCCCGGTCCGTTGACGACGCATCCCATCACCGCCACGCGCAGCTCTTCGGATCCGGGGTAGCGGCGCTGCCACTCGGGCCGCCGCTCGCGCAGGTAGCCCTGGATCTCCTCGGCCATCTCCTGGAAGAACGTCGACGTGGTGCGGCCGCACCCCGGGCAGGCCGTCACCTGGGGGGTGAAGCTGCGGATCCCGAGCGACTGCAGGATCTGCTGGGCGACGCGCACTTCTTCGGTGCGATCGCCGCCCGGACGGGGCGTGAGCGACACGCGGATCGTGTCGCCGATGCCCTCCTGCAACAGGATCGCGAGCGCCGCGCTCGAGGCCACGATGCCCTTGGCCCCCATCCCCGCCTCGGTGAGTCCCAGGTGCAGCGGGTAGTCGCCGCGGACGGCGAGCTTGCGATACACCTCCACGAGATCCTGCACGCCGGACACCTTGGCCGAGAGGATGATCGCGTCATGGGGCAGGCCCGTCTGCTCGGCGAGCGCGGCGGAGCGGACGGCGCTTTCGACCATGGCGTCCATGGTCACGTCGCGCGCGTCGCGCGGCTCGGGGAGGCGCGCGTTGGCGTCCATCATTTCGGTGAGGAGCTGCTGATCGAGGCTGCCCCAGTTCACACCGATGCGCACCGGTTTACCGCGTTCGATC
>JBGQHV010000245.1:0-4136 GCA_041498155.1 Gemmatimonadota bacterium | reverse complement strand
CGCTGCGCGTCGTCGAGCCGCGGTGGATCGACACGACCGCCGCCGCGTGCACCGATTTCTTCCAGTATGCCAACGGCGCCTGGATCGCCCACGACACGATTCCCGCGGCCTACTCCTCCTCGGGCGTCTCGCGGGACATGGACGATCGCAACGAGCTGGTGGTGCGCTCGGTGCTGGAAGACGCGGCGGCGCACCGCAGCGCGTTCCCGCCCGACAGCACGCCGCGCAAGCTCGGGACGTTCTACGCCAGCTGCATGGACTCCAGTGCGACCGAGGCCGCGCGGGTCGATCCGATCCGGCCCTGGCTGGCCGGGGTGGACTCGGTCACCACGCGCGCCCGGCTCGTGCCCCAGATCGCCGCGCTGCAGGTGCTCGGCGTCAACGCCGCGTTCCGCTACTTCCCGCTCGCCGACCCGCACGACGCCGCGCATTACGAAGTCTGGCTGCTGCAGGGCGGGCTGGGCCTGCCGGACCGCGACTACTACACGGCCACCGGCGCGGCGGCCGATTCGCTGCGCCAGGCGTACGTCGCGCACGTGACCAAGATGTTCACGCTCGCCGGGGAGGCCCCGGTGGCGGCGGCGCGGGACGCGGCACACGTGCTGGTGCTCGAAACCGAGCTCGCCCAGGCGGCGCTGACCCGCGTGGCGCGCCGCGATCCCGCGGCGACCGACCACCCGACCACGCTCGCCCAGCTGCGCCAGATGGCCCCGACGCTCGCGTGGCCGGCGTATTTCCAGGCGCTGGGCCTCACGGCCCCGGTGCAGCGGCTCAACGTCGCGGAGCCGGCGTTCGTGCGGCGGGTCGACTCGCTGCTCTTGAAAGCCCCGCTGGAGCGCTGGCGGGCCTACCTGCGCTATCACGTGCTCGACGCCGCCGCGTCGTGGCTCAGCACGCCGTTCGTGGACGAGGACTTCGCGTTCTCGTCGCGGTTCAGCGGCGCCAAGCAGCTCTTGCCGCGCTGGAAACGCTGTCTGCGGGAGACCGACGGCGATCTGGGCGAGGCGCTGGGGCAGGCCTACGTCGCCAAGACCTTTCCGCCCGAAGCCCGTGCCCGGGCCAAAGCGGTGATCGACGACATCCGGGCGGCGTTCGGCGAGCGGCTGGGCCGCCTCAGCTGGATGTCGGACTCCACGCGCGCGCAGGCGCTCGACAAGCTCGCGAAAATGGGGGAGAAGGTCGGCTACCCCGAGCGCTGGCGCGACTACTCCCGCCTCCGGATCGCCGAAGGACCCTTCGTGCTGAACGTAGCCCGCGCCAACGCCTTCGAGTGGCAGCGAACAGTGAACCGTCCGGGCACGCCGGTCGATACGACCGAATGGGACATCACGGTGCCGACGGTGAACGCCTACTACGAGCCCACGAAGAACGAGATGGTGTTCCCGGCCGGCGCGCTCATCCCGCAGACGTTCGATCCGGCTGCCGACGACGGGGCGAACTATGGCTCGCTGGGGGGGAGCTGGGCGGGGCACGAGCTGACCCACGGGTTCGACGACGAAGGACGGCACTACGACGCCACCGGCAACCTGCGCGACTGGTGGACGCCGAGCGATTCGGCGCATTTCACGCAGGCCGCCGATCTCGTGGTGCGCCAGTTCAACGCCTACGTCCAGGTGGACACGTTCCACGTGAACGGGGAGCTCACCCTGGGCGAGAACATCGCCGACTACGGCGGCATTCTGACCGGGTACGATGCGCTGGAGCGCGCCCTGCAGCGCGACGGCCGGCCCGGGCCGATCGACGGGTACACGCCGGAGCAGCGGTTCTTCCTCGGCTACGCGCAGAGCTGGCGGGTGCACAACCGCGACGCGCGGCTGCGCACGCGGGTCACCGTCGATCCGCATGCGCCGGAGCGCTGGCGCGTCAACGGCCCGTTGTCCAACAGCGCCGCGTTCGCGCAAGCGTTCGGCTGCAAGCCGGGTGACGCGATGGTGCGGGCGCCCGAGCTGGTGCCCCAGATCTGGTGATGGATCCGGGGACCGGGGCGTCGCGCCGCGTCTATCTGCTCACCCGGGATCTCGTGTTCCGCGGCAAGCTCGGTGGCCTGGTAGAGCGTGCCGGCGGGAGCGTCACGCGCGACGGCGCGGCGTGCGATCTCGCAGTGGTGGAGCTGGAGGCCCGGAACTGGGAAGCGTCCATTCGGGAGGCTCACAGTCGCGGCATTCCGGTGCTGGCGTTCGGCTCCCATATGAACGCCGATCTGCTGCGCCGTGCCCGGGAGCTCGGGGCCGAGGCGGTCCCCAACTCCCGGGTCGAGAGCCGGGTTGCCGAGCTGCTGCCGTAGCGTGTTATGATCATAGCGGCAGTTTCGACGACCAGTCTTGCGTGCCGCTCATCCGGGAGCATGTCGTGATCCGTACTCGTCCATGGGGGGTCGGCGCACTGTGGCTGGCGTTGGCCGTGCCGGCGGCAGGGCAGAGTCCGGCGCCGGCCGCCCCCGCCACGTTCCCCTATCGCCTCTACGTGGTGAGCGAGTCGGGCGACATCGTCTCTGAGCTCGCCTGGGACGGCACCACCCTCAAGACCGTGAAGACCGTGCCGGTCGGGATCATGCCGGCCGACATCGACGGCCCGCACAACATCACCGTGTCCCCCGACGGCCGATTCTATTATGTGACCATCGCCCACGGGACGCCGTACGGCTCGCTCTGGAAGATGGCGGTGCACGGGGACACGCTGCTGGGACGGGCGCCGGTCGAGATGTTCCCGACCACGATCTCGGTCACGCCCGACGGCGAGCTGGCGTTCGTGGCGAACTCGGATTTCTACGGCGACCATCCGCGCACCAATCTCGTCTCGGTCATCTACACACCGCGGATGACGCCGCTCACCAACGTCGCGGCGTGCGACATGCCGCACGGCGTCAAGGTGAATCACGCCGGCACGTTCGTGTACATCAGCTGCATGAATTCCGACGAGGTGCTGGAGATCGACCGCCAGTCGCTGGCGATCACGCGGCGGCACAAGACGGGGGCCGCGATGGCGATGGGCGCCGGCCAGTGCATGCCGACGTTCGTGTCGCTGTCCGCGGACGACACGCGGCTGTACGTCGCCTGCAATCACGGCAACACCCTGCAGGTCATCGACGCGGCCTCGCTCACCCTCGTGAAGGAAATCCCCACGGGGACCGGGGCCTACAACGTGGAGCCGTCTCCCGACGGCCGGTGGGTGATCGTGACGAACAAGAAGGCGCAGAGCGTGTCGCTCATCTCGACCGATTCGCTCGTCGAGGTGGCGCGGATCCCCACGACGAAGAAAATCCCGCACGGCGTCGCCTATTCGCCCGACGGCCGCTATGCGTTCATCAGTCAGGAGAGCATCGGCGTCGATCCCGGCGCGGTGGACGTGATCGATCTCACGACCCGCACCAAGGTCGCCACGGCGCCGGTGCCGCTGCAGCCCACCGGCATCACGCTGCTGCGCCTGCCATGATCCACACGGCTACGGTGGCGCTGCCGGCGCCGGAGGTGCTGGCGCGCGTCAAGCGGTATTTCGCCGAGCGGGTGCCGGCTCAGGCGGCCTTTCTCGAGAAGGAAGGCCCGCAGTTCGTCGTGCTCCGCGGGCAGGGCGGGGAGGAGGTCGTGATCAACGCCGCGCCGGTGAACGACGCGACCCGCGTGCGCATCTCGACCCTGTTCTTCGACCAGGCGGTCGATCGGTTCTTCTCCACGCTGCCGGTCACCTCCACCGTGGAGGTCGCATGACGACGGTGGCGGAGCGCTTCGCGGTGCGGGTCATGGTCACCGACGTCTGGGACCAGGTGTTCGTCGCGGTGGGTCCGGAGACGACGGTGGCGGATCTCAAGCGGCAGGCGCTGGTGCGCGCCCTGAAGCAGGCGGATCCGCGCGTGGCCGACTACGTCGTGAAGTTCCGCGGCGCGGCGGTCCTGGATGAGACGACGACGCTCGGGACGCTCGGGGCCGGTGCCAACGCCCCGCTCATCATCTTGCCGACGCGGCGGCGAGCCGTGCGGTGAGCGCACCGGGCCGCCCCCTCGCCACGTTCGCGGTCGGGTTCCTCCTGCTCGACGCCGTCCTGCTGGTGTGGTTCGGCCTGGAGCTGCGCCGCCCCGGACTCGTGGTGGGCGGGATCGGGTGCGCGCTCGCCGCCGCGCTGGTGGTGGTCCTGTGGTGGCG
>JBGQHV010000244.1:0-4223 GCA_041498155.1 Gemmatimonadota bacterium | reverse complement strand
GATGTGCAGCGCACGGCACTGGCGACGGACCGGATCGCGCTTCCCACCGGAGTGCGGGTGTTGGTGCTCGCGCCGCACCCATCACCGCCGAATCGAGGGATCGCCGCAGCCCGGGTCACATCCGGGGCCGCGGTGGTGACGGTGGGCGGCACTCCGGGCTCAGGAGAGGTCCCGGTCACGCTGCGCGTTCGAAGTCGAGACGTCGGTCGAGGCCTGGCGCCGGCGGGCGCGACTGTGACCCTCGCGGTTGGTGATCCCGGGCCGGGGTGGTGGATTGGCGAGGTGACTCTGGAGCCCGATGAGCTGCGCGGGGATGACCGTCGACTCGTCGTCTGGCATGAGACGCCGCCGGCTCGGGTGGCGCTCGGTTCGGACGCGGGTCCCTTCGTCAGCGCGGGGCTCGATGTGCTGCGGGCGGGTGGTCGTGTTGCCGACGGCACAGGCGTGACCATCGCCGATCGTCCGGGGACCGGTGCGTCCGTCGTCCTCCCGCCGGCGGATCCCGCTCTCGTGGGTCAGGTGAACCGCGCGCTGGCCGAGCGCGGCGTGGACTGGCGATTCGGGCCGGCGGGGACCCCGGGACTCATCAGCGGCGCTGGCGTCGACGGCGTACCGGTGACGCGGCGTCAACGACTCGAGGGCACCGACAGCGGCGCCGTGCTGGCCCGCGTCAACGGCGAGCCGTGGGCGGTCGCGGCCGGCGGGATCGTCCTGCTGGGCAGCCGACTCGACACCGCCTGGACGGCACTGCCGACCGCGCCGGCATTCCTGCCGTTTCTCGACGCCCTCGTCAACCGGTTCGCTCGCGGGGAAACGGTCGTCGAGGAGCGAGAGGGCCCGGTTCATGTCGCGTTTCGTACAGTCGGCGCCGACACGGTCGGCGCTATCGTGTACGGACCGGATCCCCGCGAGTCCGACCTCACGCCAGCCGAGCCCAGTCGCATTCGCAGCACACTCGGCGCGGAGCTGGTGTCGGATGACGGGTTCGCCGAGGCAGCCTTCGCCGGGCTGCGCCGCGCGGACATGAGCGGCCTCCTCCTGCTCCTCGCCCTGCTGTTGGCGTTCGGGGAGCTCGCGGCGGCGACGCTGGCGCGGTGATGTCCCTCGAGTTCCTGCTCGACCGTCTGGACGAGATCCCCGCCACCCGCGCCTTGGCCGAGCACCTGCCCGAGGCCGGGGAACGGGGTGCGGTCGGCGGACTTCCGGGCTCGAGTCCGGCCGTATTGGTCGCCGCGCTCGCGCGCCGCCTGCCGCAACGACTGTTCGTGGTCATCGCACCCACTCCTGCGGACGGCGAGCGCTGGCTCGCCGACCTGCTGGCGCTGCGCGGCGGTGGCGTGGTCCTCTACCCGCAGCGCGAAAGCCTCGGCGCCGACGAGCCGCATGTCGAGATCGCGGGCGAACGGGTGGAGACCGTCGAGTCGTTGTTGTCGGGGACCGCGCGCATCGTGGTGACGACCGCCCGGGCGAGCGCGGAGCGCACCGCCGTGCCGGCCGCGCTGGCGCGTGCGCGGTTGGACCTCTCCGCTGGGGCCGGGGGACCTGTGTCGTTGACGGCCGTGATCGATCGACTCTCGGACATGGGGTACGCCCGGACGCCGATGGTGACCGAAGTGGCCGAGTTCAGCGTGCGGGGCGGGATCCTGGACGTGTACGGATACGGGATGGCCGGGCCGGCGCGCATCGAGTGGTGGGGTGACGAAATCGTCTCCTTGCGGTCGTTCGATCTGGACACGCAGCGATCGGGCGAGGCGCTCGACCGGGTGACGGTGTTGCCGGTGCGATCGGAGACAGGGTTACCGGAGGGCGGCGAGTCCGTGCGCACGTCGTTGCTCGAGCTGCTTCCGGCGGAAGCGTTGATCGTACTCGATCAGGAGAGCGCGATCGAGCACGAAGTCGATCGGGGGTGGAGCGAGGCGGCCCATCACGTCGAAGTGGCGCGGCGGATGGGAGCGGACGCGCCGCCGCGCGAGCAGATCTTCGTGGCCCCGGCCGACTGGCGAGCGGCCATCGGCCGCTTCGGACGTCTCGTGCCGGGAGCCGCCGATGCGGAGCAGCGCTTTCCCCTGGCGTCTCCTGAGGCGATCGACCGCGATCTCAAACGACTGCGTCAGGTTGTGGCGACGCCCCCGCCGACGGTCATTCTGTGCGACAACGAGGGCCAGCTCGAGCGCCTCGAGGATCTGCTCGAGGACGGCCCCGGACATGCGACGCTCGTGGTCGGCGCGCTCGACTCCGGGTTCCTGCTGCCCGCGCTGCGGGTGCTCACCGATCACGAGATCTTCCGCCGCGCCCGCCGGCTGCGGCGGCCGCGACGGTACCGCAGCGCCACCGTCTCCCCGGCCGCCCGTCCCCTCGCTCCGGGGGAATTCGTCGTCCACCTGGAGCACGGCATCGGGATCTTCCGCGGGCTCCAGACCATCCCCGTCGGCGAGGCGACGTTGGAGGTGGCCGTTGTCGAGTACGAGGGCGGTGACCGGCTCAACGTTCCGCTCTACCGGCTGGATCAGCTCGAGCCCTACCGCGCCCCCGGGGACGGCGACGCGCCGCCGCCGCGCCTGCACCGGCTCGGCGGCACCAGCTGGCAACGGCAGCGCGACAAGACGCGCACGGCGATCCGCGCCATGACCCAGGAGCTGCTCGCCCTCTACGCGCGCCGCGAGCTTTCTCCGGGATTCGCGTTTCCCCCCGATACGCCGTGGCAGCGCGAGCTCGAATCCGCTTTCCTCTACGAAGACACACCGGATCAGGTGCGGGCCACGGTCGAAGTCAAGCGCGACATGGAGCGGCCCCGGCCGATGGATCGGCTGCTGGTGGGCGACGTCGGGTACGGCAAGACGGAAGTGGCGCTGCGCGCCGCGTTCAAGGCCGTGCAGGCCGGCAAACAGGTGGCGGTCCTCGTCCCGACGACGATTCTCGCCGAGCAGCACGGCCGGACGTTCCGCGAGCGACTGGCGGACTATCCCGTGCGTCTCGAGGTGCTGTCCCGGTTCCGCTCGCCGAAGGAGATCGCCGCGGCGCGCGCCCGGCTCGAGGATGGGTCGCTCGACATAGTGATCGGCACGCACCGGCTGCTGTCGCCCGACGTGTCGTTCAAGGACCTGGGGCTCGTGATCGTGGACGAGGAGCACCGGTTCGGCGTGCGGCACAAGGAGCGCCTCAAGGCGCTCAAGCTCGCCGTGGACGTCCTCACCCTCACCGCCACGCCGATCCCGCGCACCCTGCACCTGTCGCTCGCGGGGCTCCGGGACATGACCCTGCTCGAGACGGCGCCCAAGGACCGCTCGCCGGTGCTCACGTTCGTCGAGCCGTGGGACGACGGTCTGCTGGAAGAGGCGATGGCACGGGAACTCGATCGCGGCGGACAGGTGTACTTCGTCCACAACCGGATCGAAACGATCGATACGATCGCCGCCCGGGTGAGGGTGCTGGCGCCGCGCGCCCGGGTGGCCGTCGCGCACGGGCAGATGAAGGAAGCGGAGCTGGATCGCGTGATGGCCCGGTTCGTGGCGGGGGAAGTGGATGTGCTGGTGTCCACGATGATCGTCGAATCCGGGTTGGACGTCCCGAATGCGAACACGATGATCGTCGATCGCGCGGATCGCTTCGGGCTGGCTCAGCTGTACCAGCTGCGCGGCCGGGTGGGGCGAAGCCATCGCCGCGCCTCGTGCTATTTGCTGGTGCCCGATTTGACCGATCCGGTGGCGGAGGAGCGACTGGCCGTGCTCGAGCATCACACCGACCTCGGGTCGGGCTACCGCATCGCGCTGCGCGACCTCGAGCTGCGTGGCGCCGGCAATCTGCTCGGCGCCGAGCAGTCGGGTCAGGTGCAGGCGGTCGGGTTCGACACGTACCTGCGGTGGCTCGAAGAAGAAGTTCATGCGCTCAAAGGGGAGCAGGGAACGGCAGGCGCGTCGCCTCCCGCGCCGGAAGTGGTATTCGATCAGCCCGCGCATTTGCCGGACGCGTACGTCGCCGACCATGCGGCGAAGCTCGACATCTATCGACGACTGGCGCGCGCCGAGCGCCCTGGCGAGATTCCAGCGGTTCGTGAGGAGCTGCGCGATCGCTTCGGGCCTCTGCCTCCGGAAGCGGAGCGCTTGTTGCTCGTGACGGAACTCCGCGCGCTTGGCGCCCGAGCGGGATTGGAGACGATCCTGGTGCGGGGCGACGAGGCGCGGCTCACGTTTCGGCGAGACGCCCGCCCGCGGATGGCGGGGCTG
>JBGQHV010000243.1:0-4243 GCA_041498155.1 Gemmatimonadota bacterium | reverse complement strand
GCTGACACTGGGCGTGATCGGCTCACTGCTGCTGACACGCTTGATCCAGGGATTGCTGTTCGGGGTGGCGCCTCATGACCCGGTGACCCTCACCGTCGTCGCGCTGCTCATGGGGGCTGTCGGCATCGCCGCCTGCTGGATTCCGGCGGCCCGTGCGGCGCGAATCGATCCGTGGGTGGCGTTGAGGGCTCAATAGGAGGGGGTAAAGGTCGCGTTCGATGTCGTCGGTCAACGCGCCACGGTCCAGACACTCATCAGCCGCGCTGCGTGGATTATCGATGGCAGCTATGTCGGGACGCTCGACGTCCGTCTTGACGCCTGTGACACCGTGGTGTTTCTCGATCTCCCACGCCTCGTTTGTCTGTGGCGTGTCCTACGACGCCAAGTTCGTCACCTTGGGCGAGTCCGTCCCGAGCTCCCTTCTGGCTGTCGCGAACGCCTGAGCTGGGAGTTCCTGGCCTGGATCTGGACCTATCCATCCCTCCGCCGCGGCGACATGCTTGCGCGGCTGGCGGCGCTCGACACGAGCAAGCGCGTTGTCATCCTGCGCTCCTCGGCCGCGATCGAGCAGTTCCTGGCCACAGTGCCCGAGGCAGCCGCCTAAACCAGCGAGTCGGGAGGTCGCATTGGCCGAAGGCACCAGCCGCATCGAAGCGTACAGCGATGGCGTGTTCGCGATCGCGAGTACCCTGCTGATCCTCGAGATCCGCCTTCCAGAGACGGGCGCCGCAGGAAGCCTGTGGGCTGGCCTCCTGGCCCTCTGGCCCCATTACCTCGCGTTTGCGTTCAGCTTCTTCGTCATTCTCGTCACGTGGATCACCCATCACGATCTCATGCATTTGATCCGCGCGACCAGTCACTGGGTCCTCCTCGCAAATGGTTTGGCCCTCATCTATGTCACGTTCATCCCGTTTCCAACCGCGGTGCTTGCGGCCAACCTGGGAGGTCGGGAGACAAATACGGCGGTTGCCTTCTATTGCGGCACGTTCGTTTTCGGCAGTGCGGCGTTCAACCTGCTGGTCGCCGCCATCGCGCGCGGTCAATTGTGTCGTCCGGAGGTCGATGCGCAGGCGCTGGGCCGCATCCGCCGGGGCTATCGGATCACGTTTGTGACCTATCTCGCCGCGACGCTCATTGCGCTCGTGGCACCGTATGTGGCGCTCGCGATCAACGTCGCGGTGCGGCTACACTTGCTCCGTATCCGCTATCGCCTGGCACCGGCAGCGCGCGGCTGACCACCCTGGTCCTGGAGAGCCTCACCATGTCGCATGGAGTGAAGGGACTCTACCGGCTCGGCGGAGCGGCATTCGTCGTGAGCGGCCTGCTGTTTCTGGCGCGAGCCGTCCTGGACCTCATGGCCGGGACGCCACCCTCAACGGGTCCGGAGATCCTTGCCTGGATCGGATCGACTCGGCTCATTCAGGATTTCCAGAGCGAGATCCTGTTCTTCGCCACAGGGTTCCTGGTGCCGGCGGTCGTGGCCCTCTATCAGAGTCTCGCCGACGTCGATCGAGCGAAGGCCGTGCTCGGGTGCGGACTCATGGCGGCCGCCATCCCGGTCTTGATGGTCTTGCTCGTCGTGCACGGGCGTCTGGTCTATCCTGTGTATGGCGTCCGGGTCAATACGCCCGATCTCGCGGCGTTCGTCGTCGCCATTTTTTACGGCGGTCTGCACGCGGTCTTTCTCTTGATGGGGATCGCCACGTTCGTCCTGAGTCTGGCCATGCGCGGTGGAGCGTACGGCAAGCCGGTCGTGTACCTGGGATTCGCGACCGCGGTGGTCGATATCATCGGCTCCTATCCCTACGCCATCGGACCGGTGCTCACGTTGGTCTCTCAGGTGTTCTTCACCGCGTGGTTCCTCGCCGTCGGGTCACGGCTCTACAGCATGCATGGAGACACGCCTACCGCTTCAACGCCCCTCGAATCCGGGCGAGGTGGTGATAGCTATGCCGGACGGCGTGGTCCTCGAGGAAGAACTGACACGTGAGGGGCGCATCGGAGTTGAGCGACACCGGCGCGGCCTGATCGAGCTCCGCGTCGCTGAGCGCCCGGATCGCGGCCGCGGCGGCCGCGCTGTTGCGCCGCAGCAGCTCGAGCGCCGCCTCCTTCGTGACGCCATCGTGCTCCTTGGCGTGCCCGGCATTGATCTCGTTGACGGCATCCCAGGTCACGCCCGCCACCGGCTTGCCTCCCGCCAACACCTGGGCCAGCTGAATCTCCAGCGGGTACATGCTCGCGACGTGATGCACCACGACGCCGATCTTGCGCCCGTCCTTGGGAACCCGGGTCTGCCACTCGGCGTCCGTGAGGGCGCTCGCGAAGCTGGCCAGCCCGCGGGCCCCCTGCTCGAGCCGAACGGCCAGGACGTCCGCCCGTTTACGCTCCGCTGACATGCCAACCTCCCCGTGAGTGGATCACTATACTGCACAGGAAGCGACCCTTCGCAACAGTGACCCTCGGTCAGGACGATGAACGACTACATCCTCTTCATGCACGGCGACACATCGCGCGGGCGGCGCACCCCCGGCAGCGATGCATGGGCGGCATACTTCGCCAAGCTCACGCAGGCGGGGGCGTTCCAGGGTGGCAGCGCGATCGGCGACGGCGTCTGCGTCTCGAAGTCCACCGTTCCCCCACCCAACATCACGCAACACATCTCGGGGTACATTCGGGTCCAGGCCGAAAGCCTGAATCAGGCGCGCGATCTGGTGAGCGGCAATCCGATCTTTGAGGCTGGGGGAACCGTCGAGATCCGGGAGTTGCCGAAGAGTTAGGCACCGGTAGGTTCCCGGCATGAATCGGCTGGTCGTCTGTGCGCTCGTGCTGCTCGCAGGCTGCGGAGGAGGTTCTTCGGGCCGCACAACTTCGAGTAACGCCCTCGCAGCCGACAAGGGCGAGCTCGATCGGTGCGCCCTGTTCACCGCTGACGAGATCGCGGCGGCGATCGGTCCCCATGACGGTGGCAGCAGCAGCCTCTCCAACCAGTGGGGGACGCAGAGCTGCCGCTGGACGGCCACCCGCGCGCAGCAGGCGGAGGGATACCCGGACGGGTGGCACGACGCGATCGAGGTTGCGGCGTTCGATGCGTCCGTGACGCCGTCGATGCGGCAACAAGTCAGCGGCGACCCCGTGGCCGGCTTCGTGGCGAGTGCGCGGTACGACAATTCGTATGGCGACCTGTGGTTCGACTGTGCCCACGGTCGGTTGTGCGTGGTGAAAGCCCGCACCGCGTCCGGTGACCACCGCCAGCAAATCGCGCTGCAGCTCGCCCGGCTGCTCGACAGCCGGCTGCCCTAGTCGGGGGTTGGACGATTATTGACTGTTTCGACCATAATGGCTAAAATGGTCGATAACAGGAGCTACCCCATGAAAACCAGCCCCCTCGCCACCCTGCGCAACCGCCGCGGCGAGCAGGTCGACGCGTCCTCGATGAGTGCCACACAGGCCAAGAACGAGTTTGGCCGAGTGCTCGACATGGTGATGCAAGGGGACGTCATCGTCATCACGAAGCACGACGCTCCCAAGGCCGTCCTGCTCTCCATCGAAGAGTTCCAGGCGCTCGCACAGAGCGCCACGCGCCAGCTCGACACCCTGACAGACGACTTCGATGCGCTGCTGGATCGCATGCAAACGCCGGACGCGCGCCGCGCCATGAAAGCCGCGTTTGATGCATCTCCACAGGAATTAGGCAAAGCCGCCGTGCGAGCCGCGCGCAAGCGTGGTTGAAGTCGGTGCGACTCCATGCATCTACGTCCTGGCCGGAACGAACGGAGCCGGCAAAAGCAGCATCGCGGGGGCGATGTTCCGAGCAGCAAAGGCCGACTATTTCAACCCGGACGAAGCCGCTCGCCAGATTCTGCTACGCAACCCCGGCACCGATCTGACGGCGGCCAACAGCGCCGCCTGGCATGAGGGACGACGCCTGCTGGAACGAGCGATCGATGAACGCTTAGATTTTGCCTTTGAAACGACGCTCGGGGGAGCCACGATCGTGCACCTGCTCGAGCAGGCCGCCTCGGCCGGAATCGCGCTGCGGATCTGGTACGTGGGATTGACCGATCCCGCATTGCACATCGCGCGCGTGCGTGCCAGAGTCGCCGCCGGTGGGCACGACATCCCCGCAGCGAAGATCCGCGAGCGGTTCGACACCAGCCGCACGAACCTCATCCGCCTGCTCCCCCAGCTCACCGCGCTGCGTCTGTACGACAACAGCGCTGACCACGACCCACGCCTCGGCCAG